>VGRJ01000002.1 GCA_016875405.1 Deltaproteobacteria bacterium | reverse complement strand
TCGCCTGCGGCTCGGTCTTCGCCTGCGGCTCGGTCTTCGCCTGCGGCTCGGTCTTCGCCTGCGGCTCGGTCTTCGCCTGCGGCTCGGTCTTCGCCTGCGGCTCGGTCTTCGCCTGCGGCTTGGTCGCGGTCGGCGCATTCTCGGCCGATGCGCTCGCGACGTCGCCGGTCGCCTCGGTTCGCGCGCGCCGCCTCGCCGCGGGGCTAGCCGTCGACGCCGGCTTCGGGCTCGCAGCGCGGCTCTTGGCCTCGGTCGCGGCGCGTCGCCAGCGAATGGTGACGCCGATGCCGAGGACCGCGAGCGGCAGCAGCACCACCACCTCGAGGAGCAGCGTCTTCAGCACGTCCTCGGTGATGCGCAGCCCGACGGGCGGGCGCCCGCGCTTCTCGGGAATGTCGAGGACCACCGTCTTCGCCGCGAGCCACGAGACCAGGCTCTCGACGAAGAGCGCGGTGCCTTGCAGCTGGGGGTTCGACCAATTGCGCCCAGCGAGAAAGCTCGTCGACGCGAGCGCGGCGAGCCTCGGGCCGTGGTCGGCGCCGCTGCGCAGCTTGGGGAGCTCGACCGCGTAGCCGAGCCCCAACGGGCCGCGGCTGTCGGCCGGGCGCGGCTCCGGTGCCTTGCCGCTCTCGGCCCACGCGAAGACGTCCGTCATGCCGAACGCGTCCGCGCTCGTCTCGAGGAGCAGCTCCGGGCGTGCGGCCGTGGCGTCGCCGCCGCTCGCGTTCGCGGAGGGCTCGAGCGCGCTCGACTCGACGACCACCACGGGGAGCGCGTCGCCGGCGGCGTCGAGGGCCCGCGTCGCCGGGTGACCCGAGAGCTTGGCGAGGAACATCTCGCCCTGGCCCGCGCTCGCGCGTCGCTCGGGAGCGCGCTCGAAGACGAGCTCGGGGCGCTGCCGCAGTCCGCCGGCGGCCAGGACCGGCTCGAGCCCGAGCGAGAGGAAGCCACGCTGCGCCTCGTCGGGGATCGGTCCGGTCGCGACGAGCAGATTGCCGCCGCCCTCGAGGTGCAGCTTGAGCCGTAGCGCCTCGGCCTTCGAGAGCCGCTGCTTCGGCGCGGCGACGATGACGAGCGCGCACCCCGAGATCGGGTCCTTGCCCTCGAGCTCGGTGGCGGGTGGGAGCGGGACGACCTTGAAATTGCTCTTTGTCAAGCGCGAGGTAAGCGGCGCGAGTCCGTCCTCGCCGCCGGCGTCGAGGCTCGGCTCGCCGTGGCCGGTGGTGACACAGATGGTGACGGGCTCTCCCGCGACGACCTCTCGGATCCCTGCGGTGAGGACCTTCTCGACCTGCGGGCGCACGCGCATCTCCGCGCCTTGCTCGACTCCCACGAGCTCGTCCGCCGAGATGTAATGACGGCGGTCGCCGCGCACGATCACCACGGTCGAGTCGGTGACGACGTGCCCATGCTCGGACCTGCCCGCCACGATGCCGAGGCGCTGCTGCGCCGCGAAGAGCGCGGCCGGGTTCGCGTCGGGGTCGACGTAGTGGACGGTGAGCCGCTCGGTGCGCGCGCGATACGTCGTGAGCAAGTGGCGCAGCGTCAGGGTGATCGGCTCCGAGTCGCTCGACAGGACCCAGATCTCGATCGGCTCGGGAAGCGACGTGAGCGTCTCTTCGGTGACGCGGCTTGGAGTGTAGAGCCCGTCGGCCGTGACGTCCCAGCGCCAGTAGTGCCGCGCACCGAGCACGTTGGCGAGCACTGCGATCACGATCGCCGCCGCGACGCCGAGCGCCTGCGACACCGCGAGGGCGCGATCGGCTCCGCGCTTCGGGGCGCCCTGGTCGCTCCCGGGCGTGCTCACTCGAGCCTCCAGGCGTCGACCGCGCGCACCGTGACGAAGAGGGGCAGGGCGATCACCGTCGCGTCGAAGACCAGCCGCCGAGAGTCGACGATGCCGCGCGAGAAGTCGTTCATGTGGGCCCACGCCGAGACGTGCCCGGCGAGATCGCGCCCGACGCCCTCGGGGAAGATGAACTCGCCGACGCCCACCATGAAGAGGCCCATGATCGCCATCGCGCTCGTCAGCGCCGCGGCGAGCTGGCTCCGCGCGAGCGCGCTCGTCATCGTCCCGATCGACAGGTATCCCGCGCCGATCGCGAGCACTGCGAGGTACCCCGACCCGACGACGTGCCAGTCGACCTCGCCGTAGCGCCCGAGCAGCACCATGTAGAGGGCGGTGGGCAGCCACATCGCCGCGTAGATCACGACGACCGCGAGGTACTTGCCGAGGACCACGCCCGCGGTGTCGATCGGCGCGGTGAGCAGCGGTTCGATGGTGCCGCTGCGTCGCTCCTCTGCGAAGAGGCGCATGGTCAGCACCGGGCAGACGAAGAGCAGCGGAAGGTAGAGCATCATCGTCTGCCCGAAGAAGGTCTGCACCGGGCCCGCGTCGGCGCTGAGGTCGAGCTGTCCGGCGAAATGCTGGACGATGAGGAAGAAGTGCAGCCCCTGCAGCAGCAGGAACGCCGTCATCGCGACCCAGGCGAGCGGCGTCACGAAGTGCGAGAAGAGCTCGCGCTTGAAGATGGCGACGAGCCCTCTCACGACGCCACCTCGGAGCGCGCGGCGGCCTCCTCGCGCGTGAGGTCCGCGAACACCTCCTCGAGCGTCGCCGCGTGGGTCATCACGCTTCGTACGCCGAGCTTTGCCCGTACTGCGGCCGCGACCAGGCGCTCGGTTGCCTCGTCCCCTTGCTCGGCGTCTGCGAGCGTCGCTGTCGCGTAGACGAGGTCGCCCCGCTCCTCGAGCGCCACCGACGCGATGCCGGGGCTCGCGCCGAGGGCCCGTGCCGCCGCGTCTCGCGCGCCGCGGAGGACGAGCCGCACCTCGGGTCGTCCGCGACCGCGGATCTCGTCGATCGAGCCGGTCGCGACGAGCTGGCCCTTCGCGATGACGATCGCGCGCGAGCAGGACGCCTCGACCTCGGAGAGGATGTGGGTCGACAGGAGGATGGTGTGCTCGGCGCCGAGGCCGCCGATGAGCGCGCGCACCTCGCGGATCTGGTTAGGGTCGAGGCCGGCGGTGGGCTCGTCGAGGATGAGCAGGGGCGGCGAGCGGAGCAGGGCATCGGCGATGCCGACGCGCTGGCGGTACCCCTTCGACAGGTGACCGATCAGCACCTCGGCTACGTCGCTCACGCGCGCGAGCTCGAGGCAGCGGCCGACCTCGAGCTTGCGCTGAGCGCGCGGGACGTCCTTCAGCTCGGCCCGGAACGCGAGGTACTCGCGCACCTTCATCTCGGGGTAGAGCGGCGAGGTCTCGGGCATGTAGCCGAGGCGGCTGCGCGCCTCGTGGGGCTCTTCGGCGACGTCGAAGCCCGCGATGCGGACCCGCCCCGACGAGGCGCCGAGGAAGCCTGCGAGGATCCGGAGCGTGGTCGACTTGCCGGCGCCGTTCGGACCGAGGAAGCCCACCACCTGGCCCTTCTCGACCTGGAACGAGAGGTCGCGCACCGCAGCGACGGCGCCGTAGCTCTTCGACAGGTGCTCGACCTCAATCATCGCTGAGAGCGCTTACCAGACCGTCCGTCGCACGCAAATGCCGGGCTCGATCGCGACGGCGCGGGCGGGCTCGCGCGACGGCCGAATGCGGGTCCTCTGCGCGTCGAATTGGTGTACGGTCCCGGCGACTCGATGGATCAGGCGCTGCTCCGCTCTTACTACGCGACCCTCTACGAGCTCCCGACTCCGGGGGGCATCGTTCGAGTGTCGCTCGACGGCGAGACCGTGCGCGACGGCGAGGCGCTGCCGGAGCTCCTCCGCACGTCGTTCGCCCTGCTGACGGCGTACAACCCGCGCTCGATGCTGCTCCCGCGGCGCGTGAACGAGGGCCGTCACCTCGTGATGCGCGACATGCTGATCCTCGGCTGCTACCGCGTCGAGCCTGCGGTCGGCTACGAGGCCGAGGCAAAGGACAGCGTCTGGCGTGAGCCCGCCTGGCTCACGCACGGCATGGATCGCGACGAGGCGATCGCCTTTGGTCGTGTCTTTCGTCAGAACGTCGTGATCGTCGCGCGCGACGGGCGCCCGGAGATCATCGTCACCGACCCGACCGCGGACGAGCTTGGCAAGACCTTCGAGGCCAACTGGCGGGTGCGGACGTGACGCGCTCGGCAGGCCTCGTCTCTTTGCTCCTCCTCGCGGCCCCGGCGTGCGGCCCGAAGAAGAAGATCGAGGAGTGCAAGGCGTTCGTCACCGCGGTGAACGACGGCGTGGATCGCGTTCACAAGGCGATGGGCGCGACGCCCGAGGCCGGGCAATCGGTCGCGGAGCTGCGCGCCCTCGCGACCGAAATGGTCGCGATCGGAAAGCAGGCGGAGGGTGTGCCGCTGTCGACGCCGGAGCTCCAGAAGCTGTCGCAGCGCTACCTCGAGCTCACGAAGGACATCGCGGTGGCCGCGCGCGAGCTCGCCGACGCGGTCGACGCGGTCGACGTCGAGAAATCCACCAAGCTGCAGGCGCGGATGGACGACGTGGTCAAGAAGGAAGATCCGCTGATCGAGGAGCTGAACCGCTTCTGCCTCACGCCCTGAGGGGCTCGATTGACGCACGCTCGCGTCGGCGTTCCACGGTCGCGGGACCACCGCCGCGGACACGCCCCGGCTCACCGTCGGGATGGAACCCGCCGAGGAGGCGCGGAGCTCGGGTCGTCGATCGACAAAGTGGGCAACGCCGTCGCGCGGCCTCCCTCGAGGTACGTGACGGCGTCGGCGATGCCGTGAGGCGAGCGAGGCTCACCAGGGCTGGTCGCGCATCTCCTCGCGGTACTTCTTCTGGTAGAGCGAGTGGCACTTCTTGCACGACTGCTTCGCGCCATCGATGTCGCCCGCGTCGGCCTTCGCGGCGCCCTCCTTCGCGATCGCCACCCACTGGTCGAACCCGGCGACCGGCTTCGAGGCCACTTCCTTCAGCGCCTTCGCGAGCTGCTTTGCGTCGCCGCTCCCAGCTGCGGCGCCGAGCACCGACTTCATCCAGCCCTGCATCGGGCAGGGCTTCTGTCCCTTGCCGCCGCAGTCGTAGGTCTTGCCGAGTGCGATAGCGTCGTCCGAGGTCGAGGCTTGCGGCAGCGCGGTCACGGTCGGCGCCGAGGCGCTCGCGTCCGCGGGCTTGTCGTTGCACGCTAGGAACGCCGCGAACGCGACGCCCGCCAAGACGGTCGAGATCTTCATCACGAGGGAGACCTTAGGACGGCCGCTCGAGCCGCGCAATCTTCGGTCACGAATTCGACGGTGACTTGTCCGCCCCGCCTCGCGCCGTCGCGGCGACGTAACTTGGAACTGGGCCTTGGGATCGGCAGAATGCTCGGTCTCGCCCGGGTTCGGGCGCGCGGAGGAACCCCATGACCACGATGAACCTGGTGGAGCTGATCGCAAAAAAGCGCGACGGCGGAGAGCTGACGGCGGGCGAGGTCGGCGACCTCGTCACGGCGCTCGGCGACGGCCGCCTCGCGGACTACCAGATGAGCGCCTTTCTCATGGCCGTATTCTTTCGCGGGATGAGCGCGGACGAGACGGTGGCCTTGACCGAGGCGATGCTCCGCTCGGGCGATGTGGTCGATCTCTCGCACATCCCTCGGCCGAAGGTCGACAAGCACTCGACCGGCGGCGTCGGTGACAAGGTGTCCTTGTGCCTCGCGCCGCTCGTCGCGGCCTCGGGCGTCGCGGTGCCGATGGTCTCGGGGCGCGGCCTCGGCCACACCGGCGGGACGCTCGACAAGCTCGAGGCGATCCCTGGATTTCGGGTCGACCTCGACCTCGAGCGCTACCGTCGCATCGTCGAGGACGTCGGCGTCTGCATGATCGGGCAGACCGCGCGCCTCGCCCCCGCCGACAAGCGGATGTATGCGCTCCGCGACGTCACGGCGACGGTCGAGAGCGTGCCGCTCATCGTCGCGAGCATCCTCTCGAAGAAGCTCGCCGAGGGCATCGACGGTCTCGTGCTCGACGTGAAGGTCGGGCGCGGCGCGTTCATGAAGAGCCTCGGGCGCGCGCGCGAGCTCGCCGACGCGCTCGTCCGCGTCGGCCGGGGGGCAGGCAAGCGCGTCAGCGCCTTGCTGACCCCGATGGATGAGCCGCTCGGCTTGACGATTGGCAATTCCATCGAGACGCGGGAGGCGCTCGAGGTGCTGCGCGGCGGCGGCCCCGAGGATCTCCTCGAGTGCACGCTCGCGCTCGGCGTCGAGATGCTTCGCAACGGGCTCGGTTTGGAGGAGGGCGAGGCGCGCGCGCGGCTACGGCGGGCGATCGCGAGCGGCGAGGGGGCCCGCGTGATGGAACGAATGATCGAGGCTCAAGGCGGGGACCCCCGCGTCGTCGAGCACCCCGAGCGGCTGCCGTCGGCGGAGCTGCGGGTCCCGGTGAGGGCGACCGTTAGCGGCGTCGTGGCGTCGATCGATGCCCTAGAGCTCGGTCTCGTTGGCGTCGCGATGGGAGCCGGTCGGACGCGCGCGGATCAGCCGATCGATCACGCGGTGGGCATCGAGCTCGCGGTGAAGGTCGGCGCGACGATCGCCGCGGGCGAGCCGCTGGCGATCGTGCACGTCCGCTCCGAGGAAGCCGCCGCGCGCCTCGAGGAGCGCATTGGGCGCGCGTTCACGGTTGGCGACGCTGCCCCGGCACCTCGTCCGATGGTGCTCGAGGCGATCCGCTGACCGGCCGTCGGCAGAGCCGCGTCAGCGGAGATTGGCGAGCTTCCAGCGGCCGCGCTCGCGCACGAACGACACCGTACCCCCCGCGCCGTATGCCATCGCGGCGCGGTCCTGCGTCTCCTCGATGATGGCGGTTGGGAGCGCGGCGCGGATTGCTTGGACGATGGCGTCGATCGACTCACGCTGCGGCCCGGTCCACGCTTGCTGGAGCTTCTCCGGGGTGAGAGGCTCGCGCGCCTCGCTCGGAGTGGTCGGCCGGCCCTCGAGCTCTTCGTCCGGGACGTAGCGAAGGATCACGTCGAAGCGACCGCGCTCGTAGGCCCTCAAGAACCCCTCGAGCGCTTGGCGCGGCGTCGCCTGGCCGTAGCGATCGAGCGCGAGGCCGTCGAGCTTCCACGCGCCGTCCTCGAGGACAAGCTCGAGGCTCTCGCCCGTCGGAGCCTGGACGCGCGCGGTCACCACCGGCACGCTCGCGGGGCGCCCGAGCGCTCGAGCGAGCTCTCGCACGTCGTCGGCGTTCTCCCGCACCATGCGGGTGAAGGCGTCGAGCGTGATCGAGCGGCGAGCCTCGTCGCTCAACATCCGATAGGCGTCGGTGGCGCGCCCGCTCGCGAGGGCGCGCGCGTAGGCAGCCAGCGCATCGGCGGGGCCGGTCGGCGCCGCCGGCAAGGGGGCCGCGCAGCCGAAGGCCAACGCCGCGCAGCCGAAGGCCAACGCCGCGCAGCCGAACGCGCGGCCGAGCACCAGCGCTGAGCGACCGATGATCCGAGTACCGCGCTTCACGAGGGAGGTGACTAGCACAAAGGTCGGCCGGCGCGCGCGTGACGACGAATGGCCGGGCGCGCGGGCTTGTACTACGCTCGGCCCCATGGGTTCTGGGCCGGACAGCCAGCGCATCGACGCGATGCTGGGAGCGCTCCCGATCTTGCCGCTGCGCAACTCGGTGTTGTTCCCGACCTCGGTCGTTCCGATCAACGTCGGGCGGCCGCGCAGCGTCCGACTCGTGCAGGAGCTGCTCGGGCAGGAGCGCGCCTTCGTCGGCGTCGTGAGCCAGCGCGAGTCCGAGGTCAATGAGCCGAACTTCGACCAGCTCCACCGGGTCGGGACGATCGCGCGCGTCGTGAAGGTGATCCGACTCGGCCCGTCGAACTACTCGGTCGTGCTAAACGGCCTCGGTCGGATGGAGCTCCTCGAGGCGGTGTCGATGGAGCCCTACATGCGGGCGCGGGTCGCGAGGCTCGGGGACCGACGCGGCAACGACGTCGAGCTCGAGGCGCTCGGCGCGACGCTCCGCGAGTCGACGCGCGAGGTGCTCGGCCTGATGCCCAACCTGCCTCGCGAGACGGCGGGCATTCTCGATCACGTGCGCGAGCCCGCGGCGCTCGCCGATCTCATCACCTCGAACTTCCCGCCGACCCAGGCCTCCGTCGCCGACAAGCAGAAGGTTCTCGAGGCGCTCGACGTCAAGCAGCGCGTCAAGCTGGTGCTGGCGATGGTGGCGCCGCAGCTCGAGGTGCTTCGCGTCAAGAAGGAGATCTCTTCGATGGTCGAGGAAGAGATGTCGCGCTCGCAACGCGAGGAGATGCTCCGCCAGCAGATGTCGTCGATTAAGAAGGCGCTCGGCGAAGAGGACGAGGAGGACGAGCTCGAGAAGCTGCGCCTGCGCCTGCTCGAGTCGCGCCCGCCCGACGAGGTGCTCGACGTCGCGCGGCGTCAGCTGAAGCGGCTTCGGACGATGTCGCCGCAGTCCGCCGAGGCGAACGTCGCGCGGAGCTACGTCGAGTGGCTCGCGGATCTGCCGTGGTCCAAGACCACGAAGGACGACTTCGACGTCGCGACCGTTCGACGTTGCCTCGACGAGGACCACCACGGCCTCGAGAAGGTGAAGCAGCGCATCGTCCAGTTCTCGGCGGTGCGAAAGCTCCGGCAGGACATGAAGGGGCCGATCCTGCTCTTTGTCGGCCCTCCTGGCGTCGGCAAGACCTCGCTTGGTCGCTCGGTCGCGCGCGCGACGGGGCGTGCCTATGAGCGCATCTCCCTCGGCGGCGTTCGCGACGAAGCGGAGATCCGCGGCCATCGGCGCACCTACGTCGGGGCGCTGCCAGGACGCGTGATTCGCGCCCTGAAGAACGCCGGCACCCGCAACCCGGTCATCGTCCTAGACGAGCTCGAGAAGATGGGCTCTGACATGCGCGGCGATCCGGCGGCGGCGCTCCTCGAGGTGCTCGACCCCGAGCAGAACTCGACCTTTCGGGACCACTACATCGAGCTGCCGTTCGATCTCTCGCAGGTGCTCTTCATCGCGACCGCGAACTCGCTGCGCGGCGTCCCCGATCCGCTCCTCGATCGCATGGAAGTGATCGAGGTCCCCGGTTACACCCGCAACGACAAGCTCGCGATCGCGCGCGACTACCTCGTGCCGAAGCAGCTCCAGGGCCACGGGCTCACCACCGAGCAGGTCGACTTCACCGACGCAGGCCTGGCCGCGCTGGTCGATCGCTACACGCGAGAGGCGGGCGTTCGCTCGCTCGAGCGGCAAGTCGCCGCGGTGTGCCGCGCGTCCGCCGTCGCGCTCGTCGAGCGCCGCAAGGACGACCCCTCGGCGAGCTTCTTTGAGGAGGTTACGCCCGAGCACGTCGAGGCCGTCCTCGGCGCGCCTCGCTACCGCCAAGAAGACGCCGAGAAGCAGCTGAAGCCCGGGGTCGCGACGGCGCTCGCCTCCTCGAGCGAAGGCGGCCAGCTCATGTACGTCGAGGCGAGCAAGATGCCCGGTAAGGGCGGCCTTCGCCTCACCGGCAACATGCGAAACGTGATGCAGGAGTCTGCTGCGGCCGCGGTCTCGTACGTCCGCAGCAAGGCCGAGAGCCTCCACCTCGCGCCGGACTGGATGTCGTCGATCGACCTTCACCTTCACATCCCGCAGCACGGCGTCCCGAAGGATGGGCCGAGCGCGGGCGTCGCGATGTTCGCCGCGGTGGCGTCGCTCGCGCTCGACTGCCCGCTGCGCGCCGACGTCGCGATGACCGGTGAGATCTCGCTTCGTGGGCGCGTGCTCGAGGTGGACGAGCTCACCCAAAAGCTGCTCGCGGCCCATCGTGCCGGCGTCCGTGAGGTGCTGATCCCCGAGCGAAACCGCCGTGAGCTCGACGAAGTGCCCGCACAGGTCCTCGAGAAGCTGACGGTGCACCTCGTCGGCTCGGTGGACGAGGTGCTGCCGCTCGTGCTCGCTCCGCCGGCGTCGGCGGCCGAGTCCCTCGACGAAGAGTCCACCCCGTCGGGCACGTGAGCCGTCGGGCGCGCCTCGTCGCTTGGTGGCGCCGGGTCGACGGTCCGCTCGCGCGCGCCGGCCTCGCCGTCGCCGTGCTGCTGTTCGGGCTCGGCTGGTTTGAGCCGCTCGGGCGACCAGGGTACGAGCTGGCCCTCGTGGCGGGCCTCCTCGCACCGCCGATCGTCGCCATCGGGGTCGGACTCGACGTTCGCGCGAGTTCGCGACCTCCGCTCGCGTCCCTTCGTCGCTCGCTTGGCGCGGCGAGCCTCATCGCGCTCGCGGCGACCGTCGTCGCGCTCGTCCACGGTGTCCGGACGGGGCTGTGCGAGCCGGTCGAGGGGCTCACCCTGTTCGTGCTCGGACCGATGGCGGGGCTCCTCGTTGCGGCGGAGTGGGCGACCGTAGCGGCGCTCGTCCTCGGCTGGCTTCGGCGCGGTGCGGCGTCGCGTGGGGCCGTCGTCGTGTTTGCGTTGATGGGCCCTCTCGCGTCGCTCCTCCTCGCGGTCGGAATGTTTTACGGGACGCCGGCGATCTTCGCGTTCGAGCCGTTCGTCGGGTTCTTCTCGGGCGCGCTCTACGACACGGTGATCCCGACCGCAGGGCTCTGGACCTACCGCGCCGCTTCGCTCGCGACGCTCGTGGCGCTGCTCGCGCTCTCGGGGCACCTCGAGCGACGCGATGACGGCCGGCTCTCGTTCGCGTGGCGTGGCTCGCCCGGCCTTGTGCTCGTCGGAGGGCTCGCTGCGGGGCTTGCGCTCGCGAGCGTCGCCTACGGCGATCGGCTCGGTCATTGGCACACCGCGACGTCGATCCGCGCGGCGCTCCCGGTCGAGACGGCGGGCGAGCTCTGCAAGGTCTACCACGACCAAGCAGCGAGCGAGGATGCGGCGCTCGTCGTGCGCGACTGCGACAACAACGTGGCCCAGCTCTCGTCTCCCCTCGGCGTCGCCACCTCGGAGCCCGTGGCGGTCTACCTCTTCCGGGACGAGACGCAGCGGCAGGCGCTGATGGGCGCGCATCACACCTCGATCGCGAAGCCATGGCGCAACGAGCTCTACCTCGTCGTCGAGGATTATCCGCACCCGGTCCTTCGACACGAGCTCGTGCACGTCCTCGCGGGCCGACGTGCGCGCGGCCCATTCTCGGTCGCGGGGGCGCTCGGAGGGTGGCTGCCGAACCCCGGGCTCATCGAGGGCTTCGCGGAGTCGTTCGCGCCACGCGACGACGAGCTGTCGGCAGACGAGTGGGCCGCGGCGATGCGCAAGCTCGGGCTCCTGCCGCGGCTGGAGCGGCTCTTCGGGGTAGGCTTCTTCGCGAGCGCGTCGTCGACGAGCTACACCGCGGCGGGCTCGTTCGTGTCGTTCTTGCGCCGCGAGCATGGCGACCCGACGGTGGTGCGCTGGTACGGCGGCGAGGCGCTCGAGACGCTCGTGGGGCGGCAGCTCTCGGACCTCGAGCTCGAATGGTGGACCGACCTCGACGCCCGGCCGCTTCGCGACGCCGCGCTCGTCGAGGCGCGTCAACGCTTCGACATGCCGAGCGTCCTCATGCGGCGCTGTCCGCACGCGGTCGATCGAATGCTTGTCGAGGCCACGGCTGCTGAGTCGCGTGATTGGGATCAAGCCTTTGCGGGCTACGAAGCGGCGCTCGCGCTCGACCCCGGGTGCACCCGCGCCCGGCTCGGTCTCGCGGGAATTCTCGAGCGTTCTGGGATGCAGCCGGCGGCGCGACGCGCGTACGAGGAGCTGGAGTCCTCCGAAGGCGCTCCGCCCGGGGCGCGCACCGCAGCCCTTGAGCGGCTGGGGGATCTTCATGCGCGAGCCGAGGACTTCGAGCGGGCACGCGCACGTTACCGGGAGGTGCTCGAGCGCAGCCTGTTGGAGGACCGACGGCGGACGGTGGCGGTGAAGCTGGCGTCGCTCGAGGTCCCCGCTGCGCGGGTTGCCGTGGGCGCGCTGCTGCTCGGGGATGGAAAGTCGGCGCCAAAGCCGCTCGACGCGATGGCGCGCCTCGGCGAGTGGCGCATAAGCGCCCCCGACGACGGCGTGCCTCGCTACCTCATCGCCCGCCAGCTCGTGAACGCGCGCAGCTTCTCGCACGCGGCAGACGAGCTCGAGGCTGCCCTCGAGCGGCCGCTGCCCCCCCTCGTCGAGGCCGAGGCGCTCCGCCTCGCGGCGAAGGTGTCCTGCGCCCTCGGGAATCACGGCGCGGGCATGCGGCACGTCGAGCGCGCCGAGAAGCTCGACGTGATCGCGCCCAACCGAAAGGCGTGGCTGCGTGAGTTTGCCTGGCGGTGCGTGCGCTGACAGCGTCGCTCGGGCCGCGAGCGCCGAAAACCCTGTACACAATCGCGCTTGCGTTCGTGCGGCCCGGGTCCTACTCGCATCGGCATGGAAAAGAGGGAGAGCAGCCCTGGAGCGCGCTTCGAAGCGCCGCGGATCGCGATCAACCGCGTCTACACTCGGCGCGGCGACGCCGGGATGACCTCGCTCGTCGGCGGCCAGCGCGTGAGCAAGCGCGACCTCCGGATCGAGACCTATGGCACCATCGACGAGCTGAACGCCTTCATCGGGACGGCGCGCGAGTCGCTCGTCACCGAGTCCGTGCGCACGTCGCCCCTCGCGGAGCTCGGCCCGATCCTCGTCCGGGTGCAGCATGAGCTCTTCAACGCAGGGAGCATCCTCGCGACGCTGCCCGAGGACGTCCACCCGTCGCAGGCGCGCATCACCGCGGCTGACGTCGCCTTCCTCGAGGCCGAGATCGACCGCATGAACGAGGAGCTCCCCCCGCTTCGGTCCTTCGTGCTACCCGGAGGCTCTCGGCTCAACGCGGACCTCCATGTCGCGCGCACCGTGTGTCGTCGCGCCGAGCGGCTCGCGGTGGCGCTCGCGACGGAGGTTGAGGTCGACCCGCTCGTCATCGCGTACCTGAACCGGCTCAGCGACGCGCTGTTCGTGTGGAGCCGATGGGTGTGCCACATCGCCGGCGTCGCCGAGCTCCTCTGGGACCCCAACAAGGGGGCCTGAGCGCCTGATCGTCCTCACGAGGCTTTCGCGAGCGAGCTGCCGCTACGGTCGAGCGCACGGGCGGCGATCGCCTCGGCGATGTGCTCGACACCGACGCCATCGGACCCCTCGAGATCAGCGAGGGTGCGGGCGACCCGACGAACCCTGACGAAGGCTCGAGCCGAGAGCCCGAGCGTCTCCATCGCGCGCTCCATCAGGCCGCGCGCCTTCGTCGAGAGTGGCGCGACACGGTCGAGCTCCTGACTCGACAGCTCGGCGTTGCGCTCGGCCCGTGTGACCCCGTGTCTGCGCCGCTCGCACTGCATCGCCCGCGCGGCGACGACCCTCGCGCGGACGCTGGCCGACGACTCGCTCACGGCGCCGCCCGCAAGGTCGTCGATCGAGACGGGTGCCAGGCCGACGTGCAGATCGATCCGGTCGAGGATTGGGCCGCTGAGGCGCGCCCGGTAGCGCTCGATCTGGTCGCGCGCGCAGCGACACCGCCGAGGCCCGTCGGTGCCGTGGTAGCCGCAGGGGCAGGGATTCACCGCCGCGATGAGCAGCGGTCTCGCTGGGAACGTCGCCGTATGCCGCGCTCGCGCGATCGTGACTCGCCCCTCCTCGAGCGGTTGGCGCATGCCATCGATCACGTGCTTGCGAAATTCGAGCAATTCGTCGAGGAACAAGCAGCCGTGGTGCGCGAGCGAGATCTCCCCCGGGCGGATGGTGCTCCCACCGCCGAGGAGCGCCGCTTCACTCAAGGTGTGGTGAGGCGCGCGGAACGGGCGATCGAGTACGAGCCCATGTGCTGCGGAGAGGAGCCCCGCCACCGAGTGGATCGCGGTGACCTCGAGCGCTTCGGCGCGCGTCATCTCCGGCAGCAGCGTGGGCAGGCGCCGGGCTAGCATCGTCTTGCCGGTCCCGGGAGGCCCGAGCATGAGCAGGTTGTGGTGCCCCGCGGCCGCGATCTCGAGCGCGCGTCGCGCGGCGAGCTGTCCTCTCACCTCGTCGAGATCCCCGCCGTGCTCGGTGCGCGCGGGCGCTGAAGGGGCGAGCGCCTCGGCGCGGACGAGTGGCTCGCCGCGGAGGTGACGCGCGACCTCATCCAAGGTGCTGGCGATACGCACGTCGATGCCCTCGAGGGTGCGCGCTTCGGCGCCGTTGGCACGCGGGACGACCGCTCGCGTCTTCCCGTGCGTTCGAGCGCCGAGCAGCGCTGGCAGCACGCCACGCACGGCCGTGACCTCGCCCGACAGAGACAGCTCGCCGAGGAGCACGAGCCCCTCGAGCGGCTCGCGCGGTACCTGTCCGAGCGCCACCAGGATCGCGCACGCGATCGCGAGGTCGAAGGCGCTCCCGCTCTTTCGCAGGTCGGCGGGAGCGAGGTTCACCGTCACGGCGTGCTCGTTGAGATCGATGCCGAGGTGCCGGAGCGCCGCTCGAACGCGCGTCCGACTCTCGCGGACACAGGCCTCCGGGAGACCGACGAGGTGAAACCCCGGCAGGCCACGCGCGCAGTCGACCTCGACGCGCACGAGGCTCGCGTCGAGCGCGTTGAGAGCGACGGTGGTGGCGTGGGCCTGACGGAGCGGGGCTTGGCGGGTCATGAGGCCCTCCCCAGCGAGGAGCATGCCCGCGCAAGTGCTCGAATGTTGGTTAAGTCGAGGTGGCGGAACGCGGCGGGCACCTGGCGGCCGTCGCCTCCCGCCACCCGTAGCGCAGGCCCCGTCCCTCGCTGCCTCGCGGTTGGTGTACGGTCGCGCCGTGCGGCGCCTCGCTCTGCTCCTCGGCCTCCTCGTGCTAGGCGGCTGTCGTCCTCGGGACGAGGGCCTGACGCTCGTCGAGGCCCCGAGCGTCGCGCCCGCCGACATCGACGCGCGGCCGCTCGGGCTCCTGCCGCGCGGTGCGCTCGTGCTCGGTCGACTCGAGGGACGCGCGCTCTTCGGCTCTCCGCTCGCGTCCGCGACGGGGACCCTCGTCCGCCGCGTCCTGCCGCTCGGCCGCGAGTCGAACTTTGACGCCGCGCGCGACGTCGAGCGTGTCCACGGCGCCTTCTATGCGATGCAGGGTGCTGATTTTTGTGCGGTTCTTCAGGGAAGCTTCGACGTCGCCTCGATCGAGCGGGCCGCCGAGGCGCGCGCGACGACCTCGACGGGCGCCCCGCTCGTCCGCACCCGCTACGCCGGTCGGACGCTCTACACCGCGGGGAATCTGGGCTTCGTCGTCTTGACGCCGCGCACGCTGCTCTCCGGTGACGAGACCGGGCTACGCCGCGCGCTCGATCGGCTTCGTTCGGGCAAGCTCGAGGTGGAGCTCCCCGGCTGGATGACCGCCACGCTCGCCGAGCCCAAGGCCGCCTTCGCGGTGGTCGGCGACCTCGAGCGGAACGGCGTGACGCGCGCGGCCGCGGATCATGCTCGCTTCGTCGATGGTCTGTCCACGCTCAGGATCCTCGGTAATTTTGAACCTCCTGGCGTTCATGTGGTGGGCGCGCTCGGTTATCGGGGCCCGGACGAGGCGACGAAGGCCCGCCTCAGCCTCGAGGAATTCCAGCAAATGTCGGCGCTCGCTTCGATCTTCACGGCCTTCGCCGGCGTCATTCCGCCGCGCCTCGACGTGACGATGAACGGCCGTGAGCTCGCCTTCGCGTCGGCCGTCGACACGGGGTTCTTGCAGGTGGTCCTTGCGACCGCGTCGGCGGCCATCCGTCCTTCGAACGCGGGTTGGTGAGCCGCACGTCGCGCGCGACGGCGCTAGCGTGGGGCTCGCGTGGCCATGCGTGCGAGGCGCTCGCGCGCCGTCTTGACTCCAAACAGCGCGCCATCGGGGGCGAGGATCGGACCGAGCAACGTCGAGGCGAGCACCGCCGCGACGAGGAGCTCGACCGAGCCGCTCTCCTCTGTACCCCCGTGCGGCCCGCCGTCTGCGGGTTCGAGCGCGGTGAGCTGCCACACGCGGCGGGTCCGGGCCACGAGCGCGTCGAACCCCGCACCGCCCATCGCGACCACCGCCGCGCGCGCGGCGACGAGCACCTCGCCCGCTCGCTCGAGCGGCGCCGTGGTTACAAGCACGCGTCCGCGTCGTGCCCCGTCGGCGCGCACGACGTCGACGACGCCGGCGTCCGCGACCGGCCAGCCCGCGTCGTAGCTCTTGGGCGGGCGCGCCAAGAGATCGTGGTCGAAGTAGCGCTGAGCACCGTGGCTCCAGCGCTCGAACGCAAACCGACCGTCGAGCTCCGGGGACAGTACCGAATGGCAGCAAGCGCTCGTGACGAGCGCCACGTGCTCTCGCGCGAGTCCGCGCTCGTCGAGGGGCGGCGCTCGCATCCTCACCCTTCGGCGTGCTTGCCGAGCCCGCCAGGAGCCGAGCGCCTCCCGATGCCGAGGCCGAGGGCGACCAGCGCCGCGACGTAGGGAAGCGCCTGCACGACGGTGACCGCCCGGGACGCCTGCCCTAGATCTTGCAACACGAACTGCATCGCCTCGAGCAGCGCGAAGGCGACGCAGGCGAGCGCCGCGCGCCCGGGAAGCCACCCGGAGAGCACCACGGCCGCGAGTGCGATGAAGCCGCGACCTGCGCTCATCCCCGACTCGAAGCGATGCTGGTCGTACGCCAAGTGGACGCCGCCGAGCGCGCCGATCGCGCCCGAGATCGCGAGCGCCACGAGCCGCGTCTTCCCCACTTCGATGCCGGCTGCGCGCGCTGCGGTCGGGTTCTCGCCGACGGCCCGAATGCGCAGCCCGAGCCGCGTGCGCTCGAGCAGGTAAGGGCTCACCAGGATCGCGATGAGGGCGAGCCAGCTCACCGGATCGCAGAGCACCCGCGCGAGCACCTGCCAGCCGTCGTTGCCCGTCGGGCCAAAGCGGAAGCCCTCGATGGACGGCGAGTTCGACGCGCTGTCGTATAGCGCGCGCAGCCCGAGGCGCGAGCCCGACGCTGCGAGGAGATTCCATGCGATGCCGGCGACGACCGCGTCGATCCGCGTGCGATCGACGAGCGCTGCGTGCAGCACCGAGAGCGCCACGCCAACCGCGACGCCTCCCGAGACGCCGAGGACCATGCTGCCCGTCGCGAGCGCGACGGCCACCGAGGCAAAGGCCGACGACAACAGCACCGCCTCGAGGCCGATCTGCACCACGCCAGCGCGCTCGGCCCACACGCCTGCCACGGCGGCGCACGCGTAGGGCGCGGCCATCCGCAGCGTCTCGGCGACGGTGGTGAGCGACAGGAGCCTCACGTTTGCACCTCCGCCGGGCTCGGCTTCGAGGGCGACGCTCCCTGCCTTGCCGAGGCATGGGCCGCCGCGGCCATGAGCACGATGACGACCGCCTCGATCACGCCCATCGCGTCCCGCGGGACCCGCGCGTTGATCGCGAGGCCCGCTTGCGCCAGCGTCCCAAAGAGCAGCGCGGCGAGGGTGAGCTGAACGGGGCCGCCTCGCCCGAGCATCGCCACCGCGATCCCCGAGAAGCCGGCGCCGGCCCCCAGACCGAGCTCGTAGTAGCCCTTGTAGCCGAGCACCGTGCCGAGGCAGGTGAGACCTGCGATCGCACCCGAGAGGGCCATCGCTTGCTGGCGGCGTCGCGCGACGTCGACGCCCTGCGCCTCGCACACCGAGGCAGCCTGGCCGATCCACTCAAGCTCGCGGCCGGCCCTCGAGCGTCGGCTCCACGCATTGACCGTGAAGGCGACCGCGACCGCCATGGGAAACGCGACGCTGGCGGCGCTGCCACGCAGCGCTGGGACGAACCGCTCGAGGCTCACGAGGCGGACGGCGTCGTCGATCGTCCTCGTGCGTACGCCATCGGTGCTGAGCCCCATCGCGAGTGCCCAGGGCAGGACGACATCGGCGATGCGGTTCAGCATGATCGACGTGATGATCTCGTGGATCCCCAAGCGAGCGCGCATGGCGCCCGCGAACGCCGCGTAGCTCGCTCCGACGAGGAGGGCGAGGAGGACGACGAGCGGGATGGCGATAGGCGAGGGCAGCACCCCCCCAAGACGCGCGGCCGCGAGGCCTGCGACGAGGCTCGCGAGCGCGAGCTGCCCTTCGGCGCCGATGTTGAAGAGGCCCGCGCGGAAGGCCACGCCGAAGGCCACCCCGGTGAAGAGCAGGGGCGTCGCCTTGAAGAGCACCTGCCCGATCCCGTAGGGGGTCCCCCAGGTGCCCTGCCACATGCGGGTGAGCGTCGCGAGCGGGGGCTGCCCGAAGGTGAAGCTCACCACGTTGAGGACGATGAGCGCGCCCGCGAGTGCGAACACGAGACGCTGCCTCTCGGGGCCGAGGAGGCGGGTCACGCGACGCCTCCTCGTGACGTTTTGCGGTGCTTGGCAAGGGTCAAGTCTTGCATCAGCGGCTTCCCCCGGGGGCCTCGGTGTAGGCGCCGAGCATCGCCCGCCCGAGCGCCTCGTCGGTCGCGGTCGGCGGTAGGTCAGCGACGAGCTTCCCCTCCGACAGGACCACGATCCGGTGCGAGAGCGTCCGCAGCTCGCTCAGGTCGGCGCTGACGACGAGGACAGCCGCCCCCCGCGCTGCGACCTCGGCGACCGCCTCGTGGATCACTCTCGCCGTGCCGACGTCGACGCCCCGCGTCGGCTGCCCCAGCACGAGCGCCCGGATCGAGCGATCGAGCGCGCGCGCCATCACCACTTTCTGCTGGTTCCCACCAGACAGCTCCCGACCGAGCCGCGAGGGATCCCGCGGCTCGACCGCGAAGCGCTCGAAGCGGCGCGAGCTCAACGCGGCTTCGTCGGCGTCGACGGCCGCGCCGGGCATCGCCAGTCCGAGGTCACCGAGGACCAAGTTGTCCGCCACGGTGGCGTCGAGGACCAGCTCGTCGTGATGACGGTCGTCGAGGACGGCGACGAGGCCCCGCCGCCGCGCCTCGCGTACGCGCGACGGGGCGTCCCCATGGCTCGTGAAGAGCGGCGCCCCATCGAGCGCGACGCGACCTGCGACGAGCGGCGCGACACCCGCGAGCGCCGTCACGAGCTCTCGCTGGCCGTTGCCCTCGATGCCGGCGACCCCGACGATCTCGCCGGCACGGAGCCTGAGCGACACCCCCGCGAGCCCCCGTGAGCCGGTCCCGTCGACGCGAGCATCCGTGAGCTCGAGGACGACCGGGGCGTCCTCCGCGATCGGGCGGCGCGCCGTCGCGTCGGGGACGTCGCCGCCCATCACCGCGCGGGTGAGCCTTCGGATCGTCGCCTCCTCGTGCGCTCGCGCGTCGCCGTCGAGCACCTCGGCGTGCACCTTCTCGCCGTGCCGCATCACGGTGACGTCGTCGGCGAAGCGCACCACCTCATCGAGGCGATGCGTCACCACGGCGACGGTGTCGCCGCGGCTCGCGAGGCGTCGCAGCGTCGCGTAGAGCTCGCCGACCTCGAGCGGCGACAGCACGGCGGTCGGCTCGTCGAGCAGGATCGCCTTCGCGCCTCGGAAGAGGACCCGCAGGATCTCGAGGCGCTGCTTCTCGCCCACGCTGAGCTCCGAGACGCGCGCATCGAGCCGCACCGAGAGCCCAGCCTCCGCGGCGAGCCGCTCGGCCTCGCGTCGCGCGGCGTCGAGGTCGAGGCGACCGCCGCCGAAGAGCGCGCCGACGAACGGGAGGCGTGAGAGCGGGCTCTCGCGCACGGGCTCGGCGCCGAGGATCAGGTTCTCGAGCGCGGTGAACGGCTCGACCAGCATGAAGTGCTGGTGCACCATCCCAATCCCTCGCGCCATGGCCGCGCGCGGGCTCGCCTCGTCGAGGCGCGTGCCGCCGACGAGCACCTCCCCGTCGCTCGGCGCGAGCAGACCCGCTACGAGCTTCAACGCGGTCGACTTGCCGGCGCCGTTCTCGCCGATGAGCGCGTGGATCCGACCGGGCTCGAGTGTGAGATCGAGGGCCTTGACGGCCGTGCGTTCGCCGAACCGTCGTGAGGCTCCGATGAGCTCGATGCGCGGCTCTATGGCTTCGGCCATGTGGTAAGGAACCGTGTGCCCCGGCCTTTCTCACCTGTCAAATCACCCGCGCTAGCCGAGCAGGGCGGCGCCACGTATCCGCGCCTCGTGGAGCTGATGCAGCGGCTCCTCGCTCCGGACGGATGCCCCTGGGATCGCGAGCAGACCTTCGAGAGCGTCCGTCGCTACGTGCTCGAGGAGGCGGCCGAGGTAGTCGACGCGATCGACCGCGGCGACCACGATGACCTCCGCGAAGAGCTCGGAGATCTGCTGCTCCAGGTCGTGTTTCTCGGTGAGCTTGCGCGAGCGCGCGGCAGCTTCGGGCCGGATGACGTGATTGTCGGCATCGTCGACAAACTGGTACGTCGCCACCCGCACGTCTTCGGCGACGTGATCGTCGAAGGAGAGGGGGCAGCCGAGCGTGTGCTCGACAACTGGGAGCGGATCAAGGCCGGCGAGCGGAGGGACAAGGCCGAGCGTCGGGGGCTGCTCGACGGCGTCCCTCGCAGCCTGCCGGCGCTGGTCCGCGCGCAGCGCATCGGGGACAAGGTGCGGCGCGTCGGCTTCGACTGGCCCGATCCGTCCGGCCCGCGCGCGAAGGTCGACGAGGAACTCGAAGAGCTCGATCGCGCGGTAGCCTCGGGCGAGCGCGAGGCGATGGAGTCCGAGCTCGGCGACGTCCTCTACGCGATCGTCAACGTCGCGCGGCACCATGGCCTCGACGCCGAGGCGGCGCTGCGCGCGACCATGCGCAAATTCGAGCGACGCTTCGCTCACGTCGAGCGTCGCGTCGAGGACGAGCATGGCGGGTTTGCCGAGCACGGGAAGCTCCCGCTTGAGGTGCTTGACCGCTACTGGAACGAGGCGAAGTCACGCGAGTGACCGCCTTGGTGCCGGCCGTGGCCGCCGAGCGCGCGCTCCTCGAGCGAATGCCGCGCCCCCAGGTCGATTGTGGAGGGCTCCGATCGTCGGCATGATGCCGCCGAACCCTGATGACGAACGCCGGCGGGATGAGAGAAGGTGAGGTCTTCGCCGGCCGCTATCGCATACTCGAACACCTCGGCGATGGCGGAATGGGCTCGGTCTACCGGGTCGAGGACGAGCTCCTCGAGGAGGTCGTCGCTCTGAAGGTGGTCTCCGAGGCCGCTCATCGGGGGACGGACGCGGACGACGTACTCGCGGCGCAGCGACGTGAGGTCTCGATGGCGCGACGGGTGACGCACCCGAACGTCGCGCGCGTCTTCGATCTCGGCACCGACGACGGCCGACTGTACATCACCATGGAGTACGTCCCTGGAAGCAGCTTGCGGCAGCGGCTCGTCCGCGGGCGGCTCGCCGTCGTTGATCTCGTCGCGATTGGATTGCAAGTCGCCTCGGCCCTCGTCGCGGCGCACGACGCCGGCGTGTTGCATCTCGATCTCAAGCCCGACAACGTGCTCGTCATCGACGGGACGACGCCGCGCGCGGTGTTGATCGATTTCGGCATCGCGCGCGCGTTCGGGGCGCACGCGCTCGGCACCGGGACGCCCGACTTCATGTCGCCCGAGCAGCTCGAGGACAAGCCGCTCGGCGGCGCCGTCGACGTCTACGCGCTCGGCCTGATCCTCTACGAGTTGGCCGTCGGAGAGCGACCGTTCCCCGGGAAGACCTCGATGGAGCGGGTCACCATGCGGCTCTTTAAGCCAGCCCCCGAGCTACCGTTGCCCGACGAGCCCGACCTCGCGGCGCTCGTGCGCTCGTGCCTCGCGCGGAACCCGGCTGACCGACCGGACGCGCGCTCGCTCGCTCGAGGCCTCGCGCGCATCGCCGCAGAGAAAGTCGGCGCTCCTTCGAAGCGCGAGCTGTGCCTCGCGCGCGGCCACCCGGACCTTGGTAGCCTCCCCGGCGGCCTTGGTGCGCGCCTCGCGCGCGCGCGTCGACGTCTCACCCGGATCGGCCAGGAGCGCGATGTCGTGGCCGAGATCGACGCCGTCCTCGCGGAGGCTCCCGAGCTCGTCGAGGCGGTTTCGATCCGCGCCCTCGCGATGGTGCGCCTGTGGAACCGGTCCTTCCTCGAGCCCGACACGGCCGACGTCGCGGACGCGGCCGTCGAGGCCGTCGCGCGGGCGACGGCGGTCGCGCCGCACCTCGCCGACACGCACCTCGCAGACGCGCTCATCGCAGATTATTCCGGCGACGTCGCCTACGCGGTGCGGGCTCTCCGCCGAGCCCTCGATCGCGATCCGCTCCACGCCTTCAGCCACGAGGTGCTCGGTCGTATCGAGCTCGAGGCGGGGCTCGACAGCGACGGGCGCGTCGAGCTGGCGCATGCGCTCGACGAGACGCAGATAGGCGGGCTCATCGCGGCGGCGCGCGAGCACCTCTTTCGCGGCGAAGAAGAGCGCGCCGAGTCGCTCCTCCGGCGCATCGAGGCCATCACGCCCGGCAGCGTCGAGGTGTCGCAGCTGCGGACACGCCACCATGTCTGGAGCGCGGACCTCGCGGCTGCGGCCGACTTCCTTCGTCGCACCGAGGAGGTGATGATCCCGATCGTCCGCATGCAGCGGATGTTCCTGGGTGCGTTCCTCGGGTCGCTCCCGATCGCCGAGATCGAGCGGACCGTCGAGTTTCTCCTCGCGAAGCCGGGACCGCCTCAACGCAAGTGTTTCCTCCATCAGCTGATGGCCGAGATCCTCGCGAGTCTGGGGCACGCCGACGCGCTCGCGCACGTCGTCAGCGCCGTGCAGCTGCCGATGGCCGACCTGCGTTGGTTCGACGGGTGCGCCGCGCTCGCCCCCATGCGCAGCGAGCCCGCGTTCCTCGCCGCACGAGCGGTGGTGGCGCGACGCATCGAGCTCGCGTTCGTGCCGCCCGTCGACGAGGCCGAGACGCTTGAGACGCACCTCGCGCTCCTCGACCGCCCCGGGGCCGTCCCGACGGTGTTCGCGTCGCGCGTTCGCTACCGCCGCTGACCTGCGCGCGCGCTCAGACCTTGCCGAGCCGCTCGAGCACGCCCCGCACGAGGAGCGGCCACACGGCGGTGGCGTCGCAGTGAACCTCGGCGTAGCGGCCGCCCTGGCTCTCCGGGACGAACTTTCCCCAGCTCACTCCCTCGGAGTAGGTGCAGCCCGAGAGCCCGCCCCAGTGCACCGGCTCGGGGCAGAGTCGGATGCCGTAGTGGAAGCGGGGAGGCGTGAGATCGAGGCCGAGCCGAACGTTCAAGAGGTCGTAGAGCGGTCCGACCTGCTGCGCCCAGTTTCGCGGAACGCCGCCGCCCACGGTGAAGATGCCGAGGCGCTTCGCCGTCCCGATGAACCGCGCGTAGGTCAGCAGATCACCGAACTCGTTGTACGCGGGCACGCGGTCCGACGCGAAGAGCTCTTCGGGCGTCGCGCCGCTTCCGCCTTCGGCGAGCGCTCGTCGGAGTGCCCAGGTCGCGACGTCGAGACCGACCTCGCAATCGGTGAACGCGGGGATGAACACCGGGATGTTTCGCTCGGCGGCTGCGCCGAGGATCGAGTCGCGGTGACCGGCGGCGAGCAGCGCCTCACCGACGACCCGGCAGAACTTCTGGCTCGTCAGCGTGTCCTTTGGGTCGAGCGTCTCGAGCACGCTCCGCACGAAGGCCTCGACCGAGTTCAAGTTCGACTCGAGCTCGAGCGTGTCGTAGACGCGGTTGTAACCCTTCTTGTACATCGCCTCGTCGTCGAGCGCGGGCGGCACCTTGAAGTGCCGCAGGCCGATCCCCTCCGAGAGGCCGTGGGACATCAACGCGCCGGTTGAGATGATCGCGTCGACCATGCCGCTCTGGATCATCCGCACGATGACGAGCGACATCTTTCCGACGGTCATCGCCCCGGAGAGCGTCATGACGACCTTGCAGTCGGCGTCGCTCGTCATTTGATGAAGGACGTCCGCCGCCTCGCCGATGCGACGCCCGGCAAACGAGGTCCGCGCCATCGAGGCGAGGAGCGCGCTCGCGGTCGCGGTCTTCAGCGGATCGAGCGACGAGAGCGCCTCGAGTTGGTCTTCCGCGCCGTCCTCGAGCGAGTCGAGCGAGCGCTTTCCGAGCTGGTCCGTCGGGGGTTCCTTCATGGCGGCGCGACGATGACAAAAACCGCGCGTGATTCCAAGCGTCGTCTCACCTCGTAGGAGGCAGGAGCGCTTAACGAAGGTGGCCTCCGAGCAACACGACCACGCCGGCGAGCACGAGTCGGTAGAGCGCGAAGGGTGCGAGGCCGAGCCGTGGAACGTGTTTTAAGAAGAGGTCGAGCACGAGCCAGGTGACGACGAAGGACACCGCGGTGCCGACCGCGAGGGCGCTCGCGCCTCCAGGCAGCTCGAGCAAGAGACGCCCGTTCTTTGCGAGGTCGAACAGCGTCGCCGCGCCCAGCGTCGGGAGCGCGAGCAGGAACGAGAACTCGGCCGACGTGCGCGTGTCGAGGCGGCACAGCTTGCCGCCGACGATCGTCGTCATCGACCGCGACGCCCCCGGCCACAGCGCGAGGCACTGGCAGAGGCCGATGACGAGGCCGCTGCGCCAGGTGACGCGCTCGAGACCGCTCTCTCCCGGGTGGCTGCGCTGCCAGCGTTCGGCCGCGAGCATGGCGACGCCTCCGAGCGCGAGCGCGAGCGCGACCGGCCCCGGTCCGAAGAGGTGCGCCTTGATCCACCGATGGAGCGCGAGTCCCACGACCGCAGCTGGGAGGAAGGCGAGGGCGAGGGCGCTCGCGAGGCGCAGGCTCTCGGGGCGTCGCGCGAGGACCCCACGGGCGTGCTCGGTCAAGCGCGCCCGGAAGTAGAGGGCGATGGCGAGCACGGCGCCGAGCTGGATCACGATGTCGAGCGTCTTGGCGGCTTCACCCTCGTGCGCGAGCACGGCGTCGAGGAGGATGAGATGGCCGGTCGAGGACACCGGCAGGAGCTCGGTCAGACCTTCGACGAGGCCGAGGAGCAACGCGTGGTGGAGCGGCATGCCGATTCTGCGCGCCTCACCACGTGCCGTCGATGCGGCGGATGAAGTCGTACGGGTACCCGAGCTCGATTGCGCTCGCGTCATCGAGACGACGGACCTGTTCGGCGGAGAGCTCGAGGTCGGAAGCGCCAACGTTTTCCTCGAGCTGCGTCACGTTGCGCGCGCCGAAGATCACCGACGAGACCACCGGCTTTGCGAGGAGCCACGCGAGCGCGACCTGGCTCGCCGGGCGCTCGACCTCCGCGGCGATCGCGACGAGCGTCTCGACGATGTCCCAGTTCTGCGGGCGTCGGTCGAAGCCATCGTAGCGCTCCTTCCACTTCGCCATGCGGCTTCCGGTCGGCGCCGGCTGGCCCTTCCGGTACTTGCCGGTGAGGAGGCCGCCGGCGAGCGGCGACCACGGCAAGAGGCCGACCCCGTACTTGCGGCAGAGCGGCACGTGCTCGCGCTCGAGATCGCGGCAGGCGAGGTGATACTGGGCCTGGAGCGTCACGAACGGCGAGAGGTGGGACTCACGCGCCGCGTGGAGCGCACCGACGAGCCGGTACGCGGCGTAGTTCGAGCAGCCAACAAAGACGATCTTACCCGCACGGATGGCGTCGTCGAGCGCGCGGAGGATCTCCTCGTCGGGCGTCGAAGCGTCCTGCATGTGAATTTGATAGAGATCAATTCTGTCGGTGCCGAGCCGCTCGAGGCTCGCGTCGATGGTGCGGGCGATGCGATAGCGCGAGGCGCCTGTTCCGTTGGGCCCGTCGTGCATGCGAAAGCGCATCTTGGTCGCCAGCACGACGTTGTCACGCTGCCTTCGATCGGCGAGCCAGCGGCCGAGCACGCGCTCGCTGAGGCCGTCCTGGCCGTAGATGTCGGCGGTGTCGACGAAGTTCACGCCGAGCTCGAAGGCGCGGTCGAGCACCCGGAAAGACTCGTCCTCGCTCGAGCCGACCTGATGCATGAAGCTCTTGTCGTCGGCCTCGCCGAAGGTCATCGCCCCGAGGCACACGGTTGAGACGCGGGCGCCGGTGCTTCCGAGCTGTCGGTATTTCATCGGCTCGCGAGCTAGCGTGAACCTCGCCGCCGCCGCAAGCGCCATCGCGCGATCGCGCAGGCCGCGACGACACCGAAGAGGACGCTTGGCGCAACGTCGAGCTCGGCCGCGGAGCGAGCGACAGAGCAGCCGCCTTCGTCGTCGGGGCCGCATCGCTCGGCGAGCCCGCCGCGCGGCGTTGGAGCGCAGGTCGCGGCGCGCCCGGGCGGGTAGATCGCGCACACCCCCGCGACGTCGTCCTGCTCGACGGTGCGGAGCTCGATCGTCCCGGGGTTGTACGATGCGTTCATCGTCGCGTCGAAGTCGAGCGAGTGATCGAGGCCGAGGAAGTGCCCGAGCTCGTGGGTCACGATGGACTCGAGATCGTAGACGACCTCCTCGTCACCGACCGTGAGCTCGTTGTAGGCGTGGTTCAGCTCGATGTCGGCGTCGAAGATCTCGCCGCTGGTCTTGTCGTAGGTGACGGTGGTCTTCGCGAGCGAGTTATCTGCGCTCTTGTAGCTCCACTGCGTGTCCTGAAAGAGGATCGCGTTGACATTCGGCCCGTCGGGGAGGAACTCGGCGACGTGGCACGGCAAGGGCTCGGTCTCGACGAACGCCAGCGTGGCCTCGCCTTTCGGGCACTCGAGCGAGCTCCAGGTCGTCGCCGAGCGGCGCACCACCTCGCGGGCCACGTCGAGTGTGATGTGCTCGCTCGCCTGCGCGTCGAGGGCGAAGCCGACGCAGAGGCTTGGCCAATAGAGCGGGGCGCCCTCAACCTTGCAGCCGTCGAAGTCGCGCTCGCAGTCCCCCACGCACGAGGTGCTGCGGCAGAAGGCCGCTGCGCTCTCGGCCTGTGCGAGGAGTAGCGCGGCGACGGTGAGCGAGGCGAGACGCATCGAGCCCCCGAGCATAGCAGGGCCACAAAGCGCCGCGGGCCCCAGGATTCTCCTGGAGCCCGCTTCGTCACCGGCTCACCTGCGAGGGGAGCTGGTGTGGCGCCTTCGACCGCTCAGATGCAGCCGCAGCTGGCCTTCGACTTCGCGATGCTCACGCAGAGGGAGTCCCACTCATTGTCACAGCAGTACTTGTCCTGCGCGCAGACGTCCTTCGTGCAGGGGCTGCACGTCGAGTCGAGCGCGATGCCCGCGACGCACTCGTCGTGCGAGGCGCAGGAGCCGCCGCTGCAGACGTTCTTGCACTGCTTGTCGGCTTCCTTCACGCACAGCGAGTCCCACTCGACGGTGCAGCAGTAGTCATCCGCGGCGCAGACCGCAGCCTCGCACGTGCCGCACTTGGGGTCGAGCGGCCCACCCTCGTCACACTTGTCGTGGTCGCACTTACCGCTGCCGCCGCCTCCGCCGCCTTTGCCGCACGCTGCCGTCGGGTTGGCGCAGGGTAGGCAGGCGCCGTAGCCGTTGGCCACCTGCTGGCAGTAGAAGTGCAACTCGGGGGCCTGGTCCTTGCCCCAGAGCGTCTGGACGAGGACGATCCCCGCGAGGGTCGCGATCGCGTCACCCTTGAAGAGATCGACGATGAGCGGCTGAACCGAGATCGGCTTGCAGTCCGCGTCCTCCTTGCAGGGAACGCAGATGCCGCACGAGAGCGTCTCGTTGATCTTCACGCTCGCGCAGAGCGGCATCTCGTAGGTGACGAATGCGTCCTTGATCGTGATCTTCTTGATGCCGACGTCGATCGTGTCGCTGCCGACGAGGTCACGGATGAGCTTGCCGACGTTGAGCTGAATGCCGGCCTTCGCCTGCTCGCAGTCGTCATCCTTCGAGCACGTCTGGGTGTACTGGTCGAAGGGCGGGGGCAGCACGAGGACGTTCGAGCCGAGGTCCGAACAGCCGTTCGCGGGCGGCGCGCAGAACCCCTGGGTTTTGTCGTTAGCCGGGAACTTGCAGTCCCACTTCTTGGCGGCCGCGGGATCGCCGCAGTACTGACAGTCTTCCGCGACGGTGCAGCGGCCCGAGACCTCACCCGGGATCCCGCACGGCGGCGTGCAGACGCCGTTCACGCAGGTCTCGCCCTTGCCCTCGTCGCACTTGTAGGTGTCGGAGCACTCGGCGCACTTGTGGTTGTTGCAGGCGTGGGCCTCGTTGCCGGGGCCACCGCACTGGCTACAGTCGTTGTCGGTGCCGCAGTTCTTCGGGCACTTCGGCGAGCACTCGCCGTTGAGGCAGATGTCGCTCGCGAGGCAGTGCTGCGTGTTGGTCGCGGTGCAGGCCTGGCACTTCTTCGTCTTGGTGTCGCAGACCTGGTGTTGCGGATCGCACGCCTTGCAGTCGGCGTTCTTCGTGCAGCTGACAGTCGGGTTGCCCTTGTTGTCGGTCGGGCAGGCCGCCGAGTCCGGCACGCACAGGCCGAAGGACGAGCACTTCTCGCCGGCATCGCAGCCCTCGTTCGTCTCCGGGTTGCAGGCGACGCATCGGTTCTCGTTGACCAGGCACTTCGTGCGTCCGTCGGGGCAGCCGTCGCACTGATTGTCGTCGTTACAGCTGTTGAGGAGGCAGACGCCGGTGTTCCCGCCGCTGGTGGTGGTCGGCGAGGGAACAGTGTTGGTGTCGTTCGAGCCGCAGGCTACGAACGACACGGGCGCGGCGAGACCGAGCATCGCGACCGCCATGAGGAGGGTTCGAAAATGAGTGGCCACGGCTATGATTCTCCTGGCAAGGAATGAGAGCGCTTCTTAAAGCGAAGCATCGATAATGGTAGCGGATGCGCGAGGGAAGACCAAGCGTCTGGAGCGCGACTTAGCACGGTGGCGGTCCGGCTGTCACCTCCGCTCGGCTTGGCACGTTCGAAGGACGCTGAAATTCCGCCGGGGTCGGTCGTGAGGCCGCGACTCGTCCCTGGCGCGTTCGTGCGCCGACACCTGGTGGCGGGGGAGGCGCGCATCGTGCTCGGGCTCGAGGGGCGAGCGGGCGCGGTGTTGCTCGGAGAGCGCGAGTGGGCGGTCCTCCGCGCGGCCGACGGGACGCGTCGGCTCGATGGGGTGGTGTCGGCGGCCGAACGCTACGGGGCGAGGGTCTCCGAGGCGGACGTACGACGGCTTTTCGGGGGGCTCGTCGAGGCGGGGCTCGTGGTCGACGACGAGGCGCTTCGCGAGCCGATCGACGAGCCGTCGAGCCCCCCGGGCGACGCGACGCCGAGCGACGCCGCCGCTCGAGCGGTCATGCCGCTGCCGGGGTTTCGCCTACGCTGCGACGGGCGCGGGAGCTGCTGCCGGCTCTATGGAACGACGCTCTTCTCCGAAGCCGAGGCGACCCGCGCGCGCGCGCTCGTGCCGGGCGTCCTCGAAGCGGGGGACGACGCGAGCCGCGCGTTCACCCCGAGCGCCGGGGGCCTCGCGGCGTCGGCCGAGGTCGCGGGTCGGCGGTTCAAGGGCCTCGCGGTGGCGATGGTCGATGGCGCATGCGCCTACCTCGGACCGCGCGGTTGCCGCGTGCACGAGGCAGGCGGGGCCGCTGCAAAGCCGCTCGGCTGTCGCACGTACCCGGCGCGCTTCGTCGACGACGGGGAGTGCGTTCGCGTCGCTCCGGCGCCCGAGTGCGCCTGCGTCTTTCGGAGCGCGCGCGGCGGTGAGGATGGGGACGCGCTCGTCTCGGCCACCGCCACGGTCGAGCTTGAGCCAGGCCTCGTGGTGGACAGACTGCCTGGATTGATCGTGGTCAACCAAGAGGTCTCCTGGGCGCGCTCGGAGTACCTCGAGCGGCACCGGCGCGCTCTCGTCGCGCTCGCCGCGGCTGCGCCGGACGCGTGCGGGCTCGAGCGGCTCACGCGGCTCGAGCGTGCCCTCCTCGGCGAAACGGTGTCCGGGGTAGAGCCTCGGTCCGAGCGGCTCCTCGAGGTCGCGCGTCGGGAGCGTGTCGCCGAGCTCGGCGAGCAGGCGCGGCGCCGCCTCTCGCTCGCGGGCTCGTTCCGCGCCCGGCGGGATCTCGCTCGCCTCGTGCCGGAGTGGATCACCCGCGCGACGCGGCGCGCGCTCGACGGCGTCGATGCCGAGGCTGCGCTCGCGGATGAGCGCTTTTACCTCGAGACCCTGGCGCATGCGCACCTCTGGCTCGACGACGACGCTCCGCTCCTCGACGCGCTCGACCGCCGAGCGGCGCGCATCCTCACCGCGCGTCACGTGCGAGACGTCGTCCGACCCGACGAGGGGCCCGAGGACCCCGCGCTCGAGCATCCGCTCGCGCTTGTCGAGGCGCTCGCCCGGTCCCTGTGAGCCCAGCGTGCCCCGAGCGAGCGAGGCTCGAATCTCAGAAGAAGCGCATCACGCTCGCAAAGCCGAAGAACGCGAGGTAGCCGAGCGTAAGGAGGATGCTGATCGACCCGAGGATGATGCCCGCCGTCGCGAGGCCCTGGCCGCCGAGCGACGGATCGCGCGCGATCTCGTTGCGCGCCATGACGCCGGTGATGATGGCGGGGATGCCGCTGACGCCGACGCAGCAGAAGAGGCTCAGGATGCCGAGGACCAGCGATACGGTCGCCATCGTGGCGTTCTTCGACCCGCCCTGGCCGGGCATCTGTCCGTACCCGCCAGGCGGGCCGCCGTACGCGGGCGGGGGCCCGCCGAAGCCAGGCGCTCCGCCACCGTACGCAGGCGGGGGGCCACCGAAGCCACCCGGCGGAGGCGCCCCCGCGCCTCCTGGTGGCATGCCGTATCCGCCACTCGGAGGTGGCCCTTGCACGGGGTAAGTCATCCTATCCGACACGGTAACGGCCTCCCTTGACGCTGACCAAGCAAATCGTAGCGTGAGCGCCACTCCAGCGTCGACACCGGCGGGTCGTAGCGATTACGCTCGGTCCCTTCAACGGAGACGAACATCATGAGCATGCAGGGACCGGGCGGTGGTGGTTGGGGCGCAGGCGGTGGTGGTGGGTACGGGCCACCTCCGGGAGGAGCCCCGGGCGCACCCCCGCAGGGCGGCTATGGCGCACCTCCGCAAGGCGGCTATGGCGCACCTCCGCAAGGCGGCTACGGCGCACCTCCGCAAGGCGGCTATGGCGCACCTCCGCAGGGCGGCTATGGCGCACCTCCGCAGGGCGGCTATGGCGCACCTCCGCAGGGCGGCTTCGGCGCACCGCCCGGCGGCGGCTTCGGCGGGCCTCCGGGTGGCGGCTTCGGTGGGCCTCCGGGCGCCCCCCAGCCCGGCGCTCGCGTCATCACCGAGCGCAACGGCGCCGTCGTGATCCTGCTGACGTTCGTGACGTGCGGGATCTACCGCTTCTTCCACATTTACAACACCAGCGACGAGCTGCGCCGCGCGACGAACGACCAGTCGATCAACCCGACGACCGACGTGCTCCTCGCGGTCGTGACATGCACGGCGTGGGGTTGGTACACCGACTACCGGAATGCGCAGAAGGTCCACGCGTTCCTCGCGCCGCGCGCGCCGCACCGCAAGGATCAGTCGCAGATGATCCTGATCATGTACATCGTGTCGCTGTTCGTCGGCGTCACGAGCCTCGTCGGGATGTTCCTCGCGCAGGAAGAGCTGAACGCGCTCGCGCGCGAGGGTTACTGAGCCTCGAGCGACGCGACCGGCCTCGCGGGCGCCGCGTGCGTGGCGCGTCCGAGGCCGTTGTGCGTTCGCGTCGCGCGACTACTTTCGGCCGCCGAACTCGTCGACGCCCGGACGCTCGCCGGGCCCGTGCGGCGCGGGAGCAGCGGATGGCAGCGGCCCACCGCGAGGAAGTGACTTCGGCGCGGGCGCGCTCGACGACGTCGTCGGTGCCGCGGTGATGGCGGGCAGCGCGGAAGCCGACGGGGTCGCGGTCGGAGCGGTCGTTTCCACCGCGGAGCTCGCCGCCTCCGCGGCGCTCGCGACCGAAGCGGCCGTGTCTCCGACGGAGGCGCCTTCACGGGCGCCCGTTGCGCGCTCGGCGGACGTGGAGCCCGGCTCGGGCGGACGTCCGACGAGGGCGTAACCGACGCCGACGACCGCGAGGAAGCCGACCGCCGCGCCGATGAGCACACCCGCGCGGCGAGGGGTCTCGGGAGCGGCGTCGCGCGTCTCGCTTCGCGTGTTCGTGAGCGCGCCGTAGGTGGCCGACACGGCGCGCGTATCGTCCTTGTGCGGAATCGGCGGCGTGACGTGCTTGCGCTGCGAATCTGGCACCGGCACGAGGTGCTCCGCGCGCAGCCGGAACCCGCTCGGCAGGAGCCCCTCGGTTGCGGCGAGGAACTCGCTCGCCGTCTGGAAGCGGGCCTCGCGAGGGATCGCGAGCGAACGATGCGTGAGCGACGCGACCCCGGGCTCGACCCACGGCGCGAACGACTGAACTGGAGGCGCAGGCTCGGTGCAGATCGCCATCAACAGGTCGCCGAAGGCGTCGATGTCCTGGAACGGCGTGCGTCCGGCGAGCATGCGGTAGAGCACCACACCGAGCGAGAACAAGTCGCTTCGGAGGTCGATGTCGTGCTTCCCGCGCGCCTGCTCGGGCGACATGTAGAGCGGCGACCCGAGGAGCGCTCCCGTCTGCGTGAGCCCCGGATCGGAGCCCTCGGCAGGTAGGGCGTCCTCGCGGATCTTTGCGATCCCGAAATCGAGGACCTTCACCGTGACGTCGCCGTCCTCCTCCTCGCACAGGAACAGGTTCGCAGGCTTGATGTCGCGGTGGACGATGCCGGCGTCGTGGGCCTTCTGCAAACCACGGCAGGCCTGCACCACCACCGCGAGCGCGGCATGCGGGAGCAGCGGCCCGTGCTCCTTCAGGTGCTCGCCGACGTCGCGCCCGCGCATCAGCTCCATCACCATGTACGGGTGGCCGTCTTGGTCGGTGCCCGTGTCGAGGACCTGACAGATGTGCCGGGTCTCGATCCCGCCCGCGAGCCGCGCTTCGCGCTGGAATCTCGCGACCTGCGTCTGCCTCTTGTCGAGGTTCTCGGCGAGGATCACCTTCACGGCGACGCGACGTCCGACGCCGACGTGAAGCGCCTCGTAGACCGCGCCCATCCCGCCCTCGCCCAGGGAACGCAGGATCTCGTATTTCCCGTCGAGGATTTTTCCGATCACGCGCGACCGACGCTAGCCGCAATCGCCGCTCGCTGCCAACCCCGAGCAGGTGCCCTCGCGCGACCGCGCCGGGGCGTCGAAGGCCACGACGGGGTCAGCGAAGCAAGCCCCAGAGCGTCGCGAGGATGACGGCCGCGATGAGCCCCGCCAGCAGCACGAGCGCGAGGGGCTTGCCGCTCGACGGGTCGTCCGCTCGGGTCGACAGCTCAGGCGCACTCGGAGAGGCCTCTCGCGGCGCGAGCGGGATCGCGGCGCCAACATCGTATCCCGCGGCTCGCGCGGCCTCCACCATGAGCCCGTGGGCTGCGGCGGCCGACTCCGGCTGATCCCCGGGGACCAGCAGCGCGTGGACCGGAGTGTCGAAGTGCGCTCCGAGCTCGGGGCGCGCGTCCGATACGCGCGGGTGGTCATCGTTGACCTCACCTTCGAACGGCGCCCCGACGAGCGCCTCGAACGTGAGCGCGCCGAGGGCCCGCAGGTCGCGCGAGACGTCGAAGGGAGGGTACGCCACTCCGGCTCGCGTCACCGGACCGCTCCGACGCTTCGCCTCGTCGAGGAGCTGGGCCCCGCCGAGCTCGAGCACGCGCGCGCGCATCCGACCCTCGGCATCGCTTCCGATGCAGACGCTCGCGGTCGTCAGCTCGCCGTGGAAGATCTCACGGCGGTGCGCCGCCTCGAGCGCCTTGCAGATCCCGCGCAGAACGGCGAGGACCTCGGACGGCTCGAGCGGATGCTCGGCGAGGAGCTGCGCCAGGGTCCGACCCTCCGCGAGCGAGGAGGCGAGCCACCCGGTCCCATCCTCGAGCCTGCCGTGACCGAGGACTGGCGCCACGTGACGTCGCTCCTCCTGCCAGGCTTTCGCCGCCGATTCGAGGAACGTCCGCCACGCGGCGTCGTCTCGGATGCGCTCGGCGGGGACGACCCGGACCGCGACCGGCGCCTCGTCGCGACGTCGCACGCCGGCGTACAGGACGCCAAGGGCTCCCTCGGCGATCGGCTGCCCGAGCACGAAGTCGCCGAGCTCGGAGCCTGGACCGATAAGCGAAGGCGGGGCGGTGCGGGGGTGACTCATGCGGGGCGTCGACGAGTTGGGTAGAGTATCGGGCGCGGACAGCCTGCTCAAGCGCCGTCCGCTCGAGCGGACGCCGACCGACCACTTCTTCTCCTTCGCGCGTCTCCTTGACGCCGCGGCCCGTTGGGCCGACACCCCCGCCATGCTGAAGCATGTGCTCTGGGCGACTGCTTGCGCGATCGTGGCGTGTGGCGGTCAGGCTGCCTCCACCGAGACGCCCGCGAGCACCGCGGCGCCGACCGAGGCTTCGGCCCCGTCGAGCGAGTCCTCGGCCGCGGCCTCCGCGGCGCCGACGAGTGAGTCCGCGCCTGCCGTGACCGCCGCGCCCTCCGCGGCCCCGACGAGCGAGGCCGACGCCGGTCGCAAGGCGTCGCCGCCGTCCGGACGCCCAGCGATTCAGGTGGGGCCGTCGAAGAAGATCGCGAGCACCTTCGGGGCGACGCCGGGCTCCGTGCTCAAGCTGAAGACGTCGGGCGGCGAGCTCGTCCTCAAGCTGCAGGAGTACTCGCTCCGCGTCGGCGCCAACCTAGTCTTCGAGGTCGGCGGTCCAAAGGTGATGCGGGGCAAGGCCAACGTGATCGGCGACATCGTCCACCTCTCGGCGCAGGTCGGGGACAGCACGCGCATGTCGTTCCTTGACGCCTATTCGGCGCCGTTCGTCGTTCTCGTACCCAGTAAAAAATCGGTCAACCTCGCGATCGGCGAGCTCGAGCTCGACGAGGCGGGGCAGGAGACGAAGAAGGTGAAGGACTGGCGCGTGGTCGCGCCGCTTCGGTTCGATGCTGGCCTGTCGCAGGTGGTCTTCGAGCTCGATCGCATCGGCCCGAGCGTCATGCACGCGACCGCCGCCGAGCCGACCGCTGCGCCCGCCAAGTGATGCGCCCGCCAAGTGATGCGAGCCGCGACGATGACCGACGGCATTGCACCACGTTGCGACCCGTGAGAATCGACCCGTACCCGAGGAGAATCCGATGACCGAAGAGACGAAGACCTCCGCCGCCACGTCCCGCTCGACCAGCCAAGGCCGCTCGCTGCAACTCGGCGTCGTTGGGCTCGGCCAGTGTGGCGGCAACTTTGCCGAGGCGTTCTCGGTCGTCGGTTATCCGGCCATCGCGCTGAACATCTCGCGCGCAGATCTGCGCGGTTTAAACCGGATCCCCGAGTCTCACAAGCTCGTCATCGGCGAGGACGGCGCGTACGGCGCGGGTGGCTCGTTGTCGATCGGTGGCGAGGCGCTCCGGACGTCGCAGGCCAAGATCGAAGAGACGACGGTGGCGCTGCTCGATGACGTCGAGGTGCTGGTCGCCGTCGGCGCACTCGGGGGAGGCACCGGCGGCAACCTCGCGGAGCTCGTCAACATCCTCGCCGCTCAGGATTTTCCTGTGATCGCGCTTGGGATCCTACCGTCCGCTTCGGAGGGACACCGCACGAAGACCAACGCGCTCTGGGCGTTGAACGAGCTCGTCGACAGCGCCGCCGAGGCGATCCTCCTCATCGACAACGACAAGCTGTTCGCGGCGCACGGCGCGTCGAGCGCGATGCGCTACATGCAGGACTGCAACCACGCCTTCGTGAAGGCGTTCGAGGCGCTGAACCGCCTCCCGAGCAACGAGGCGCTGCGGCCCATTCGTACGTTCGACCCGAACGACCTGCGCCAGGTCTTGCGGTTCGGCGGCGTGACCGTGTTCGGCTCGGCGATCATCGACGGGGACATCACCTCGGAGTCGCTCGTGTCCGCGCTCTCCGATGCGCTCAACAAGAACGACCTGCTCGCGGGCGGCTTCGAGAGCCACGACGCCGTGATGCTGGCGTCGGTGATCACGGCCAACGAGGCGTCGCTCTACGACGTGCAGGCGTCGGTGTTCGACGACTACCTCCGGGAGGTCCGGCGCATGACCGTCGGCGCCGCGCACCGTACCGGCCTCTTCGTGGGGGAGGGACCCGCGACGCTCCATGTGGTGGTGGCTGGGCTGCCGCTTCCCTCGCGCGCGGTCGAGATGCTCGGCGAGGCCTCGTCAGAGATGAAGGCCTTCGGGGACAAGAAGCTCGCGGCGCGCAGCAAGCTGAAGAAGCTCGACCTCACCGCGCTGGGGATCGTCGCGACGCCCTTCGCGACGAGCGACGCACCGGCGACGGCGGTCGCCGATACGCGCAAGCACGCCGAAGGGGTCGCCGCCGCGGGCTCTTTCGACGAGCCCTGACGGGGGCCGCGTTCAGCGTCCGCGAGCGCGGCGCAGTCGCTCGACGGCCCGTCCCAGCCGCGACTTTGGTCTGAGTCGTGTCGAGTGCACGCACTGCTCGACGTGGCGGGCCTCGACCTCGGCTGCGGCATCGTCCATCGAACAGAGCGCGAGCCAGGCGCGGCACAGGTACACGACGAGCAGCCGGTGCACGTCGTCGTCCCCTTGGAGGAGTTCCTCCGCGCGACGAAGACCGCGTACCGCCCGCTCCCAGTCGCCACGCTCGAGCAGCGAGAGCGCCCACAGCGCGAGGTGAAAGGCCTCGACGTCGCAGGCACCGAGCTCTCGGGCCCGCGCCGCTGCCCGTTCGAGCGTACGGTGCGCCGCCGCGGGTGTTCGTCGACCCTGCACCTCTCCGAGCCACGCGAGGACCCGCGTCTGTTCGAGGCGCGCGCCCATCTCGCCGTAGAGCCCATGCGCCACCTCGAACTCGGCGAGCGCGCGCTCGTCGTCGTCGCCCTCGGCGAGCGCCTCGCCAAGAAGTGCGCGGACCGCGGCCTCGAGCAGGCGCTCTCCGTTCGCCGCGTGCCAGGCGGCAGCATGCCCAAGCGAAGCCACGGCCTCCTCCAGTCGGCCCAGCTCGAGCGACAACCCGCCGGACGCTTGGCTCGCGAGGCCCTGCGCCCGCCCGTCGGCGCCCGCACGCTGCAGGGCCTCCACGCAGGCGTGGTGCGCGCGGTACACATCACCTGCGGCGAGCGCAGTAAGCGACAACTCCGACCAGGCGAGGCTCTCGGCCGCCGAGTCGTTCGCGTGCCTCGCGAGCGCGCAGCTGTGTTCGAAGGCCTGCGCGGCGAGGTCGAAGCGACGGAGCTGCCGACACGCACGCCCGCGGTCGTGATCGAGGCGCTGGCGCTCCTCCCGCGAGCCGCAGGTGACGCCCGAGACCGCCTCGAGGGTCGCGGCTGCGGCGCCCGGGAGCCGCTCCGAGGCGAGCGTCGTCGCGAGCGCGAGCGAGAGCGCGACGGCCTTCGCGGAGTCCTGGTTCGCTTCGCACCAGGCGAGGGCTTGCCGCAAATTCTGGGCTTCGAGCGCGAGGCGGAGGCGACGGACGAGACCCCCGCGCCGACGGATAGGGTCAAGGATCGCCGGCGCGCCGAGGTTCGCGAAATGCGCGGCGTGGCGCTCGAATGCGCCGCGCGCCTCAGGGTCGAGGTCCGACGACGGCTCGGCCAGCAGCCTCGCCGCGTGACGCCATAGCGGCCGCGGGAGCTTGTAGCGGCTCTCGCCGACGAGCGGCTCTTCGTGGACGAGCAGTCCGCGACCCGCGAGGTCGAGGACGATCTCGTAGGGGCGACGGATGTGGCGCCACTCGCCATCGACGACCGCCTCAGCAGCTTCGAGCGTGAAGCCATCGCGGAACACCGCGAGCTGTGCGAGGGCGCTTCGCTCGGCGAAGGGGAGGCCCTTGAAGAGCCACGCGACCGCGAGATCGAGCGTGGTGTTGGGGTCGACGAGGGCGGTCCCGGCGGGCGTGGCGAGCTCGGCCGACAAGGACGCCGCGAGCTCTTCGAAGGAGCGCTCCGCGACGAGCCCGGAGCCGAGGTGAAGGGCCATCGGCAAGCCCCCGAAGCCCGTGACGAAGCGCGCGATGTCCTGCGCCTTGCCCTCGAGGGTGAGCATCTCGCGGTTGTGACGGACAGCCCGCATCATGAAGAGCGCCGGCGCCGGATGATCCATGAGCTCACGAAGGCTCCCGATCCTCGCGATGGGTGAGGGAAGCGGTCGCACATGCACGACGGTCTCGCCTGGGATTGCGAGCGGCTCCGCGGCGGTGACGAGAAAGTGCACCTCAGGCGCGGCGAAGAGCCACGACGGCATGACGCGCGCGAGCGCCTCGCGGGAGCCGTCGACACCATCGAGCAGCACCACGGCCCGTCCTAGGGCGCGGAGCGTTCGCGCAACGTGCGCACTCGCGGGTTCGCCGCAGCCGTCCATGTCGAGCGCGGAGGCGAGCTCGAGCCAGCACCAGGGCTCACCGGGCGAGTCGTCGAGCCAGGCCGCCACGCAAGGGAGCGACCGGTCTTCCTGCCAGCGCTTCGACAGCTCGCGCGCGAGCCGAGTCTTGCCGACGCCGGGCGCGCCGACGAGCGTGATGACCCGCGCCCCCTGCTCGAGCTTACGGTTGAGCTCTTCGAGTTCGCGCTCGCGCCCGATGAGCGGGAGCGGGTCCCTCGCACCCGCGAGCGGGGCCGTGGCGGGCATGCCTTCGACGCTCGGCGTCGCGCCCGTGACCTCGGCGTCGAGCCTGCGCTTTCGCGCGAGTCGAGTGCTGATCGCCGCGTCGACGAGCACTTCGCGGAGCTCCTCCATCATCTCGCTCGCGGACTGAAAGCGCCGCTCGGGCTCGCGCTGGACGGCCTTGGCGAACCAGGCGTCGAAGCCGGCTGGGACGGACGCGAGCTCGGATGGAATCGGCGCGTCGCCAGACACGATCTGGGCGATCACCTTCGCGAGCACCTTGCCGCGAAAGGGCTTCACGCCGCACAGACACTCGAACGCGATCACCGCCATCGACCAGAGGTCCGCGCGGTGGTCGACGTCGGGGCGCGAGCGCGCCTGCTCGGGTGACATGTAGTACGGCGTCCCGAGGAGCGCGCCGATCCGCGTGTGCACGTCCATGGTCGCGAGCGGCACGCCGATGCTCTTCACCAGGCCGAAGTCGAGGACCTTCCCCACGTCTTCGGTCGCGCCGGGCTGTCGCGATAGGAAGATGTTCCCCGGTTTGATGTCGCGGTGGACGATGCCCGTCTGATGCGCGAGCTCGAGCGCACGACCGACGTGGTTGAAGAGCCGCACGGTGTCGCCGGGGTCGAGCTGCTTCACGCGCTTCAGCCGCTCGGAGAGCGATTCGCCTCGCAAGAGCTCCATCGCGATGAACATCACCCCGGCGTCGTTGCCGTGATCGTAGAGGCTCACGACGTTGGGGCTCTTCAAGCGCGACATGGCCTGCGCTTCGCGTACGAACCGCCCGATCGTCAGCTCCCGCTTGCCCTCGGAGCCCTCGAGCCGGGAAGGCAACACGATCTTGAGCGCGACCTCTTCTTGTCGCTTTCGACTCGAAGGTGCGTCACCTCCAGGGCCACCTGTGTCGATCGTCGCGCGCCACACCGAGCCCATCCCGCCCTTGCCGACCTCGGCGACGAGTCGATAGCGCCCGGCGATCAGTCGGCCGGGCTCGAGGGCGGGCTCCTGAGACACGAGCTTCCCGTTCTACCACCGGTCGGCCGCCCGCGGGCGCCCCGCGCGGTCGGTTGCGCGCGCGCGTGGGCAAAGGTGGTAGGCTTCCTCCTTGTGAGCCTCGAGCCCGGACGCATGGTCGGCGCGAGCCTCCGGCTCGAGCGGCTGGTGGGGCGCGGTGCCATGGGTACGGTCTGGACGGCCGAGCACCTCGGGCTTCGGTCGACCGTCGCCGTGAAGTTCATGGCTCAGGCGATGATGGACGATCCGGTGAGCCTCATGCGCTTTCAGCAGGAGGCAAAGGCGGCCGCCGAGATCCGGAGCCCTCACGTCGTGCGCGTGTTCGACCACGGCGCGACCGAGGAGGGCGTACCGTACATCGTGATGGAGCTGCTCGATGGCGAGAGCCTCGATCGTCGTATGAAGCGCCTCGGCCGACTGCCGCTGCCCGAGGTCGCGACGATCGTGCGGCAGAGCGCGCGCGCGCTCGCCAAGGCTCACGAGCGGGGGATCGTTCACCGCGACATCAAACCGGGGAACATCTTCGTGTCGAGCGATGACGAGCTCTTCGTGAAGGTCGTCGACTTCGGCGTCGCCAAGTTCTCGGGTCAGGAGGCGATCGAGATGACCGCTCAGGGCAACATGGTCGGGACCCCCGCCTACATGAGCCCGGAGCAACTCTTTCACGGGCGCGCCCTCGACCATCGGGGCGATCTGTGGTCGCTCGCGGTCGTCGCGTACCAGGCGACGACCGGGGATCGTCCCTTCGACGGGCTCACGCTCGGGGAGCTCTGCATTTCGATCAAGCGCGGTGAATACGTGGCGCCCTCACGCTTGCGCAGCGACTTGCCGGCGGCCGTCGACGTGTGGTTCGCGCGTGCCTTTGCATCGGATGTCGAGGCGCGCTTCGCGTCGGCCCGTGAGCTCGCGCAGGCCTTCGACGAGGCGCTCGGAAACCCGGTCCTCGTGAGCTCGACGCCGAGCCTCGACGTCCCGAGGCCGAGCGCGCCGAATCGACTCTCGGTGAGCGCCTCCGAGCCAGGGTCGAACCCAAGCCAACCCTCGGCCCCGCAGGTGACGACCTTCTCGGGAGGGACAGCCGATTCGCCCGGCGACGATGGCGCGCTGCGCCGCCGGACGCGCGCCATCGCGGCAGGAGCGCTGGTGACGATCGCCCTCGTCGGGGCGGCCCTCGCGACGCTGCTTGGCGGCCGCTCGAACGCATCGAGCCCGGCCGAGCCCGCCGCCTCGAGCGTCGCGAACGCCGATGCGAGGCCTTCCATGGCAGAGACGCCGCTCGACGCCGTCTCCTCCGCCGCCCTCTCCGCGAAGCCGCTGGAGCCCTCGCCCGAGCCCGTCGCCGAGCAGGTTCCTCGGGTCGAGCCTTCAGCCTCGGCGCGTCCCGCGTCCGCTCCCTCGTCACGACCGGCGTCGCGCGGCCCCGCGTCGAACGGCGGTCCCTCGCCTGCGGCGCCCTCCGACGACCTCGACGAGCGCTCGAAGCGCGCCGGCGAACAGCTGGGGATCTGACCTTTTCCGGGGCCCCCGTCGCTCCATTGGTGCGTGGCGGCCGGGTCGCGGTACGCTGCGCGCCGAGGCTTCGAATCGAATGAGGACGCTGGCTCGGCTCCTGTGCGCGATGACGTTCGCCATCGCGCTCGTCGCGTCGCCGTCCGCGCGCGCCGAGACTTTCGCCGAGCGCAACCGCGCCTTGAAGCTCGCGGGAGAGGCGCTCGATCTCTTCAAGGCCGGCGATCACGCCTCGGCGCTCGCCAAGTTCTCCGAGGCCGATTCCGTCGTCCCCGCGCCCACCCTCAAGGTGCGCATCGCGAAGTGCCTCGACGCCCTCGGGCGGATGCAGGAGGGCGCGGCGCGCTACCGCGAGGTGATCGCGCTCGAGCTGAAGCCATGGTCTCCGCGGGTGCACCGCGAGGCGCGCGATCAAGCGGTCGAAGAGCTCGCGCGCCTGCTCGAGCGGACGCCCAAGCTCACGGTCGTCCTCTCCGGGAGCGCCGAGGCTCGCGCCGAGGTGCGCATCGACGGCAAGCTGCTCGAGGGGCCGGTCGGGCAGGCCACCCCGTTCGATCCCGGGCTCCATGTGATCGCGGTCAAGTCGGGTGATCGCGTCGTCGAGCGGAGCGTCACCCTCGAGCGTGGTCGGGCCGAGCGCGTCACGATCGATCTGCCCCCCCCCCGCGTCGACGCGAAGCCAGCGGGCACGAGCGGCGAGCCGAACGGAACGCGCCGGGTCCTCGGCTTTACCCTCGTCGGAGTCGGCGGAGCGGGTCTCGTGGTAGGGCTCGTCGGCACAGGGTTGCTCTTCGGTGACAGGTCCGAGCTCGACCGCCTCTGCCCGGACGGCGTGTGTTACCGCGACGACCCGACGGCGGTCGACGTCGCGACGCGCTACAACGGGGAGCGCTACGTGTCGGGCGTCGGGCTCATCGCAGGCGGTGTCGTCGGAGCCGCGGGCGCGGCAATGCTCCTCGTCGATGCGCTCGGTAGAGGGGCCGATGGCCCCGCGACGTCGGCGCTGGTGCCGGTGCTCGCTCCCGGCTATTTCGGAATTTCGGGGCGTTTTTGACGATGCGAGGACGAGACCGCAGGGCTTGGTTCGGCGTCGCGCGAGCGTGCCTTCGCTTCGGTGCGCTCGGTGCCGTGGCTTACGTCGGCTGCGCGCTCCCCGAGGCGACGCTCGTCGATCGGCCGAGCCTCGCCGGGACCGGTGGCGTCGGCGGGACCGGCGGTGCTGGCGGCGCGGGCGGCGTCGGTGGGCAAGGGGGCACGGGCGGAGGTTCGTGCGTGAGCGCTCGTTGGCCGGGGGCGCCGGCCGCGGACGACCCGTCGATAGGGTCCGACCTCGATCTGGTGTTTGCGGTCCGTACGATCGACATCGGCGAGAGTCAGACCGACCTGAACTCGGTGGGGCCGAAGGTCGGTTACGACCTCGACGGGGTGTGCACCGGGCTCGGCGATCCGTCGAGCTGCCTCGTACCTTCGGGAGCGGACCCCGGCGACTACAAGGATGGGCCCGGAGGCATCGACAACCGGACCGCGAAGCTCTTCGCGTCGGCCAAGACGTTCAACGCCTCGTTCAGCAGCCAGAACTTCAGCGAGGGCGCCAACGACGGCAGCTGGTCGCTGCTTGTTCGCGTCAGCAAGTACAACGGCACGAAGAACGACGGCAAAGTGACGGTCGCGCTCTACCCAAGCCCAGGAATTGGCGACGAGGCGTGCGCTCCGGATGACACGAAGCCGCTCTGGAACGGGTCGGACGCGTGGCCCGTCGACGCCAACGCGCTCGGCAAATCCAACTCGGGGCCAGGCAGCGACGGCGGGATGGGCGTCTGCAGCAAGGGCGTGCCCGGCTACTCGTACGACGCGCCGAAGTACGTCGATACGAACGCGTATGTCGCCGACGGGATCTTCGTCGCGAACCTCCCGGGGGCGGCGCTCACCGTCTCGAACTTCAAGGCCGGGACGCTGGTGAAGCTCACGGCCGGCTTCATCACCGGCACGATCGTTGTCGGGCCGAACGGTTACCGCATCTCGGAGGGCGTCTTCACCGGTCGGTGGACGGCGACCGACATGTTCCTCGCGTTCTCGACGGGCCTCTCGGAAGGGCAGGCGCTCTGTACGACGAACCCGGTCTATCAGTTGATCCGAACAGCGGTCTGCTCCGCCCGCGACATCGCCGGGAGCCTTGGGGGGCCGACGACGCCGTGCGACGCCGTGTCTTTCGCGCTGCGCTTCGAGGCCGAGCCCGCGAAGCTCGGTGCCGTGCTCGAGGTGCCACTGCCGATGAGCGGCTGCACGAAAGACACGAACCCTGCGTTCGATATGTGCCCTTGATGGCGAGGGGCGTGTCGCGGCGCGCGCCGCGGTGCTGACGGTGCGGCGACGGGTCAGACCCGGTGCAGCTTGAAGGCCTCGACGCCCGAGTGCGCCTCGAGGCGCGATGCGACGAGTCGCTCGTCCGTCGGTGAGCACGCGATGAACACGCGCGGCCGACCGGACGGATCGTCCGGGATCCCCTCGAAGCCGACGAGCTCGGCTTCCTTCGCGTCGAAGATCTGCGCGCCGGTCGTCTCAAGGACCTCGGCGGAGAGCAGCGTGTCACGGTCCCAGGCGTTGCTGAGGAAGACCTCGAACAGGTGCATGCGGGGACGCTAACAGCTTTCGCCGAAGAGGGGCACCGAGCGCTCACCAGTAGGCCTCGGTCGTCACGTGGCCCGGGCTCCGCCTGCGGTGCTTCACGAGCCCACGCGCCGCGAGAGCTTCGCCTACGTCGGCGAGCATCGCGGGGTTTCCGCACAGCATCACGTGGCTTCGCTCGGGCGCGAGCGTAAGGCCGGCGCGCGACTCGAGCCCGCCGCTCGCGAGGAGCGTCTGCATGCGACCGCGAAGGACGCCGGCGGCGGGCGCGCGCGTCACGATCGGGACGTAGCGGAAGCGAGCGGACGTCGAGGCGAGCCCCTCGAGCTCCGCGCGATGTCCGAGGTGAGCCGCCTCGCGGACCGAGTGCACGAGGACCACCGCGTGGTGCTGCTCGATAAGGCGACCTGCGCGCAGCATCGCGAGGTAGGGGCCTAGGCCGGTGCCGGTCGCGAGCAGCCAGACCTCACGCGGGGCGGGGACGTCGCTCGGGAGGAAGAAGCCGTGCGGTCGCGGATCAGCGAGCAGTGGATCGCCAGGCGCGAGCGCGGCGAGTCGAGGGGAGAGGCGTCCGCCGGCGACCGATACGAGGTAGAGCTGCGCGGGGGTGCCAGGGGCGTTCGCGAGCGAGTAGGCGCGCTTCACTCGCTCGCCGTCGAGGTCGAGCGCGAGGTTCACGAACTGACCGGGCTCGTGTGGGTCGAGCGTCGCATCGAGCGTCAGCGTGACGAGGCCGGGCGCCCACTCGACGCGCTCGGCGACCCGACACTCGCGGAAGGCCACGACGAGCTCAGCCTCGGGCTTCGTGTCGGACGACGCCGTAGCTCGAGAACGGGGTCGGCACCTTCGCGTCGCAGCTCGCGAGCCTCGGTGCGGCGCCTGGCTTCTCGACGACCACCACGCGGTGTTGCTCGCCCGTGCGCGCGCCAAACTCGACGGTGTGCCGTCCCGCGCCGTCGGAGGTTTGCCCGAGGAGTTCGAATGCATCGATGCGCCGCTCGTCGAGCGCTTGCCGAAGCCAGGCTTCGGCGGCCTGCGTCGCCCCCGAGACCGTGGTGAGCCCGCGATAGCGCGCGAGGTCATGGAGGCGTCCGCGCGCGTGCGCTTGGGCCATGTGCTCGGCGTCGTCGGGCTCGAGGCGCCCGTAGTGAATCCCGTAAGGGAGGTAGAGCATCGTCGCGGCGAAGCGGTGTCCCCCCTGATGCGAGCTCTGCCAGACCTCCCCGTCGGGATCCGCGCCTTCGAGCGCGCGATGGAAGGCGGTGCCTTTGCGCGCGCAGCACGCGTCGCGCTTGCCGTGCGTGCAGACGACGTAGAGCGCCCGACCGCGCTCGCCCCCTTGCGCCTCCGCGGCCTGCGGTCCGCCCGCGACCACAGCCTCGACGTCGATGCGCGCGAGGTCGGCGTGGTCACTCACCGCGAACCGGCTCACGCTTCGCTGAGGCTGCACCGTGACGATGTAGAACGTGAGGTTTCGCGCCGGACGATCGCGGCGAATGAAGAGCGCCCGGCTCCGCGGGATGCGGGCAAGCGCGCCGTCGAGCCACTCGCGCGCCGACGGAGCGAGCGCGTTGGTCGCGATGTCGGCCTCCCAGCCGCCCGGGTACTCGACGAGCAGCCAGACGTCGATGTCACCGGTCGCGGTGCCGAGGAGCGGTTCCTTCGCCTTGAGAGATTGTTCGGAGCAGGACTGGAGCACGTCGACCGCCATCGCAGAGACGTATTAGCACGGTCGCCCTGGGATAGAGCCGGGTCATCGTCGAACCTGATAAGCTGACCACGATGACGTCGACTCGCGGCCCGGTGACCTTCGAGGAGCTGCTCGGCTGGCTCGTTCGCGACGGACAGCTCGGGCAAGATCGCGCGCAGGAGCTCTACGAGCAGAAGGACCGGCAGCACGCTCGCCTGCAGGCCGAGCAGCAGCGCGCCGCGGCGGGGGCGGGCGGCGCGAATGGGCCCCGGAGCTCGGAGCCGACGACGATTGGGCCCATCGAGCTCCTCATGAGCTTCGGCGCGACCGACCCGCGAGGCCGCCCCCTCTCGGAGGACCGCGTCACCGAGCTCTACGCGAAGATTGTAGGATTGACCTATGTCAAGCTCGACCCGCTGAAGCTCGACGCGGCCTTCGTCACGAGCGCGTGGAGCCGCGCCTTCGCTCGCAAGCACACGATGCTCGCGCTGTCGGACCACGGCGGTCACGTGCGGGTCGCGACGCTCGACCCCTTCGACGGCTGGGGGGTCGAGACGGCCGAGCGGAGCGTGGGTAAGAAGCTCGAGCTCGTCATCGCGTCGCGGAGCGACATCCAGCGGCTCATCACCGAGTTCTATGGCTTCCGACGCTCGGTCAAGAGCGCCGAGGACAAGCTGTCGAGCGGTATCGATATCGGCAACCTCGAGCAGCTCGTGAGGATGAAGACCTCGCAGGAGCTTGAGGCGAGCGACGAGCACGTCGTTCACACGGTCGAGTACCTGATGATGTACGCGTTCCAGCAGCGGGCGAGCGACATTCACATCGAGCCGAAGCGCGACGAGGCCACCGTCCGCTTTCGAATCGACGGCGCCCTCCACGAGGTGAACCGCATCCCGCCGGTCGTGCACAAGGCGGTCGTGAATCGGATCAAGACGCTCGCGCGGCTCGACATCGGCGAGAAGCGACGGCCGCAGGACGGTCGGATCAAGACCGAGTTCGACGGCAAGGCGGTCGAGCTGCGTGTCTCGACGCTCGCCGTGGCGTTCGGCGAGAAGGTCGTCATGCGCATCTTCGACCCCGAGATCGTCCACGACGATCTCGGAAAGCTCGGCTTCGACCCCCGCGAGCTCGCGCTCTTCGCGAAGCTCATCGCGAGGCCCCACGGCATCGTGCTCGTGACGGGGCCGACGGGCTCGGGCAAGACGACGACGCTCTACACCGCGCTGCGTCGGCTCGCGACTGACGACGTGAACATCACCACCATCGAGGACCCGATCGAGATGGTGTTCGAGCGCATCAACCAGACCGCCGTGAACCCCGCGGTGGGCTTAGGGTTCGCCGAGACCCTGCGCACGCTCTTGCGACAGGACCCGGACATCATCATGGTCGGCGAGATCCGGGACCTCGACACGGCTCGGCACGCCATTCAGGCTGCGCTCACGGGGCACCTCGTCTTCAGCACGCTCCACACGAACGACGCGGCGGGCGCCATCACGCGGCTGCTCGACCTGGGGGCCGAGCACTTCCTGCTGGCGTCGACGCTGAGCGGGTTGATGGCGCAGCGCCTCCTCCGCAAGGTGTGCGCGTATTGCGCCGCGCCCCGTGAGCTCACCGCGAGCGAGCGCGACCTGCTTGGTCCGGCGCTCCCCGCGACGAGCGGGCCCATCGTGGTTCGAGAGGGGGCAGGGTGCGTCGAGTGCCGTCAGTCCGGCTATTTCGGGCGAATCGCGATCTACGAGCTCTTCGAGATCAGCGACGCCGTGCGCAGGCTCGTCATGAAACGGGCGGACGCGACGCTCATCAAGGCCGAAGCGCGCCGCGAGGGGATGCTGACGCTGCGCGAGGCGGCCGTTCGCAAGCTGCTCGCCGGCGAGACGTCCCTCGAAGAGGTGCTCGCCGTGACCCACCCGGATGACTGACGAAGATCAGCCGTCGGCGAGCTGACGATAGCCGCCGCGCCAGTACAGCAGGGGGCGGCCGTCGGCGACCGAGACGGTGGCGAGCCTGCCCACGAAGATCGAATGATCGCCCCCCGGGAAGACGTCGACGACCTCACATTCCATGCTCGCGAGCGCGCCGTCGAGGAGCGCGCAGCCCGTCGCATCTCCCGGGCGATGCGGAACGTCTGCGAACTTGTCGTCGGCGCGCGACGCGAACCGATTGGAAAGCTCGACCTGCTCGGCGGTCAGCAGGTTCACCGCGAAGCGACGCGAAGCGACGAGCGCATCGTGGCTCGTCCCGTTTCGGTGCACGCAGACGAGGCACAGCGGGGGCTCCATCGAGAGGGAGCTGAACGCCGTCGCGGTCAAGCCAACGGCCCTCCCCTCGGCGTCGAGCGTCGTCACCACGGTGACGCCCGCCGCAAACGAGCCCATTACCTTCTTGAAGTCATCCTTCGTCACGTCCGACATGCGCGCACTCTACACGTGCAGACGGGAGAGCGGATCAGGGCGCGAACGCCTCGACGCCCCGAAGAGAGGTCTCGAGCGCCATCGTTCGAGGGTGCTCTGGCGCCATCGCCCTCAGGGTCTCAAGCGCGGTCGCGGCGGCCTCTCGGTCTCCGAGCTCGGCGGCCAACATCCCGATGGCGGCGATGAACGCGGGCTCGTCGGAGCGCTCTCGATGGGCGCGCTCGAGGATGTTGATCGCGTCGAGAGGGCGGCCCGCGAGCCGATGCGACTCTGCGAGCCCGAGCCGGGCGTCCACGGACTCGGGGCACGTCGAGGCGAGGCCCTCAAAGAGCGCGTGCGCGGCTTCGAGCTTCGACGACTGCAGGTAGAGCGCGCCGAGCTGCACGTGGAGCGCGACGTTCGTGAGGTCGAGCTGGCAGGCGCGTCCGAGCGCGTCGAGCCCTTCATCGATGCGGCCGAGCGCGAGGCACGCCGAAGCCCAACCGACTTGCGCCGGGACGAACGTCGCGTGCTGCGTGAGGATCGACGAGAACACGTCGAGGGCCTTCGGCCAGTCTCCTGCCGCAGCGGCCTTCTCACCCTGCGCGAACAGCGCGTCACGGGTCGCGGTCTCGCGCGCGTCGCGGGCACCGCCGACGCGGCCGGTTGCGATCTCCTCGTCCAAGGCGCGCGCCTCTTCATGGTCAGGCGCGAGGCGTAGAGCGCGTTGCACGTCGAGGCGAGCGAGGTCGGACTCCGACGAGGCGAGCCAGCTGCGCGCCAGGGCCACGAAGGCGGTCGCGACGTCGGTCTTCACGTCGCTGCCAGCTTCCGAAGAAAAGAGCCCCGCGCGTACGAAGTGCTCTTCGGCGGAGCGGAGGCGGCCGCGCCGCATCGCGAGGTGCCCGGCGGTCAAGCGGACATCCGGGTCGGTCGGGCGCAGGTCCATCAGCTTGCCCACGTAGCGGTCCGCGGCGTCGAGGTTGTCTGCGGCGGCGGCGTGCTCGATCAGCTTGACGAGCGATTGGACGCGCTCGCTCGTGATGGGCTCAGGCTCGCGATCGTTCGGCGTCGCCGAGGGCGGGGCCACCCACGTCTTCGGGGCTCGGGCCTCGGCTGCCGACGTCTTCGGCGCGGCGTTGACGGGTTGCCCGCCCGCGTGGTCCGCGCGACCTTCGAGGGCGTCGGCGACGAGCGACATCAGCACCGCCCGGGCTGCTTCCGTGTGCGAGGCGCCGAAGGCCGCCGTGAGCGCGTGGCTGACACCGGAGAGGGCCGCGAAGAGCGGCGCATCCATCCCCGCTCGCGCGATCGCGTCGCGCACGCTCGTGCGGTTCGGTGTGTCGGGTGCCATGGCCGCAGGAGCGGACGCACGCGCAGGGAAGGGGTTGACGGTGGTAATGTGAAGCGGCATCGGCGTTGGCCTCGTAGGGCGAGGAGGGGTGCTCACGCGCGGCTCCTCCTGGTTCGGCAGGTAGGGGAAGCGCGACGCGAGCGAGCGCGCGGCGAGACGGTGAGACTCGAGCCCGCCGGCGATCGTGCGAAGGTGCTCGTCGAGATCGATTGGCTCGACGACAGCGGCTGCGCCGGCGCGGTGCGCGAGCCAATCGATGCACGCCGTGAGTGGCGGCTCTGCGAAAGGGGAGGTCGTAGGGACCGCCTTGAGCTCGTGCCTTCCGATGAGCGAAACCCCGGGGAGAGCGCACTCGCGCAAGACGGCGCGACTGAGCTCGTCACGGCAGAAGATCGACAGCGTAAAGCCGCTCGGATGATCTTGCTCGAGCCGCTCGTGAACCGCAACGAGCGACGCCACGCAGCTCGCGTCGAGGACGCAAGCGACATGGCGTTGGGCGGTCTTCGCGGCTCGCATGGAGAGACCGTGGAGAGCTCAGCCGTGGATGCGCTCGCCGAGCATGCGCGTCTCGGTGTGATCAGGGGCAAGCATCAGCAACTTCTGGTACGAGGCGCGCCCGCCCTGCTCGTCGCCGAGGTCGAGCGCACAAGTCCCGATCGCACCGATGACGTTCGGGTTCGTCGGCTCGAGGCGGTGCGCCTGGTCAAGCAACTCGACGGCCTCGACGTAGTGCTTGGTGGCACGGCAGAGGTGCGCGAGGCTCACGATGGCGTCGACGTTCTCAGGCTCGAGGTCGAGGACCTTCAGGAACGCTTGCTGCGCGCGCTCGAGGTGACCGCTGTGGGCGAGAGCGACGCCGAGCTGCGAGTGCAGCACGGGGTTCGTCGGGTAGAGGGTGATCGCGTGCTCGAGGGCCATGGCCCCGGTCGTCACGTCGCCTAGGGCGAACGACGCCGAGGCGAGGCCGACGTAGCCAGGCCCGAAGGTCGGATTCTCTTCGACCATCGTGAGGAAGAGCTCCGCCGCGGTCTGCCAGTCGCCGTTCGTCGCGGCCTTCTCGGCGCGGTTGAAGAGCGCGAGCAGCGGCGACGCAGGGGCCGCGGTCTCGGCCTTCGCGGTCGAAGGCTGCTCGGTCGGGACGGGCACGACGGGTGCTGCGTGCGCGTCGGGAGCGTCGAGCTCCCACCAAGCGTTTGGCGTCTCGGGGTCGGCGGCGAGGCCGATTCGGTTGGGGGTCGCGAGGAAGTTCATGGGGCTCTCCTGGAAATGGTCGCGGCTTGCTCGAGGGAGTTGCCGTATGGCCGTGAGGGCGCATGCGGAGAACGAGTCGCATGACCGAGTGTTTCAAGATCGATGCCAGCGCGAATTGGCTTCGCGATTCCCCAATTTTGTCGATCGTTTGCTCGCTCCGAGGATCGATCGCCAGGCCCCTGACGGCGCGGCTCGTCAAGCGGTTGACGGTTCGTGCGCGGCGCGCGGTTTGAAGCCACGAAACGCGGAGCATTCGGCAGTTCGGCGATTGGCACCTTGGTTGCAGTGACTCGCGCGAGAAATGCCGGGTGCTCGTGCGTAGGATCGCCTTCATCGAGTTTCTGTCGGACGTCGCCAAGGACCGCCTCGTGTCGTCCCGGACGAGCTGCGAATTCGCGAGCTACGGCGAACAGCACGAGCTGGCGCGGCGAGCGTTCGAAGACGACCGCGGCTCGACGGCTCCGGGGCTGCGCGCCGCAGGGTGGATCGCGAGCGAGCTCTTCGTGAACGACGAGTCCGCGCAGCGAGCGTGGGCTCGCGAGACCGGCGTCGTGCAGCACGGGCTCGCCGTCGCGATCGAGCAGGTGCGGAGGCTCTCGCCTGACGTTCTGTTCGTCGGTGACGTCCACGCGGCCCCTCGCGTCTTCCTCGCGGCGGTTCGCGCGGACGTCGGCGTGCTCGTCGGGCGGCTCGACGATGAGGCGGAGCGCTCGTTTCCATGGGCGTCCTACGACCTCGTCCTCACGAAACGTGACGGGGTCATCGACGCGAGTGGCGGCGCTCGGGTCGCGCGTGACCCCTTCGCGATGGGGCACCTCGGCGACGCGACGCCCCTCTCCGCCTCGTCCTCCTCCGACTTCGCCGAGCGAAGCCGGACGATTGCTCTGCGCGGGTCGGACACACGAGCTCTCGCCGCGTCGAGCGACGTTCGAGCGGCGCTCGAGCGCGCGTTCGCGACCGTCCTGGGCACACCACTGGCGCAAGGCGAAGCGGGGCTCCGTTCCCGGCTCGAGGTGATGGCCGACACCAAGGTCGTCGTCGTTGCGCACGACGCATCCTACGGCGCTCGTACGGGGAACCTCGCGCTGCTCGAGGCGGCATCGGCGGGCGCGCTCGTGCTCGTCGACGAACGGGTGGATATCGACGACGTGCTCTCCATTGGCGAGGAGGTCGTCACGTATCGGTCTCCCGAGGAGTGCGTCGGACTCGTGCGTCACTACCTCGCGCATCCAGATCGGGCGGCTTCGATCGCGAAGGCCGGTCGGCAGCGTTGCCTCCGCGAGCGAGGCTCCGCGGCTCAGGGCGCAATGCTCTCCGCGATCTTCGAGCGCGCGCTCGAGGACCATGTCCGGTCGAGGAGGGCATCTCGTCCTCGCGCGATCGATGCTGCCATCCCCGTACGACGCGCCGCGAGCGGCGCGGAAGGAGCCTGAAGGACCCCATGTCGACCCAGCACCACGAACTTCGTAGCCTGCGTGGCTATTCGCTCCTCTGCGACGCCGAGAACCTTGCGCGAGGCATGGCGCTCATCGAGTCGATCTTCGAACACGAGGATGACGAGCACCGCATCTATGCGCTCTGCCTCGACGAGGAGACGCGCGATGCGATGCGAACGGTGCGAATGCCGCAGCTCGTCCCGCTGATGCTCGCCGAGGTCGCGCCGACCGCGCAGACCGTCCCCGAGCTGATGCTCGCGCTGCTCCGACGTGGGACGGAGATCGACACGCTCATCCACCTCTCGACCGAGCGCTACTTGGTCGGGCCGACGGCCTCGCTCGCGGAGGGCAGCGCCGCGGTTGAGCTCTGGCGAGTGAGCCCCGAGGGCCCCATCGACACCGGGCTCATCGTCGTGCGACGCACCCACGGCGGCGAGGCTACGCTGGAGGCCTGGGTCGATGCCGAGGCTCGCGGAGAGGCGGAGCTCGAGTCGCTCGCCGGCGTGTCGATCGGGTTCGACCCGCGACGCACCTTCGGCCCCGATGACCTCGCCTCGCGCGATGTCTACCTCGCTGACGGGTGCGCCATGTTCGGCGATGCCCCGCTCCTCGCCTTCGACAGCGCGAGCGTACGCATGTTCAGCCCAGAGCTCTTCTCTGTCGAGGTGTCGTCAGGAAGCCTCACGACTCCCGCCGTCTACCGCGCGGTGCTGTTGCCTTTCGTCGACGCCGTCTCGCGGGCGGCCGCGTGGGAGCGCGCGGTCACTGGCGGGATCCGCGGCGCAAGGCCCCCGAGCGAGCTCTCTTCGACGCACGAGTTGATCACGGTCCGGGGCGTTCGCGAGCGGGTCCTCAAGCACGGGCTCCCTAATCGCTGCGTCGCGTTGAGCCCGGTGTGGGACGTTCACTTGAGCGAGCAGCGCGGCGAGGTGAGCTTTGACGATGGCTTCGTCACGAAGCGGGTCCCCTGTCCGGTGAGTCATCCGATTCTCCGCTCGAACGAGCAGGGGTCGGTACGGGTAAGTGCGCTCGTGTCGACCTACAACGCGGAGCACGTATTCAGGGGCTGCATGGACGATCTCGTCGCACAGACCCTGTTCACGAAGGGTGAGCTCGAGATCGTGATCATCGACAGCGCGTCGCCGACGGGCGAGCTCTCGATCGCGCGCGAGTACGCCGAGCGCTACCCGAACGTCGTCGTGGTTCGCTCGAGCGAACGTGAGGGCGTCTACATGGCCTGGAATCGCGCGGCTGCGCTCGCGAGGGGGCGATACCTGACCAACGCGAACACCGACGATCGGCATCGCGCCCACGCCCTCGAGCGAATGGCCGACGCCCTCGACCGCGAGCCCGCTGCAGGGCTCGTCTACGCCGACTCCGACATCACCCGCACGCCGAACGTGGGCCCCGACAGCGCCCCCATTGTCGGACGCTTCCGCTGGCCCGAGTTCGAGCGCGGGCACCTGCTGAAGGGCTGCCACATCGGACCGCACCCGATGTGGCGCCGATCGCTCCACGACGTCGTCGGTTGGTTCGACGCGCGCTACTTGGTTGCCGGAGACTATGACATGTGGCTGCGGTTTGCGGAGCACGTCGAACTTCGGCACCTTCCCGAGACTCTCGGCTTGTACCTGGAGCGCGACGACAGCGTCGAGCACGCGAACGCCGACCGGTGCACTCTCGAGACGACGAGCATCGTCGGCCTCTACCGCCTGCGCTTCGACGCCGCGCGATTCCTCGAGGGCGCGCGCACCGCACCTCTGTCGGTCGGGCACAGCGTGCCGCCGCCCGGCTCGAGCCCTTCGTCTGCCGCGAGGCCCTCGCGCCCGAGGGCCAGCGAGGGGCACGGGGTTCCGAACTACTCCTGCTCAATCGTTTGGCTCGTCCCCGACAACCTCGCCGCGGCCGAGCATGGTCTCGAGGCCTTCGTCTCGAACACGCCACGCTACATCCCGCATGAGGTGGTCCTCGCGGTGCGGCGAGGCAGCTCCGAGCTGCGTGCGTTCCTCGCCGGCCTCGCCGGTGACGTCTCGGTCCGCGAGTTCCCCCCCCAGCTCGACGTTCTCGAGGCGTGGCGGCGCGCCGCAGAGGCTGCATCGAGCGAGGTGATCGTCCTCGTCGATGGCGCGACAAGCGTCAGCGAGGGGTGGCTCGATCCGCTGCTCCGAAACTTGGAGCGAGAGCCGCGCAATGGCGCGGTCGCCGGACGCAAGGTCAAGCTAGGCGCGACGGTGGGTGCCCCTCGCGACAGGATCGGAGCCATTGCGCTCGCGCGTGAGCTCCTCTGCTTGGTGCCCGCGGCGAGCGGCCCTGGCAGCACGACGCACACGGACGCCGCGGTTCGTCTGTTTCGCGCGCTGCACGGCGAGGGCCTCCCGATCGCGCAGGAGCATCGAAGCTCGGTCGTCGCGAGCGCGCCTGCGCCGCACGCTCCAGGGCGGGCGTCGGCTTGACCGCGCGATGGTCGAGCGCCTGGCTTGACGGGCCTCGCGACCGGCCAGAGAGTCGTGGCCGTGTCGTCTCCCGATGAGCCTCGCGCATCGACGCCGTCCATGATCGCTGCGATGGCAGCAAGCGAGCTCCGCGCTCTGCTCGATTCGGGCGAGCGCGTGTGGCTCGTCGACGTGCGTGAGGAGCACGAGCTCGCCCTCGGGCGATTGCCCGACGCTCAGTGCGTGCCGCGTGGCGTCTTCGAGGAGCGAATCGAGGCCGTCGCGCCACATCGCGATGCCCTCGTCGTCGTCTACTGCGCGAGCGGCCGTCGGTCGCTCGTCGCCGCGCGTACGCTGCTCGAGCTCGGCTACTCGAGGGTCGCCTCACTCGTTGGCGGCTTCGAACGATGGGCTTCCGGCGGGAACCCGGTCGTCCACCCTACGTCGCTCACCGAGGCGCAGCGCGAGCGCTATGCGCGACATCTCACGCTGGCTGAGGTCGGACCAGCAGGGCAGGAGCGCTTGCTCCGAGCGCGCGTGCTCGTCGTGGGCGTGGGCGGGCTCGGCAGCCCTGTCGCGCTGTACCTCGCCGCAGCCGGGGTCGGGACGCTGGGCGTCGTCGACGATGACGTCGTCGACGTCTCAAATTTGCAGCGTCAGATCCTCCACGCCACGTCGCGTATCGCGATGCCCAAGATCGCGAGCGCGGTGCACGCGCTCCGAGATCTGAATCCCGACGTCGCCGTCGTCCCGCATCGCGAGCGGCTCTCCGAGGCGAACGCCGAGTCGCTCGTGGAGGGCTATGACGTGGTGGTCGACGCGAGCGACAACTTTGCGACGCGCTACGCGCTCAACGAGGCGTGCGTTCGGCACGCCATCCCGCTCGTTCACGGCTCGATTCATCGGTTCGAAGGCCAGGTGACCACCTTCGTCCCGGGAGGCCCCTGCTATCGATGCCTCTCCGCCGAGCCGCCGCCGCGTGGCGCTGCGCCGTCATGCGGTGAGCTCGGTGTGCTCGGCGTGCTCCCAGCCGTCATCGGTTCGCTTCAGGCGACCGAGGTCGTGAAGCTCCTCCTCGGCATCGGAGCCCCGCTCGTCGAACGCCTCATTCGCTACGACGCGTTGAGACTTCGCTTCTTCGAGTTTCGCTATCGCCGCGAGAGCGCGTGCGCGACGTGCGGGCCGCACAGGTCGTCTCGAACCCCGACGCGCGAGGAAGCTTCGACGCCGGATGGCGAAGGCCGCTCCACCGTCATCGCGAGGCGCTGACACGACGCGCGCGAATCGACGGGTAGCGCGAGGCGTCTACTTGCTCGGGCCGATCGATCGACTCGATGCGGCTCGTCACGAGATGCGAGTCCTCCTCGCCCGTCGCGAGCACGAAGTACATCGGGGCTCCGACCTGCGGCGGGTGCATCGTAGGCAGGGCGCAGCCGTTGGTCAGCGTGCGGACGCCGCCCTCGATCCGCCGCTTGACCGCGGGATGAGACCCCGACCACTTCCCGGTGCGTCGGTCGCGCACCGCGACGCAGATCCCGTCTTGCGTGTGGTACTCGGTGTTGCGCGTGAGGTAGACGAACCGGCGTCGCCGCTCCTTGCCCGCGTATCCCATGACGCCGGACCCTCCCACGCGCGGAGGTGAGGGGCCAAGTTCACTCCGGAACCGACGCGGAGTTGGTCGGGCGGATCGGATGGTGAAACCATCGACTCGTGGAGCGTACGCGGCTCGGTAGTTCAGGTCCGCAGTTCTTGCTCGGCGAGGGGCCAGGGCTCGCGAAGGTGCGTGTCCCTGCCGACGAGCTCGTGGGGCTCGCTCACGGACGCGCCGTCGTCGCCGAGCGGCGGTCCACGCTCTGGTCGATTCATGAGACCTGGATCGCGGCGCTCTTCGAAGAGGCTGACACGTTCAGCGAGGGCGACGCCGCCGACGAGCCTGCGGTCGAACCCGGCGGTCCAGGGCGACGCGTCTATTACGGCTCGACAAGCCTGCGCTGCCCGCTGGTCGCGGTGCGCGCTCGCCTCGAGGGCGTGGGGCCGCGTGAGCACGTCCCTCCGACGGAGCTCGCGCAGGCGCTCCTCGCGAACCCGCACGCTCGGCTCTGCGCCGTACGCATCGCGCGTCGCGAGGCCTCGTTCCGTTGCGGGGGCGTCCTCAACGTCATGCACGCCGAGATCAGCGCGCGCGTGCTCGCGGGGCCGGACGGAGTGCGCCTCGCCTTCGACGTCGACGTGAGCGCCGAGGTCGCGCGTTTGCACGAACGCGTCCTCCCCGAGTGAGTTCATCGCTCACGCGAGCGCGCGTGACGGGGGCGCGGCTTCGCGGGCGGACTTACCAATCCGAGGTCCGAGCGCAAGTCCATTCCGTCGAAGGATGCTCGCCTGTGCGATCGAGCATCACGCGACCTTGACGCGCGAATCGACGTGATGGACGACGCGTCTTCCCCGAGGACCACGATGGCCCAGAAGAACCGCCCCAAAGACTCGAAGGTGATCCGCGTCGCCTTCGGACCTGGCGGCGGACGCATTTCGGATGCGGAGCTCGAGGCCGAGGATCTCACGCCGCTCCCCGAGCCGAGTCATCGCGAGCCCGTCTCGGACGTCTACACGCAGACCGAGGTCGCTCGCCTCCTCGGGCTCACGCGCAACAAACTCCGCGCGCTCGATCGCGCTGGCATCGTGGCGCCGACCGGCCGCCGCAAGGGGCGCCGCGCGTACACCTTCAGCGACCTCATCGCCCTACGCGCCGCGCGCGACCTGCTCGAGGGCCGTGTTCGGATCCGAGACGTGGCGCGCTCGATCCGTCGCATCCGCGAGATCCTTCCCAAGGTCGTCCGTCCGCTCTCGGAGCTGCGCATCGCCTCCGACGGTCGCCAGGTGGTCGTTCGGAGTGACCAGGGCGCCTTCGAGCCGCTGACGGGCCAGATGGTCCTCGACTTCGAAGTGCGCCAGCTGCACGAAGAAGTCGTTCGGGTGCTCCGCCCAACCGCCGGGCGCGATCGCGCTCGCATCGCGTACGAGCTCTACCTCGAAGCGAGCCAGCTCGACGAGGACCCGGACACGATGGACCAGGCCGAGCAGCTCTACCGCAGGGCGCTCAAGTACGATCCGTGGCTCGCGATCGTCTACACGAACCTCGGCAACATCCGCTTCCGCCGCGGCGACGAGGTGCAAGCCGAGCAGATGTACCGGGCCGCCCTCGACATCGAGCGGACGCAGCCCGAGGCACAATACAACCTCGGGTACATGATGATGCACCGCGGGCAGTCGGACGAGGCGATCGCCTTCTTCCGTGGCGCCATCGAGAGCGACCCCCGCTTCGCGGACGCCTACTTCAACCTTGCGATGGCGCTCGAGCAGGCCGGCCGACGTGAGCCGGCGCGCGTCGCGTGGCAGCGCTACCTCGACATCGAGCCGACCGGCACCTGGGCCGAGATCGCGCGCCAGCACCTGCGACGCTGAGTGCCGCGCAGCGACGCGAGCGACGCCGCCCCGAGGCAAGGGGGCGCCTCCACATGCGTACCATCGCGGCCGCGACGCAGAGTTCTCGGGGCTCCTCTTACGACGCGCGGAGATGCTCCGTGAGGAGGCCCAGGGGCCCCGTCGAGGGCGCCTACTGACGAGCGTTGGCGGGCGCTGCGCGATCGGCGCGCGGCACGATGTTGTGCTTCTGCGTCTTGTATTCGCCTTCGCCGACCTCCAACGTGTAGGTCGCGTCCCCGTTGGCGACGTCCTTGTAGGTGATGTCGTGTGAGCCGGGCGCAACCTTGTCGAGGGTGACCGGCGTCTTGCCCACGGCGTTTCCGTCGAGCAGCACCTCCATCCCAGCGGGGCTCGACAGCACCTCGATGGTCGCCCACACCGCCTTCGCCGCGGGCGCCTCCGGTTCGCTCGCGGTCATGGTCGGCTCCGGCTCCCGCGCAGGGGCGTTGGCCGAGCCCCCCGAGCAGGCGACGAGGAGCGAGGCGAGGAGCGACGACGCGACGAGGGCAGGGTTGCAGCGCATGGCGCGATCAAGAATCGCCGGCGGTCTTCTGTCAAGTGAACGCGTTGATAGGACCCGAAGGTCGACGCTTTCAGCGCGATGAGGTATGCCCTCGGCCATGCCTAGCGCGCTCGAGCCGAAGGCCTCGAAGCCGACCACTTGTCGGATGTTCGAGACGCCTCTCATCGAGTTCTTCTCGCGCATCCACCCGCTGTCGCCCGCGGCCTTCTGGGTGCCGGCCCTGCTCGGGCTGGTCGGCTACGAGCTGTGGTCGGGCGTCGCGCCGACGCGCCTCGCGCTGCTCGTGTTGGGCGGCTGGGTGGCGTGGTCGCTGACCGAGTACCTCTTGCATCGCTTCGTGTTCCACTGGATCGAGGGAAAGCCGTGGCAGCGGCGCTTCCACTTCATCTTCCACGGCGTGCACCACGACTTCCCGCAGGACCCGCAGCGGCTCGTTTTTCCGCTCGGCGTCAGCATCCCGGTCGGGCTCGTCTTCTTTCTCGCGATGGACGCGCTCCTCCCGCGAGACGTGGCGCTCGGACTCTTCGTCGGTTTCGGCGGTGGCTACCTCGTCTACGATGGGCTTCACTACTTCACCCACCATTTGCCCGCTCGCAGCGCAGTCGGGAAATACCTGAAGCGCTACCACATGGTGCACCATCACGCGGGGGTCGAGGGCCTCTGGGGCGTGTCGCAGCCGCTTTGGGACTACGTCTTCCGAAGCTACCGCGACGTCGCGAAGCGCGCGCGCTGAGGTCTGCTCCGCTCGGATGAGCGAGACGCACCGACGGCCTCGTCGCTCGAAGGTGCCGCTTCGCCGCGCGTCACTTGCTCGCGAGGACGCCTACGAGCGCTGCACCCGTCAGGCCCGCGAGCACCAGCGCGACGAGCACGAGCCAAGGGAGGATCGACGTGCCCGGGTCAGCGGTGCTCGTCGGACGATGCACGGCCCGCGGCGGGGCGTCGTGCGGGGACGGGCCCGAGGCGAACGTGCGCGACTCCAGGACGCGATTCGATGGGGCGAGGGGCGCGAGCTTGCGCCGTCGTTTCTCGAAGAGCGCCACGAGCGTCGAGCGCGACCGTCGGAGGGGCGGGTTCGAGGCGAGCCAGCCGAGGAGGCGCGCGCGTGCCACGCGGAGCGCGTCGTCGCTCGTGTCAACGTCGTTGCCCGGGCGTTGTCCCGAGGGAGCCTCATGCGTCGTCTGAGCATCGGTCGCAGCCGCCGAGTCGAGCGCCGCTAGCAGCGCGACGACGGCCTTGGTCTCCCCGTAGTCGACCTCGATCGTCGTCGTCCCGTCGCGATGGACGAGCACGAACTCTTGTCGAAGCGAAGAGCGCTCGAGGCGCGCGCTCGAGACGTCCGCGAGCTCGACCATCGGCGCAAACAGCGAGTCCTTCCCAAACACGCGCAGGCGCCCTCCGAGGACGAGGTGCGACTCCCCGAGCACGGAGCCAAGCCCCGAACGAAGCGCGACGTGGTGCGTCACGGAGGCCGCGCCCCCAAGGAGAGAGGTGAGTTCGTCAGGGAGAGGCATGAGACATTCCCTCGTGGGCTTCAAAACAGCGCGGCCGCCGTTCCGTCCGTAAAAAGCCAAGCTTCGCGTGGAATTCGCAGCCGAGAGCCATCATGCACGAGCCTCCCGCGACTTACGAGCTCGCGCGTCGCCCGTACACGCTCTCGCGGCCACGCTTCGGCGCCCACCTCCTCGGCCGCAGCCTCGAGGTCGAGGCCTTCGCGCAGTCGAAGGCCCAGCATGATCCGCTCGCGGAGCCTCGCCTCGGCGTCGAGCTCCTCGGCCTCGTGGGGCTCGAACTCGCGCGCCGCGATGCGCGCGAGGTAGCGCTCGGGGTTCGGCGCGTTCCGGTAGCGGAGGGCAGAGGCACCGCGCGTCACGGTCCCGTACGCCGCGCAGCCGAGCCCCAGGTAGTCGTGCCCGAGCCAGTAACCGACGTTGTGCCGCGACCGCTCTCCGGGCTTCGCGAAGTTCGAGATCTCGTAGTGCTCGAAGCCCCGGGCTTCGAGCGCGCGGCTCGTGGCGAGGAAGGTCGCGGCCATGCGATCATCACCGACGAGCGGGAGATGACCGCGTCGATCGAGCTCACCGAACCGCGTCTTTGCCTCGACGGTGAGCTGATACGCAGACACGTGCCCGACCCCGAGGTCCGTCACCGTGAGCGCCTCGGCGACCGCCTCGTCGGGCGTCTGGTGCCGAGTCTCGTCGAAGCCCGTGGCGATGCCGATCATCAGGTCGGCGTTGACCCGCACGCCCGCGGCGAGCGCCGCGCGGACCGCGGCTAGCGCACCGCCTGGATCGTGGAGCCGCCCGAGGAACTCGAGTCTGGCTTGGTCGAGACCTTGGACCCCGACGCTCATGCGGTTTGCTCCGGCGCACGCGAGCCCGCGCGCGCTCTCGTCGTCGAGCGAGCTCGGGTTGCACTCGACCGTGATCTCGACCCCACTCGACGAGCGCGCCTCGGCCCGCTCGAGGATCGCGGTGAGCACTCGGCCGAGCTCCTCCGGCTCCCAGAGCGAGGGCGTCCCCCCGCCGACGAAGATCGTCTCGAGGCGGCCGCGGTAGTCGTCGCTCCGCGCGTCGAGCTCGGCGATCACGGCGTCGGCATAACCCCGATGATCGATGTCGTCGCGCGCCCGCTCGAACGACGCGAAGTCGCAGTAGGGGCACTTCTTCAGGCACCACGGGAAGTGCACGTAGACGCCGACGGGCTTCATCGCGCGACCGTTCGGCGGCGCGCCGAGCAGCTGGGCGCGGTCACCGTGACGTGGCTCGGGCGTAGGCTCACCGCAATTCCCTGCCACGATACGGGCGCTCCGTCACGCGTCTGTGCGTCGGGGCCGCGCGAGCCGTCGCGGATGACGCAGGAGCGGCCTGCTGCGAGGCGAGCAAATTGCGGTTCACCTTGGCGGGGTGCTAGCATTTCTCGTGGTGCTATCTGCGGGCGAGCTGGCGGAAAAGGTTCGGTCGTATCACCCGAGCGGTGACGTCGAGATGGTTCGTCGCGCGTACGCGTACTCGGAGCTCGCGCACGAGGGCCAGAAGCGCAAGAGCGGGGACCCCTATTTCATCCACCCGGTCAGCGTCGCGTCGATCATCGCCGACATGCGGCTCGACGTCGCGAGCGTCTGTGCCGCGCTGCTCCACGACGTCGTCGAGGACACCGACGTCACCGATGCCGACATCGAGCGCGAGTTCGGCGCGGACGTTGCGTTCCTGGTCGACGGTGTGACGAAGCTCTCGAAGATCAATTTTATCTCGAAGCAAGACCGCACCGCCGAGAGCTTCCGCAAGCTCATCGTCGCGATGAGCCGCGACCTCCGCGTGCTCGTGGTCAAGCTCTGCGACCGCCTCGACAACATGCGTACGCTCGACCACATGAGCGACGAAGGGAAGGAGCGCATCGCCCGCGAGACGATGGACATCTACGCTCCGCTCGCGAACCGCCTCGGCCTCGCGTCGTTTCGGAATGAGCTGCAGGACCTCTCGTTCAAGCACCTCTACCCCGACGTGTTCGCCGACCTGGAGCGGTCCGCCGTTTCGACCGCCGGCGAACGCGACGCGGGGATCCTGCGGGTCCGCCAGGCCCTCACGCAGAAGCTCGGTCAGCAGGGCTTCGCCTGTCGGGTCGAGGGGCGCTCGAAGCACCTCTACTCCGTCTGGCGCAAGATGCATGAGCGGCAGTGCACCTACGATCAGGTGCACGACCTCACCGCCGTTCAGGTGGTGATGGAGTCCGTCGCCGACTGCTACGCGGCCCTCGGCGTCATCCACTCGCTCTGGACGCCGGTCCCCGGTCGCTTCAAGGACTACATCGCGCTTCCGAAGCCGAACATGTACCAGTCGCTCCACACGACGGTGTTCGGCCCGTCGCACCAGCGCATCGAGGTGCAGATCCGCACGACCGAGATGCATGGCGTGGCCGAGCGAGGGGTCGCGGCCCACTGGCGTCTTGGGGCGGGGGCGTCCGGCGGGCTCGATCCGAGGGCCGCCGCGCAGTTCACCTGGCTTCGGCAGCTCGTGGAGTCGCAGGATCAGCTCAAAGATCCGACCGAGTTCCTCGAGAGCGTGAAGATCGATCTCTTTCAGGACGAGGTGTACGTCTTCACGCCGAAGGGCGATGTGCGGGCGTTTCCTCGCGGCTCGACGCCGATCGATTTCGCGTACTCGATCCACACCGATCTCGGAGACCGCTGTACCGGCGCGCGGATCAACGGCGGCATCGCGCAGCTCTCGTACAAGCTCCGCAACGGCGACCTCGTCGAGGTGCTGACGAGCCCCGATCAGCGGCCGCACAAGGAGTGGCTCGAGTGGGCGCTCACCGCCAAGGCGCGCGGACGCATTCGCGGCTACCTTCGCACGACGCAACGCGAGAAGTCGATGAAGCTCGGCCACGACCTCTTGGAGAAGGCTCTGCACGAGGCAGACATAAGCCTCGGCAAGCTCGAGCACTCCTCGGAGGACGCTCGCCGGCTCTGCGACGCGCTCGGCTACGAGCAGCTCGACGACGTCTACGTCCACGTCGGCTACGGCAAGCTGAAGACGAGCGACGTGGTCGACGCGCTCGCGCCGCTCGCCCCCGAGAGCTCACGACGCAGCCTGCCTCCGGCCTCGCTCCGCGAAGGTCGGATCGAGGCGTTCGTGCGAAAGGTGACGGGCCGCAACTCGCACGGCGTGCTCCTGAACGGCGTCGACGACGTCCTCGTCCGCTACACGAAGTGCTGCAACCCGCTCCCCGGCGACGAGATCATCGGGTTCATGACGCGGGGCCGCGGCGTCACCGTGCACCGAAAGACCTGCGAGCGCGCGTTCGAGACCGACCCCGAGCGCCGCGTCGCCGTATCGTGGGACCCCAAGGCGAAGATCAATCGCATGGTCCAGCTCAAGGTCACGACCGCGAACCGCCCCGGTATCCTCGCCACGGTCGGGCAGACCTTTCACGGCGCGGGCATCAACATCAGCGAGGCGGCATGTCGCGCGGGCGAAGACGGCCGCGCAGAGAATCTGTTCACGTTCCTCTGCGCAGATCTCGCTCAGCTGAAGGGCGTGATGAAGCGCCTCGCGAAGGTCGAGGGCGTCGTCGACGTCTCCCGAACCTGAGTCGCGCGTACGTCAGTCTTCGAGGGCGCGCGTGAGAGGGCGGCCTCGTTCACCGTCGCGCTGGTGGCGTGCGGCCAGCTCTTGCACGCGACGGACGAAGGCCGCGAGCTCTCCGCGCGTCACCGGTCTCCCCTCGGTCTCGGCCCGCTCGCAGAAGAAGCTCCGGCAGCCGAGCGGGCGCGCGTCGTAAACCGAGCACCGGCCCGCCGCGTCGAGCATCGGGCACGTCCGCTCGCTCGCGGTGTCTCCGCCGAGGAGGGGCAGGGCGCGTCGCTTCGGGTGGAGCGCGCCACCGCGGGCCGCCACCGCCCGTCGGAGCGCGGCGAGCTCGAGCGAGGTGACGTACGGCTCGCGCCCGGTGATGCCAAAGCGGCAGCACTCGGTGCTGGTCGGGCAGCGCGTGTCGGCGTAAGCGGCGTCGACGTCGCGGTAGAGGGCAGCGAGCTCGGCGAGGAGTTCACGTTCGCGGGCGCGCTCGTCGTCGTGTGGAGTGGGGCGTCGCGGGCTTCCCATGCGGGCTATCGTCACGGCAGGAGTCGATCGCGCAGGAGCAGCGCGGGCTTCTCGACGAGGATGTGCAGTAGGTACGCGACGCCGAACGAGAGGCCCACCATCCCGAGGAGGCCCACGCTCCAGACGGTGAAGAAGGACCAGTGGAGCGCCGTAAAGAGCCTCAAGAACGGGATGACGAGGCGGTCGAACACCGGGATGTGGACGAGGTAGGCGCCGTAGCCGAGCGTCCCGAACAAGAGGAACCCGCGGTGCGCGAACGCGCGATGAAGCGGACCCTCGCCGTGCAGCAACAGCGTGAGCGACGCCACGTAGAAGAGCGACGAGACCGTCCCCCAATTAAGGAGCATGAGCAGGGGGAAGTGCTTCGGGCCTGCCACCTCGAACGGGAACACGAGCAACGCGAGGCACGCGCCGGCGAGTGACGCCACGGCCGCGTGGACGGCGGGGCGCGTGAGCCACGCGCGGAGCTGGTCCTTGAAGTGGAAGTGCATGTAGGCGAGCAACACCCCGGCTACGAGCGTGTCGTAGCGCGTGTGCGTATGGATCCAGAACACGTGAAAGTGCTCCTCGTCGGTCCACGGTCCGTCGTGTGCGAAGAAGATCCACAGCCGCACCGCGAGGCATGACAGAAAAAGCAGCGTGAGCGCAGCGAGCCTCGCCGCGTGACTGCGCAGCACGAGCAGGCCTGCCAGGAGGAGCGGCACGATGAGGTAGAAGTGCTCTTCGACGCAGAGGGACCAGCCCCAGGACATGACCACCGGCTCGCCCGGTTTGTCGGTCGCGTAGTTGGTGAGGTACGCGAGCTCGTAGGGAAAGTTCTCGCGCTGAGCCTGCGAGAATGGCAGGAGCAGCGCGAGGGCGCCGAGCACCGTGTAGTAGAGCGGGAAGGTTCGGAACGCGCGGCGACCGTAAAAACGTGCGACGCCGCGGACGCCGGAGAGCTCGCCGGCGCGGGTCGCGTGCATGAGCATCATGCCGATGAGGAAGCCCGACAGGACGAAGAAGAGGTCCATGCCGAAGGAGATGGATGACGACCTCAGCACGAAGTGCGCCGCGTCGGGCGACTGGACGAGGCCGTGGGTCCGCATGATGCAGCTGACATGGACCTGCTGCACCGAGAGGATCGCGAGGACCCGTACGCCGTGGAGCTCGGGGAACCGGTTCGCGAGGAGATGAAGCGAGAAGAGGCCGCCCGGGCGCTCCTCTCCCGAGGTGCCCCGGGGTGTCGTGTCGACCGTCGGCGAGACGTCGGCCGGCGGAAGGGCGGGGGCGGCGCTCATTGGATCGTTCTACTTGACCCGAGGACCGGTGCCGACTACGAAAGGCGTCCTACTGCGGGAGTAACTCAGTGGTAGAGTGCAACCTTGCCAAGGTTGACGTCGAGGGTTCGAATCCCTTCTCCCGCTCCGCAATCGCCGAAGGCCGGGCCCAAGAGGTTCGGTTTTCTGTTTTGTGTGCTTTCCGCTTTTGACCGGTGGCGCCGTTGAACGTGAGCGCCCATGCGTCGGCCAGGCTTCGCATGCTTGGTATGTCGTGAGCGTGACCCGTCGAAGAGCCTCCTTGGCCCGCGCACGGCGATAGGTCTCGTCGGCATCGCGGGCGTCGTCGTATCGCTTTTCGATCCGGCACCACACGGCCTTGGGCGCTCTGGCGTCGACGTCCGCGAAGTGCCCCGAGCCCGCCGACTGTCCACGCGGGCTCCTCGGGCGTCCGAGCGAGCGCGTCCTAGCGGTTCACTGCGCGAGCGACCTCGATTGCGAGGACGGGTCGACGTGCAGCTTCGACGGCGTCTGCGAGAAGGTGCAGCGGCCGCGGAACGCGCCCTCGCTCGCGCTCACGCGAGAGGCCGGCGTCCTCGAGCTCTCCGGGGGCTGCAGCCTCCCGTCGCAGGAGGGCGAGGGCTTCGCGTCCCTGCGTGAGGACGGCGCACCTTGCATCGGTAACCCCGCGTACGTGACGAGGCCGCTCGCGACCGGGCTCGGCGCGGCCTCGCTCGTCCCCGTGTCGGCAGCGTTCCGAGGCACGTACGCCTTCGGTCACGACCCGTGCGCGAAGCTTGACCTGCGCCCGTAGACGTTTCTGACGGCCGGCTACGGTCAGTTCGATGTTCGAGCGCGCACGAGCGTTCGTGACGTCCCGAGCGCTCCGAGCCTTCAAGACGGCAACCATCTCGTCCAGGACGTGGCGATTCATCGGAGGGCGGGAGACGCCTTGCTTCCCCTGCGCGTTCGATACCTTGGTCGCCGCGCTGGTCCACGAGTGCCAGGCGAGCACGGGGTGCGTCACGAACGGAGAACTCCAGGTCTCGCTCGCGGACGACGGGTGCGTCGGCAGCCTCTCGATGACGCGTCCGAACGACGTCTTCGTCGCGTGTCTCGCCGAGGGGTTCGACGCGGCGCGCTGCCCTTGCGACGACTCGCCCACGGTGGAGCTCTTCCAGGGCCTGGGCAACCTCGGCTGCGACGGCTGAGCACGTCCGAGCGGCGAGGTTTTGGCTTGGGCTTCCTTGCGATTGGGGAACGCGGCTCGTACACTACGGTCTGTCAGGCCGACCATGCGAATTCGCCTCCCGACCCTTGCGCTCGCGCTGCCGCTCTTTCTTGGCGTGCTCGGCGCAGGGGCAAACGAGCCAGTCCCCTGGCCGCTCGGGTTTGCGCCTACCGGGGTGGAGCTCGACGAGTGGGTCGCGAACGAAGAGGCGTTGGCCGACCGCGAGCGCTTCGAAGAGTACCTCGAGGCTGCCGAGAAGGGCGAGGACACGGAGCACATCACCGTTCGCCAAGAGGACATCGACGCGGGGATGTTCGACCTCGAGCGCCTCTTTCAATTCGGCGACGCCGCGTTCGGTCACGAGTTCCGTCACATGGATGGCTACGGCAGGTCGCGCTTGCCTCGCTCGTCACGTGTTCATGATGGCAAGCAGGGGGGCCTCGACAGCTTCTCGTGCGCAGGCTGCCACCAGCAGGGCGGGGTCAATGGCGCCGGCGCGGTGACCGCGAACTCGTTCTATTTCGGCGATGGCGAGCGCGCGTCGTCTGCGGTGGTGCGAAATCCGCCCAGCGTCCTTGGGCTCGGCTTGGTGCAGCTCGTCGCGGCCGACATGTCGAATACGCTCGACTTTCAGCGGGCTCAGGCGCTCGCGAACGCGGCGTCCTCGGGGCAGCCGGCCACCGTGGCCCTCGAGGCGAACGGCGTCTCGTTCGGTGCGCTCACCGCGATGCCCGACGGCTCGGTGGACGCTTCGCAGGTCGAGGGCATCGACACCGATCTCATCGTGAAGCCCTTCGGTTGGAAGGGGCACACGGCATCCCTCCGGCGCTTCGCGGAGCGCGCCGCGAACGTTCACTTCGGCGTGCAGTCGCACGTCCTCGCGCTCGGCTACAAGGACAAGCCCGACCCGTCGCTCGGGCCAGGGCCCAACTGGTGGGACCCGGACGCGGACGGGGTTCAGCGCGAGCTCCAAGAGGGGACGCTCACGGCCTTCGCGATCTACCTCGTCATGCTCGAGGCTCCCTTGTCGCTGCCACCGACCGATGATGGTTTACGCGAGCGGGCGGCGCTCGGAAGCGCCTTGTTTCGCTCGATCGGCTGCGCCGCTTGCCATCGCGAGTCCCTCTCGGTCGGCTCCGATCGGTGGTGGGAGGGCGGCGACACGACGGGTGGGCCGCCCGTCGAGCTTCGACTGCTCCGCGACGGAGAGAAGCCCCGCGGCGATCTCGAAGTGCAGCTCTTCAGCGACCTGAAGCGCCACCACATGGGCGATGCGCTCGCGGATTCCAACGACGATCCCGACGGAATCGGACGCGACGTGTTCCTCACCCGTCCACTCTGGGGGCTCGCGGAGAGCGGGCCGTACCTCCATGACGGTCGCGCCTCGACCGTCCCCGAGGCGGTCGCTTCGCACGGCGGGGAGGCGGCGGATGCCCGCTCGTTGTTCCTCGCACTCGCCCCCGAGGACCGCACGAACGTCGAGCTGTTCCTGATGTCTCTAACCCGCGTCCCGCGCCTGAGGATGCCACAATGAAGCGCCGCCTCACCGCGTGGCTCTCGTCGCTGCTGCTCGCCTCGGCATGTTCGGGTGAGCGCGTCGCCCCCGTCCCGAGCAGAGACGGGGTCGCGAAGCCGCTCGGCTTGTTCAGCCGCGCGCTCGAGGTCGGAGCAAAGGAGCGCGCGCTGGCCGCGCTCGAGCGCGATGCGAGGCGGCGCGAGGCGCGCTTCCGTGAGGTGACGGAGCCTGGCTACAGCTTCCGCGTGACGCGCGTACCGCAGCGCGAAATCGATTGGGGGCTTTGGTCGCCGGGTGAGCTGTTCGAGCTCGGCGCTCAGCTGTTTCACCAGCGTTTTCGCAAGGAAGACGGCTTTGGAGCGGCCGACCTCCCGGCGCTCGGTCGCTTCCAGCGCGGGGAGCGCGGTGGCCCCGACGCCTATCAGTGCGCCGATTGCCATCGGCGCGGCGGCCCCGCGGGCGGCGGCGACTTCTCGGACAACGCCTACATCCTCGGTGACGGCGACCGTCCGGCGACCGCCCTCGAGCGAAACCCGCGCGCGCTCGTCGGAGCGGGGCTCATCGAGCTCGTCGGTCGCGAGATCTCGAGCGAGCTCGCGGGCCAGCGGGACGCGCTCATTGCAAGCGCCAAGGCTGCACGTGCGCCGCGCCGCTCCGAGCTCACATCGAAGGGGATCTCGTTCGGGTTCCTCACCGCGCGCCTCGACGGGACGCTCGACACCTCCGAGGTCTCAGGCATCGACGCGGACCTCTTGGTGCGGCCGTTTGGGTGGAAGGGGCGCGCGGCCACGATTCGCGAGCTCGTGGAGTCCGAGCTCGCGACGCACCATGGCATGCAGTCGGAGCACTTCGTCGCCACCGCGAGCGAGGCCATGAAAGGCAGCGGTCCCACGGAGGACCCCGACGGCGACGGCGTCATCGCGGAGATCACCGAGGGGCAGGTGTCCGCGCTCACGGCCTACCTCGCCATGCAGGAGGTCCCCACCATCGAGCCGCCGCTCTACCTGCAGGAGTGGGGCAAGCCGAACATTCACTTTCAGCCCTTGTGGAACGAGGGCGTCGTTCTGTTTCGCGAGCTCGGCTGCGCCACGTGCCACGTGCCCGAGCTCGAGCTCTCCTCCACGGTCTTCACGCTCCCTGCCCGCAGCGGGAAGGCGACCCTTCGGGTCGACCTCGCCGCCGAGGGGGCCGAGCCTCGCATCAAGCCCGAGGCCGACGGGCGGGTCGTCCTTCGTGCCTTCACGGACCTCAAGCGCCATGACCTCGGAGAGTTCGTCGCCGACGCGTTCTCGGAGCGAGGGCGCCGCCCGTCCGAGTTCGTCACGCCGCCGCTGTGGGGGCTTGCGCGGAGCCGCCCCTACCTTCACGACGGTCGAGCCCCGACGCTCGAGGATGCGATCATGATGCACCGAGGCGAGGCCGAGGCCTCGAGCTCTGCGTACTTCGCCTTGCCGGAGGACGGGCGAGCCGCGGTCCGCGTGTTCCTCACCTCGCTCACGCGTGCGCGCCGTTTCGCCGTCCCGTGAGCGACGGCCGACTCGCGTGCGGTGGTCCAAGCGGCGGTGCGCGCAATCGTGACTGTCAGAATTCGGTGAGGCCAAGAGCGATGAGGCGCGGCTACAATCCCGCCGACGGCGCTCGGGCGCGCCGCGTTCGGGGGCGAGGTCGAGCATGGAGAGCATCGTGAGCCTCATGGCAGCAGGGGTAGTCGGGGCCGAGGCGGCAAGCCTCGCGTTCGCGGATCCAGGCGTTGGGATGAGCGTGCGGGCGTTCGCGGTTCGCGAGGGCCTCGAGCGCGGCTTCGAGGTGCTCGTCACCGCGGCGAGTCTCGACGCGGAGCTCGATTTCGAGCGCATCGTCGGTCGGGGCGCGGCCTTCCGTCTCGCCGCGGCGGTCGCGCATGCTCCACGGCGCGTTTGGAGCGGCGTGTGCCGTGAGATCGAGCAAATCAGCGTCGAGGAGAGCGGCCTCTCGATCTACCTCGTGCGCGTCGTCCCGATGCTCTGGAGGCTGACGCAGCGCACCGGCAGGCGCCTGTTCCAGCACCTGACCGGCGTCGAGATCGCCTGCTCCATCCTCGAAGAGTGGGGCATCACACCCGAGCTTCGATTGCACGACGCGGTCTTCCCCCGACACGAGCTCCGTACGCAGCTCGACGAGACCGACCATGCGTTTGTGACCCGCATGCTCGAGGAGGCGGGCGTGAGCCACTGGTTCGAGCAAGGGCCGCCTCGCGCGGATGGGGACACGGCGCTCGAGACGATGCGCCTCGTCTTCGGAGTCGAGCCGCAGCGGGCCGCCCTGCGTCACGTCGAGCTCCCTCTGCGCGGCGCAGCCGAGCACGTCGACGCTGGGCCCTTCGTGCGCGATGTCCGCGTAGGACGGGCGGCGCGTGCAGGGCGCGTTACCTTGCGCGGCCATGATTTTCGGGCAAGCCCCGAGCTGTCGCTCTTGCTCGAGGCCCACGTCGCGCACGAGATCGAGGGACGCCATGAGCGCTACCGCTACGCGCCGGCGGCCTTCCTGTCGGAGGGCACCGCGGGGGATCCTCGCGGCGCGACCCTCGACGACCGAGCAGCCGCGCACGCGAGCGCCGTGGCCCTCGAGCGTGAGCGCACCGGAAAGCTCGCGATCCGTTTCACCACGAACGTGCTCGATCTCGAGCCAGGGTGCGTGGTCTCCCTGAGCGGTCATCCGCGCAGCGACGTGGTGCGCCCCGAGGGGCTGCTCGTGCTCTCGGCCGAGCTCCATGGCGAGGTGGGAGGCGCCTTCAGCATCTCCATCGAGGCGAGTCCGGCGGTCGAGCCGTACCGCCCGCCGCTCTGCACCCCCAAGCCCCGGGCCCACGGACTCGAGACGGCGCTCGTCGTCGGCCCCGTCGGGTCGTCGGAGGACGTGCACACCGACGAGCACGGGCGCGTGAAGGTCCAGTTTCCGTGGGATCGCGAAGGCACGGGCGACGAGCGCGCGAGCGCGTGGCTTCGCGTCAGCGCCGCTTGGGCCGGGGCAGGTCACGGCATGGTGCAGCTCCCTCGGGTCGGCTCCGAGGTGCTGGTGAGCTTCTTCGAGGGAGACCCCGATCGTCCGCTGGTGGTCGGCCGAGCCTTCAATCGCGCCGCGGCGCATCCGTACCCGCTGCCCGAGGGCCGCACGAGGAGCGTCTGGCGAACGCGATCGACGCCTGGGGGCGAGGGCTACAACGAGCTCTCGTTCGAGGATCGAGCGGGCGACGAACTCGTTCACCTCCGCGCACAGCGCGACATGGAGGTCGTCGCGCTCCACGATCAGCGCACGACGGTCGGGGCGAGCCGCAGCACGTCGGTGCGTCGCAACGAGCGGCACGTGGTCGGCGGCGCTCACTCGCTCGAGGTGCGCGGAGACCAGCGGCTCGAGGTAAAGGGCCGACGCACCGAGGTTGTCCAAGGCGGGACCGACTCTCGCTCTGGCGCGCGAACGGGGATCACGATGGAAGACGGGAAGATCGTAATCTCGAATGGGCGCGCATCGATCGTCCTTGACGGACCGATCCTGCGCATCGACGCCGTCTCGAACATCTGGCTCAGGTCAGAGAGGCTCGTCGCGATCTCGAGCAAGACCGTGACGATCGACAAGTCCGTCTCGATCGACGAGCACGATCTCGTGCCACCGGAGGTGTCGGTGCTGCCGCCTCCAGCGTCCTCGGACGAGGTGGCTTCGGAGGCAGGGAGCGGCGGAGTCGAGCCCGCCGGTCAGAAGGCTGCCTCGCCCGCGCGGCCGGCGAGCCCTGGCCGCGCGGCTGAGGCGAAGTTCGACGCGATGCAGTTCTATGAGGAGCTGCTCGCGAAGGGCGGCGTCAAGGTAAGGCTCCCCAAGACGCTCCCGCTGCCGCCGGCGATCAACGAGCAGCTCGAGCACTACGCGAAGGTCGGCCACAAGATCGAGGTGGTTCACGGCAAGCTCGTTGACCCCGCGACGTATGAGGCGATGCGCGCTCGCTTCGCCGCCCGCCTCGAGGCCGAGAAGGCGCGCCTCGTTGGGGTCGGTGACGGCATCCGCTCGACCTTCGAGAAGAACCGAGATCACCTCGAGGGGCTCGGTACGACGTTGAGCGACCGCCTCTCCCTCGAGCAGGCGAATCTTTCAAAGCTAGGCGGCGATCTCGGGGACATCTTCTCGGGCAAGCACGGCGGGTTCGTCGAGTCATGCAAGGCCCTCTGCGGAGTGTTCAAGGAACAGGCCGCGCACATCAAGGCACTCCGTGCCGACGTCATGGCGCTCATCGAGTCCGAGAAGAAGTGGCTCGCCGAAACCGCTGGAGAGTGGAAGGCGATTGGCCAGGAGATCCAGGGAACGCTCGATGGGTTCAAGGCTATCGTCGAAAATCCGAAGGACGCGCTCCTCGACGCCGCGCTCGGCCCCGACGGGGAGAAGGAAATCATGGCGCTCGCTGACGAACTCGGCTTCGGAGACGAGGCCGCGAAGTTCTTTGGCGTCGAGTCGCCGGTTGTGCAGGGAGGTGCTGGAGGACTCGCTGGGGCGCCCAGCGCTTCGCTGTCGCCGCTTGCTTCCGGTCAATGGCTGGCCTCAAAACAGCCGGTCGACGCGCTCGCTCCCGTGGTGGGAGGGGCGGGGAAGATAGGCGGCACGTCGCTCGCCTCAGCCGCCGCGTTGCCGGGCGCCTCGACGGTGAGCGCGCTCGGCGGGGCCGCCGTGACGTCACGTGCCGGCGGGATCGGTGCGCACGACGTGGTGAGCGCCGTGCGCCCGGGCCAGCTCGGGTTTTTGCAGAGCCCAGCCGAGGGACAGCGCATGATCGTCCCCACGGAGCGCGCGCTCGCGCTCGATCCTTCGGCGGTAAACCAGCACCTCGTCGAGGCGCAGCTCCAGGGCAAGGCGCCCGCCGCGGCCATGAACGATCTGCTCGATGCGAGTGGTTACGCCGTCTACCAGCGGCCCTGGGGAGACTTCGCCGGGCCGTTCGAGGCGGTCTCGGGGAACCTTCCGGGGGCTTGAGCGATGGCACGATACCCTGGACCGCCGCTGTCGTTCGACTATCCGCGTGACTGGCTCGATCGCACCGAGGTGCGGTTCGAGGCGCCGCCTCGGCCCGGAGTCGACGGCGTCCGTTCGCCCGGTGGGCTCTCATGCACGCGGGCCACGCTCGCTGCGGACGAGTCGCTCGAGCGCCACGTGGAGCGCGCACTCGCAGCCTTCGCGCAGCGTGAGGGTTTCCTCGCGCGCGAGGTCTCTCCGCTCGAGGTCGACGGTCGACGCTCGCTATTGTGCCGCTACGCGTCGGTCGAAGGCGGCGTCCCGCTCGAGCATCGCGCCGTCTACGTGCCGCTCGCCGAGCGCGGGGTCGCGGTGTTGACCATGAGCGCGCCGCGCCTCGAGCTCGCGCAGATGGAGCCGCTCTTCGAGCGCATGCTCTCGAGCGTCACCGTTGGCCGCTCCGGGTGATGCGCCGTCAAAGCTCGATGATGCGACCGAGGGTCACGGCGCGGAGAGCGATGCGCGCCGTCTCGTATTGATCGAGTCGAACGTGCGCCTCGGCGAGGAGCTTGACGCGGACCGCGGTCACGAGCGGCAGGCCTCTCTCGAGCACCGCCGGCAGGTAACACGGGAAGGCTTCACGGCTTCCGCTCGGCGTGAAGAGCGCGCGGATGAATTCGCCGCCGAGCAGCGTGCGGCGCTGGTACCGCCGCTCGACGAGGAGGCTACGTGTCACGACCTCGTCGAGCTCGGGCGATGATACGGCGCGGCGCTGGTCGCGAAACGTACGGCGCAGGTGGTCCTGCATCTTCTGCAAGGCGTCCGTGGAGGCCGCGGCGAGCCGGGACGCCAGCAGCTCCTCGACGCTGGCGAGCGCCTCGGCGAGCTTGCGATCGTCGCCGACCAGCGGTCGCATCGCGCCGGCGAGCGCGCGCAGGTGTTCAACCGCGTCGAAGGGGAGGAGCAGCTCGCCTGCGAGGGCGAGGATCGGTGGCGTGAATCGACCGCTCGGGCTCACCGCGTCGCGCATCCGCTCGCGCAGCTCGGCCACGTCGAGGCTATTGACTTCGGTCAAAAGACCGAAGTGCGTGTGGTGAGCGCGCGTGGCCTCCGGGTCCGAGGCCGCGAGGTCATGATCGGGATCGGCGGGCTCGAACTCGAGCGCCGCCGCGCGCTCGGTGAAGCGCTTTCGGAGTGTCGGTGTCGCGTCGGCATCGAACCAGAGGAGCTCGACGATCTCTCGCGGGTTACGTGTCCCCTTGGCCTCCGGCGCGCGAGCTGGCTCACGCGGCGGCTCCGGCCCGGTCTCGTCCTCGCTCACGCGCGGTCCGTCAGATTCGAGGCGACCGCGCATCCACGGCGACATCGGCGGCGCTGCCCCCGTGCCACTCGTGGTCGCGAGCGGAGCGCGGGCGGGCGGCGTTGGCGCGAGCTGCGATGTCGGCGCGAGCTTCGAGCTCTGCGGTGCCGCGACGGTCGCCGCGCGCGCGGACGGTGGAGGAGGGGGCGGCTTCAGCGACGCGGGCGGGGGCGTTGAGGGTGACACCGGGGGCGCGACGAAGGCGGCGGTCGCGTCTGCCGAGGCGCCGAGCTGCGTCGACAAGGCTCGCGGCGCCGGGGCGGCGTCGCGGCGTAGCCACGGTGGCGCGGCGTCGGCGAGCCAGTCGTTGCCGTCGGATGTCTCGTCGTCGCGCAGGGCCCTGAGGACGGACGTCCCGGTGACCTCGCTCCCGCGACGGCTCTTCGCGGTGTCTCCGGCCTCGTTCTCGGCGCTCGTGAGCCCAGGGCCTGACGGGCCCGGCTTCGCTCCGCCGCGTAGCTGCGCGACCAGGTCTCCGACCTGCGCTTCGTTGACGCGCCGGTCTGGGCCAGCGACCGCGACGAACACCTTTCCGGCTTCCTCGCGATGGACGAGCAGGAGCTGTGCACGAAACGTGAGGCAGGCGAGGCCACGACGCGCGTCGATCCAAAGGCCGTCGATGCGCATCGGCAGCTCTCGTCGCTCGCCGTCACGCTCCACGAAGGCCTGAGCCACGACGTTGGGGAGGCGCGTCTTCAGGCTCGGGTGGTCAGGGTGTAGTCGCTCGAGCACGAGCTCCGCGTCTGGGGCGAGCTCGAAGAGCCGCAGGTCTCGCGGGGCCGATTGGAAGAGCGTCGCGTCCGCCCCCTCGGGCAGCACCAGCTCGTCGTACGCGTCGCCGGGACTCCAAGGGCGCTCGCTCGTCCCGACAGAAAATCCCGCAAAATCGTGGAGGATCGAGCCCGTCCCGCGTACGCGCTTGTCGATCGTGCCGACGGCCAAGCGCGCTTCGGGGATCGGTCCCGCGAGATCGCCCCCTGGTGCGAACACGGTGACGTCGACGGCGCTGCGCCCCGGGATGCGGTCGGCCGGTGCGAGGATGCGATCGGCCGGAAGTTCTGCGGTCCGAAGATCGTGGGCGTGAATCGGCTCTTGTCGCTTGGCGAGCGCCGACCGGTCCGGGCGTAGCAAGAAGGTGAGCTTGCAGATGATGGCGAGCGTCCACGGGCCATCGCCGCGTCGCCACGGCAGCGACGAGACCGGGACGGGCGCGAGAGAGACGACATCCATGCGGACCTCGAAGGTACCACGCGCAAGGTGGCGTGCGCTCGGTCGCTGACGCTACGATGCTTTCATGAGCTTCCGACTCGCCTCATGGCTTCTCGTCCTCTCCGCTGCGGTGACCCTCGCCTCGAGCGCGGCGGCGCTCAAGCAACCAAACGACGTCACCATTCCGGTCGGGTCGGGCCTGCAGTCTCTCTTCGTCAGTCGCGGCGAAGCGATCGACGCGCTCGCCGACGCGCAGGCGAAGCCCGAGACCTTCACGCCGACCTGCAAGCTCTCGTTCGAGGTGCTGCAGCGCAACGCCGACTACAAGAACGCGTTCGGTTGGTACAACGTCACCGGCGCGAAGCCAGGGCTCGCCGAGCTTCACGAGTTCTTGAAGTGCAACGACCCTGTGGGGACGACGAAGGTCCTCAACATCAAGAAGGACCCGGCCTACCTCGGCGGCGACATCGGGTTCTTTCAGGCGACCGGCGGCTGTGGCTCCGTGCAGAGCCACGAAGCCATCTTCTTCAGTGAGAAGAAGTACAACCCTGACGGGAACCAGCAGAATCCGTTCATCCATCTGCTCATCTACAACAGCACCGTCGTGCCCAAGGCCTTCTACTTCGGGTGGGAGGACCTGCTGACCGGGGGCGACAACGATTTCGATGATCTCACCACCTTCGTGAGCGGGATCGGCTGCACCGGCAGCGGTGCGTCGTGCGCGACCGGCCAGCTCGGGGTCTGCGCCGACGGGTCGCTCCAGTGTCAGAGCGGCGCGCTCGCCTGCGTCCCGCTCGCGACGCCGTCGACCGAGGTGTGCGACGGCCTCGACAACGACTGCAGTGGCGTCGTCGACGAGGGCAACCTTTGCGCCGACAAGAAGGTCTGCGACAAGGGAAAGTGCGTCCCGAAGTGCGGCGGTGGCGAGTTCACCTGTGCGGACGGGACCGTGTGCGACTCGAAGGGCTTGTGCGTCGAACCCGGCTGCCTCGACGTGACGTGTCCCGCGAACGCGACGTGCGACGGAGGCAAGTGCGTCGGCCCGTGCGACGGCGTCGCATGCCCCTTCGGTGAGGTGTGTCTATCGGGCACCTGCGTCGATCCGTGCACCAAGTTCACGTGCGACCCCGAGCAGGTGTGCGTGCTCGGCGCGTGCGTCGAGCGCTGCGAGTGCGCGGGGTGCGCGAAGGACGCGACCTGCCAATCCGATGGGCGCTGCTTGCCCAATGCCTGCCTCAACAAGTCGTGTCCACCGGGCACGCACTGCGACGCGCTCGGCAACTGCGAGGATGACTGCGCGGGCGCGACGTGCCCGAAGGGCCAGCTCTGCCAGGAGGGCGCGTGCGTCGCCGATCCTAACGCGGGGCAGGGCGGGCAGGGGGGCGGAGCGAGCGGGACCGGGAACTTCGTCGGCAGCGGTGGGGCGGGCGGCAGCGGCTCGACGTCGAGCGTCAGCGGGGCAGGCGGCGGTGGGGCGCTCGGGCGCGATGACGCGGGTTGCGGGTGTCACGTACCGGCGTCCGAAGACGACGCGCGGTGCGGGGCCCTCGCGGTCCTCGCGCTCACGGTTGCGGCCGCTCGTCGTCGGCGCGGGGAACGCCGTTGAGCGACGTCGATGCCCTCGCTTCGGCGCGCGCAGCTCTACGCGCCTGGTCGCTCGAGGGCGCGACGCTCGCACCGCTGGGTAATGGGCTCATCAACCGCACGTACCTCATCTGTGCCGGCGAGGTTCGCGCCGTCCTTCAGCGCGTCAACGCGATCTTCGACCCACGCATCCACGAGAACATCGCCGCGGTGACGTCGCGCTTGCGAGAGCGAGGGCTCCCGACGTTGAGCCTCGTCCCGACGAGCGACGGTCGCCTCTGGGTCGAGGACGGCGGCGTGTTTCGTCTCTACCGCCACGTGGATGGAGCCACCTTTGAGGTCATCAGGAGCATGGCGCAGGCGCGGTCTGCGGGCGAGCATGTCGGGGCGTTTCACGCAGCGCTCGCCGAGCTCCCGCATCGGTTCGTCGGCATGCGCCTGGGCGTTCACGACACCCCGCGGCACCTCGAGCTCCTCCGCCGCGCGGTCCTCGAGCATCGGGGGCACCACCTCTACTCGGAGGTCGCTCCGCTCGCGGAGGAGCTGCTCTCCGTCGCCGACGCGCTCGACCCGCTGCCGTCGCTCGCTCCAATCCTCGGGCACGGCGACCTCAAGCTCTCAAACGTCCTCTTCTCGAACGAGCGCCCCGACGATGCGCTGTGCCTCGTCGATCTCGACACCGTCGGGCCCATTCACCTCGGTCACGAGCTCGGTGACCTGTGGCGGTCGTGGTGCAATCGGGCGACCGAAGACGCTCCGCATGCCGTCCTCGATCTGGCCGTGATGGGCGCGAGTTTCAGCGGTTACGTCGATGGGCTCGGCCGCGCGCCGACGCCTACAGAGAGGCTCTCGGCGCTCCTCGGGCCCGAGTGGATCGCCCTCGAGCTCGCCGCTCGGTTCGCCGCCGACGCGCTCGTCGAGTCGTATTTCGGTTGGAATCCTGCGCGCTATGCGACGCGAGGTGAGCACAACCTCGCGCGCGCCCGTGGCCAGTGGGCCTTGCATGGCGCCCTTGGCGGCTGTCGCCGAGCGCGCGAGGAATTGCTCGGCGTCAAGTCGTGAGGCACGGCCTCTCGGTCTCGCCTGTGACGCCACCGCCCCCGACGGCTACTGCTCAGCCGCCGTTCTTTACGGCGAGCGCTTCGAGGCCCGAGTAGTTTCCGGAGTAGCCCTGCTGCGTGTACGTCACCTTCATCGTCCGCGGATCGACGTAGGTGAGCAGCGGTGTCCCGACCTGCTGCGTGAACGCCATCGAGAAGTTCGGGTCGCTCATGACGTTGACGTCGACGAGCCCGAACTGCTGCTTCCACTGGAGTGCCCCCATCAGCGTCGGCGGGCCGTTGTTCGGCGCATCGACGAGCAGGGTCACGACGCGAATGCCCATCGGCATCCACTTCTGCATCAGCTTGGGAAGCGAACTCGCCTCCTGGGAGCAAGCCCCACACCCAAACTGCGATGTGTCGAAGAGGATCGCGTTGATCCCCTTCGACGCATCGCAGTCGAACAACTCCTTGCTCGTGAGGGTCCCCTGCACTTCGCCGCCGGCGAGGTAGCCTTGCCATTTCAACGTCGGCGGGATCACCTTGCCGTCGCTGACGCCGTATGGGCCAGCCGGATAGACGCAGCCGCCGCCGCTCGAAGAGCTCGCCGCGACAGATGAGCTCGCGGTCCCTTGTCCCGTCGACGACGCGGTCGCGACGGATGAAGAGCCGGCGCTGCCGCTCGAGGCCTGCGCGCCCGGACCGCTCGATGCGCCGGTCGCCTGGCTCGTGCCGCCCGTCCCGAGGTTTCCGGTCCCGATGCTCGTCGTGCCGCCGTATCCGCCGTCGCCGTAGTACTCGATGTCACTGGCGCGGGTGACCCCGTTGCACGCGACGAGAGCGAGGACCGAGCCGAGTAGCTGGATGCCCTTCGCGTCACGCATGCCGTGAAGCTATCGTTATCTGAGAAGCCCGTGGAATTTTCTTTTTACGGCGCGCTCACTTCACGGTGGAAAAAGAACAGCCCGTCAGCTCCTCGCTCGTCTTCCAGAGCTTCGCGGCGAGGGCCTCGTCTCGGGCGAGGCGGCTTGCCTTTTTCGGGGCGCACTTGTCGTAGTAGAGCCCCGACTCGCCCTCGAGCGCCGGGGCCGTCGCGCAGTGCAGCGTCGTCTGCGCGCCCTCCTCGTTCGTGATCATCCAGAGCTTGATGACCGAACGGAACGGCCACGGCACCCGGCGCCACACGTCCGACGCGACCACGCCCGGATGAAGCGAGTAGGTCGTCACGCCGGTCCCTGCCAGCTTTCGCGCGAGCTCGCTCGCGAAGAGCACGTTCGCGAGCTTCGAGACGCCGTACTCGGAGAAGCCGGTGACGCTCTCGGTCGACCTGCGGACGGTGTCGAGGTCGAGCGCTCGCGCGCGGTAGTGGGCGCGGCTCGCGACCACGACGACGCGGGCCGGAGCGGACGCGACGAGGCGTTCGCGGAGGAGGCACGTGAGCAGGAAGTGCCCGAGGTGGTTCGTCCCGAAGTGGACCTCGAAGCCGTCCTCGGTCAGGCCCCGAAAGCCCGCGAGCCCCGCGTTCAACACCAGAAGCTCGAGCGGACGCCCCGACTCGAGGAAGGTCTTGGCGGCGCGCCGGACTGAGGCGAGCGAGCCCAGGTCGAGCGGTAGGAACTCGGCTTCGGCGCCGAGCGCGCGCACCTCGTCGAGGACGGGCTGTGTGCGCTCCTCGGAGCGCCCGGCGAGGATCATTCGCGCGCCCTTGCGAGCGAGCTCGACGGCGGTGACCCGACCGATCCCGGTGTTCGCGCCCGTGATGAGGCAGACCTTGCCTGCGACGTCCCAGCTCATGCCGGGAGCCTCGCATGGCCCCGGTCAGCGCGGGAGGTGAATGCGCGCGCCACCAAACGAGAAGTCGAGCGAGCGCAGCGGCGCCTTCGTGCGCGGCACGAGCATCACGCCGCCCCCGACGTGCGAGTAGGGGTAGAAGTGCCCCACGAGCTGCTCGGGGCCGTCGTCGGTCTCGACCTCGAGCGTGGTCGGCTCACCCGACGGAGCCGAGGCGTTCGTTACCTCGCCGAGCCAACGTGCGCGCCCCGCCGCGTCGATGGCGACGCGCTCGTAGACGACCTCCTCGCCACCGAGCCACGCCGCGTTGTTCACGAGCTTCAGCCGATCGAAGAGCTTTCCGAAGTTGAAATCGCTGATCCACTCAGGGTGGCAGTAGCTCATGAAGTCCGGCGCATCCGGCTTGATGAGCTGCTTCGTGATGAGATCGAAGCCCCAGGTCCCGATGCTGCCGTCCTTGTGCGGAAACAGCGGATCGACGCTTTGACTCACGCCGCACGGCGCGTGCGGGCGTCCGTGCTGGTGGCCGATCTCGTGCGCCGCGGTGCCCGTCGTTTCGTCGCCGGTGAAGCCGACGCCGATCCCTGCGCGCGCCATCGCGTCGTTCGGCCCTGCGAGCAGCGAGAGCCCCGCGACACAGCCTTGGCTGCAGAACGAGGCGAAGCTCGCGGCTGCGTTGAAGACCCCGTAGTAGTACTCGTCGTTCCCCGCGCCGCTCTTCTGTCGGTAGTCGACAATCGCGTTCAAGAGGTCATCCCATCCCGAGCCGCCCGGATCGACCTTCTGCTTCCACGACACCGCGGGCTTCACCGTCACGGTGATGTTCGGGATCGGGTACAGCCGGAAGAAAGCCTTTCGATAGCGCTCGACCTGCTCCGCCGACGTGTCGGGTAAGCGCTTCGAGCCGTCCGCCTCGTAGGCGATCGGAACGAGGACAAGCTTCATCGTGCTGCCGGCCGATTCGACGGGGAGGTCGGCGAGCCCGGAGGCGGGGTAGCTCGCGGCCGAGTTGCTGCCGCTCGCGGCGCCGCCAGGGACGAGGAGGGAGACGCGGAAGCCGGTCGCGTTTGCGAGGCGCGCGCCCGGGACCATCACGTTCACCGAGCTCGCGAGCGAGGCCTGGTTGCTCGTCCCCGAGACCTTCGCAGGCACCTCTAGGGGCTCGCCGCCGTCGCCGAGGTCGAGCTGCAGCGTCACCTCCATCGGCTGTTGTGCGCTGTAGAACACCCGGAGGTAGGCGTCGCGGCCCGCGACGATGGGCACCTTCGAGGAGATCGGCGCGCCGCCCTTCATCAGCGGGCGCTCGACGCCTTGGTAGAGCTTGACCTCGGTGACCGAGATGCCGTCCGCGAGCACCGGGGTCGTATCGACCATCGAGCCGGAGCCCGTCGTCGTGTCTGGGTCGACGTTGCCCGAGCCCGACGTCGCGGCGGACTCCGAGCCGTTGCCGCCCCCGTTGCCCGTGGTCGTGCTGGCGTCCACCTTCATGTCGGGGACGAACTCGACCTGGTCCGCGCCGCTGATGATGTTGCACGCCGCCGCGGTCAGCGCCGTGATGCCCACTGCCATCCGTCGCCAAGTGTTCACGAGAGCGATCATACGGGCGCATACGCTACCTCGCCCTGACAAACAGGCAGGATTTTGATGAAAATCCGACACCTGCACGGCACGATTCTAGTGGGCGTGGAACTCGCGGAGCCGCTCGACCCCGACCATGCGCACGGGGACCCCGGGCGTGGTCGCGAGGTGGACGCGGAGCGCGCCCTCCGAGCTGCCTCCGCGGGCGATGATGACGATCGCTCGCGCGGCGCGGCCGAAGATGACGGGGTCCAGGTCGACGCAGACATGAGGTCGCTCCTCGAGTGCTCGTCGTGCGATCCCGAGCCGGCGCCGCTCGTGCTCAGGCGACGGCAGCCAGGCCGCTGCGTCGCCGTCGCGAGGGGCGTCGTCGAGCCCGGGGGAGAGGCTCGTCGCGCGCCCTCGTTCGGCCTCGCGCCACGCGCGTCCTCTCAGGAGCGCATCACGCGAACGCCGAGGGACGCGTGCGCGCGAAGGTGTTGATCGAGGAGCCTCCGCCTTCGTCCGACGAGCACGCGCATCAGCTCGCGCTCGAGGGCATCATCGTCGAGTTGCGCCTCGCAGACGAACGTCTCCAAGCTCCTCGCGTCGAGGGCTGCGATGCGCCACGCGACTCACGCGGTATCTCGCTCGGTCATGCAAACCATCGCGGGGTTGTCATAGCTGGGAGTCCAGCGTGCGGGGACGAAGTGCTCCACGTCGAAGTGGCCTAGGACCGCACCGAATGGCCTGAAGCGTCGCGACGCCCACGACCTCGCGAGGAGCCCGAGCGTCAGCCAGTCGACCAGCATGTCTGGGAGATCGACGGACGCGCTCTCGCCGACGCGGCGCCCCAGGGCGGGCGGCTCCCATACGCTTCCGAGCGCGTCTCCAAAACCGAGCAGGTGGTGCTCGACGTGCCCATGGCCTTGAGTGTCCTCGGTGATCCAGGTGTCGAGCGTGTTGGCCTCGCGCGCGTCGATGCGGCCGAGCCGCGCGCAGGCGAGCCGAAGCGCCCGGAGCTCGCGTGGGTGTTCGTGGGGACGACGTCATTGGGGTCGTCGTCGCGCACGCCCTCGTAGCAGAAGTGCCCGAGGGGCTCGCCCGGGAGCAGCTCGCCCGCCGCGGCTCGCACGAGGCCTCGCCGGTCGCGACTCGCGCGGCGGGTGATGCCCATGAGCACGGCGCGCGTCATCGGCAGCCTCTCTCCTGTTTGCGCGCGGTACCGTGCGCCGGGCGTGAGAGCGACGCACGCGAGGAAGCCGGGGTTGCCGCCGTCGGGCTTGCCGGCGGTGACGAACCAGTCGAGTCCGTGCTCGAGCTCGCCTTCGCAAGGACCGCGCACCAGCGATGAGCCGTCTCCTCCCGCGGACCAGGGGCGGGTCGCATCGAACCAGCTCGAGCTAGGGACCTCGTCCACCGCGTTGACGTTCCGGGCTTCGACGAGCGGCTCGAACGAGGCGAGGCGCACGAGTGGCGCGCGCAGCATCTGGTCGAAGGCGTCCCAGCCGAGACCCGACGACGACGCCTCGGGCCGAGGCGAGAATGGGGCACAATCGTCGTCGCGCCACACGATCGGCGCGTCGGGAAACGTCGCGGCCCGCGCGCAGCCCGCCGTCGCGAGGAGCGCGAGCAGACGAGCCACCACGTGCATCGCTCATGAGGAGGTGGACACGCGCGCCGCGGGAGCAAGCGCCGCGGGGCGCCCGTCACTCACCGATAACGTAGGCCGGCGTCGTCGCGAAGCGCAGCGCCGCCGAGATTTGACGGCAGTTGCCGTCCGCGTCCATCGCGAGATCGGCTCGGGTCTTCAAGAGCGGCACGACCGCGCCCTTCACTTGCTCGCCGATGTTGAACGACTCGATCACCTTGGCGAGCTCCTCGACGACGATGCCGCCCCCGACGAAGCCCGACAGCTCGGCGCCGCCCCCATCGTCGTCACGCGCGAGGTTCATGCGCACGCGCGTCTGGTGAATCCCCAGCTTGAAATTCGCGTCGAGCACGCGCACGGGGAGCTCCACGTCGCCGGGGCCCGCGAGGAGGACGCCGTCCTCGATCCGTCCGCGCTGGAGGGTGCTCACGGCCGCGGTGTCGAGGTCCCAGCCGAAGGTCTGATAGGGCAGGTAGTTGCCCGCGCCGTCGAGGAGCGGTGCTCCCGCGCCTGCGCCGAACGCGACGTCGACGCACGAGTCGTTCACGAAGTCGTCGACGCCTCGGACCGTCACGAGGATGATGAGTTGACCATTGGTGATCGCAGCGCCGAGCAGCGCGTCGATGTTGTCGGCGCCGACGAGCTCTTCGACGAGCGGGAGCAACGTCGACACCTGATTGTCGATGCCCGGGATCCCTTCGGGCGATGTGAAGTCGGCCTTGTAGCAGCCCGCCTCGTCGCTCCCATCGCTCACGATCGCATCGACGTCGACGCCCTCGACGCCGGCCCCCTCGACCTTCCGCGCGAACGTGGCGAAGGTGACGACCGAGGCTTGACCGGTCCCGCTCGCCACGCACGGCGCCTCGGGTGGGAGCTCTTGTTCGCCGCCGCACGCGGCGACCGCGAGGACCGTGGCGACCGCCGCGAGGCTCGAGCACCTCCTGGTCGTCCGTCGAGCGATGGGCAGGGGCGTCACGCCTCGAGCTCCGAGATGCCGTCCATCACGACTCCCTTTTCGGTCCCGAACGAGGTCGCCGGGATCCCGAGCGCGCGGAGCAGCGTGAACCCGAGCTTGCTCGCGCTCTCGGGCGCCGGGGCGTGATAGTGGATGCCACGCTTCAGCGCGCCGTTGCACCCGCCGACGACGAGCAGCGGGTAGTTGTCGATGGCGTGGGATTTTCCGAACGAGCAGTCGGACAGCGCGAGGAGCGCCATGTGATCGAGCAACGTACCGTCGCCCTCGGGGACCTTGCGCAGCGCCTCGATGAAGTAGGCGAGCTCGGTGACGATCTGCAGGATGATCTTGTGGACCTCGGGCTGCTCGCCGGGCTCGTCGTGCGTGAGCTGGTGGTGCCCAGCGGACGCCCCGGGGTAGAGCACGTTGCTCACCGGCTTCGAGAACATCAGCGAGAAGGCGCGCGTCGCGTCGCACGCTAGCGCCATCGCGAGGGTGTCGGCGTGCACCCGATGAATCGCCGACATTTGAGGCCGCCCGCCTTCGTCGGGGTACTCCTCCGCGGGCGCCATCGGCTTCTTGCAAGAGGCGAGGTTCGGCGGGTCTTCCTCGAGCTTCGCGATCTGCTGCTCGAGCGCGCGGATCCCATCGTAGTGCTGCTGAAGGCGGAGGCGATCGCTCGCGCTCACATACTTTTGAAGGCTCTTCGCGTCCTCCGAGACCGCGTCGAGCACGCTGCGTCGGAGACCGAGCTTCGGATCCAGGATCGGCTCCGAGCCTGGCTCGACGAAGCCGGGGCCGAACAGTCGTTGAAACAGCGCGGCTGGGGAGAACTCCGGTGGGTTCGGGGCGCCTGGGCCGGAGTACGACAACGTCTGCGTCGTGCGTTCGACCGCGACCTCGAGCGAGCGGAAGCGGGTCGCGTCACCAAACGCCTGCGCGACGACCTGGTCGAGCGTCGGCGCGCCGAAGGTGCTGTTGTCGAAGCTGTCGCCGACCTTCTGGAGCGGCCCACCGTAGAGGATGCCGGCCGGCCCGCTGCCGTGCGGGACGCTGTTGGGGAGATCGACGCGCAGGCCGCTCACCACGGTCACCTGGTCCTTCACGGTGGCGAGGGGCGCGAGCTGCTCCGAGAGCTCGTAGTTGGGACCGTTGCCCGCAGGCACCCAGCGGTTCGCGTGGACGCCGTTGCCGAAGAACCACCACCCGAACCGGGTGGGAAAGCCGCTGCCGTCGGCGAGCGCGTCTCCGTTCGGCCCGAGAAACACCTCGAGCGCAGGGAGCCCGACCGCGACTGCGCCGCCGGCGAGCAAGCCACGGAGGAGCATGCGGCGCGAGAGACCGCGCTGAGAGCGGAGCATCGAGCGGGTCATGGGGCCTCCGTCGCGAGGCGGAAGCCCTCGCTCATGGTCACGTGCTTGAGGAGCGGGCGTAATCGGAACTCCTCGTGTTCGAGCGCGTCGCGCAGCCACCCGAGGAGCTCTTCCTCGCCGTCTCCTTCGAGGCGACCGGTGGCGTAGCGGTAGAGGTGTCGCGCGATGCAGCGCGGAAAGTCGGGATGCGCGGCGACGGCCGCGGCAAGCTCCTCGGGTCCGTCGAAGGTGACGCCGTCGAGCTCACCGCTCGCGTCGATGGTGGCGCCCTGCTCGGTCGCGCGGTGACGTCCGAGCCCGTCGAAGTTCTCGAGGCCGAGGCCGAGTGGATCCATCATCAAATGACAGGCGGCGCAGCTCGGGTTCTCCCCGTGGTCCTTCAGCCGATCGCGCGCGGTCGGAAGGTCGGGGCTCGGCTCGGGGAGCGAGGTATCCACGTCCGCCGGAGGCGGCGGGATCGTCCCGCAGAGCAGAACCGTACGAATGAACTTCCCGCGCAGCGTCGCTGAGCTGCTCGTCGCATGCGCGTACTCCGCCAGGAACGCCGCTTGACCGAGGAGCCCGCGGCGCGCGCCGTCTTCGCGCAGCTCGGCCGCGCCGAAGCCCTCGAGCGTGGGCGCAGGCTCGCCGTAAAGCGTCGCGAGCCGACGGTTCACGAAGGTGCGTCGCGAGGTCATCATCGTTCGGACGTCCTCGTCGCGGTCGAGGATCAGATCCTCGAGGGTACGCAGGGTCTCCTCGCGCGCGTCGGGCCCAAGGTCCGCGCTCATCTGCGGAAAGACCTTTGGATCCTTCACAAGGTCGAGCAGGCGTTGGAGTCCGAAGCGCTCGTCAAAGAAATTCCGCACGCCCTGCCGAGCCTTCGGAGACGCGAGCATGCGATCGACTTCGCGCTCGAGGCTCGCGTCGTCGAGGAGCTCTCCGCGGTCTGCAGCGTCGAGCAGCGCGTCGTCGGGCGTGGTGTTCCAGAGGAAGTACGAGAGCCGCGTCGCCATCTCGTGACTCGTATGGCGAAGGCCGCTCGTCTCGGGGTCGGGCTCTCCGACCTCGACCCGAAACAGGAAGTGCGGCGACTGGAGGACGGCGGCGATCGCGAACTCGAGCCCGTCGTAGAAGTCATCCAGCGTCTTCGCGGCTTGCGTCGCGAGGCCTGCGTATCGCGTGACCTCGACCTCGTCGAGCGAGCGTCGGAACGCGCGACGTCCGAACGCCGTGACGAACGCCCGCGCGCACGCTTCGTCGGTGGTCGCCGTGGCGGGCTTGCACGGGACGAGGCCGTCGCGCCGCTCGGGGGACATCGCCTGCGCGGCCAGGTCGTACGCCGCGGTCTCGTAGCGATCGACGCCGAGCGCCGACACGGAGCTCACCGACGAGCCAACGGTCGCAAAGCCCTCCCAGACGAGGTCGGGTTCGAGCGAGGTCGGCAACGCGAGGTTCCCGAGGAGATCGCGCACGGTGTTGCGGTACTGCGCCTTCGTGAGGCGCTTCAACACGGGCGCAGCAGCCGAGACGGCAGGCGGTGGCGCGAGGGGCGTCGGCGGCGGTGCGGGTTCGCCGCCCTTGTCGCAGGCGGCCGGCGCGGCGGCGAGGAGCATCAGCGGAAGGGCAAGCCTGGGCAGCGTCGTCACGTGGCCTCCACGCGAGCAGTATAGAGGAATCGTGGATCGACGCGAGCCACCATCGAGCCTGCGCCCTCGACCGGTACGGGCTCGCGGGACCGCGGCGGACGCTCCCTCGCGTGTCGACGGAGTGAGGCGCCCGCAGTTTCGCTGGAGGACCGTGGGGAGGCGTGACGCGATCCGAATCAACGGGTTGTTAAGAAGCCTCACCCGGTTTGGGGCCGTGGCTCCACGCGCTTTCGGACCGGCCCGTGGGGGTCTCGCTCGCGGTCGTCGCGGCCAGGGCGTCGCGGCTCCGCGCGTCCCCGTCATGACTCGCGTGCGAATCATGAAGCCTGGACACGTGACGGTTGGAGATCTCGGATGAACGGAACGGTACTCGTGGTCGATGACGACCCCGACATGCGGGAGCTCCTCCAGGCCTCGCTGAAGACGCGGGGGCTCGACGTCGTGACGGCGTCGCGCCTCGACGCCGCCGTCGACCTCCTCCGCTTGCGTGATGTCGATCTCGTCTTGACGGATCTCATGCTCGACGGCGAGAGCGGCCTAACCCTGTGTCGTCGGGTGAACGAGCTCCGCCCCGACGTGCCGGTCGTGATGCTCGCCGGCTTCGGGACGATGGAGAGCGCGGTCGCGGCGATTCGCGCCGGAGCCTAAGACTTTCTCGCGAAGCCGGTCGACCTCGACGCCCTCGAGTTCTCGGTGGCGAGGGCGCTCCAGCACCGGCAGCTCACCGAGGAGCTCCGTCGGCTGAAGGAGCAGGCTCCGTCGCTCACACCCGTAGGCACCCTCCTCGGCGAGAGCCCCGTCATGCAGCATGGGTTCGATCTTGTGCGACGGGCCGCGGACAGCGACGCCTCGGTCCTCGTCACGGGCGAGAGCGGCACGGGTAAGGAGCTCGTGGCGCGCGCGCTCCACGAGCACTCGCACCGACCGGGCGCTCCCTTCGTCGCGCTGAACTGCGCGGCCATCTCGGCCCAGCTCCTCGAGAGCGAGCTGTTCGGCCACGTTCGCGGGGCGTTCACGGACGCTCGCACGGATCGTACCGGGCTCTTCGTCGAGTCCTCCGGCGGGACGCTGTTCCTCGACGAGCTCGGCGAGATGCCGCTCGAGATGCAGTCGAGGCTCTTCCGCGCCTTGCAGGAGCGGCACGCGCGCCCCGTCGGCAGCAGCCGCGAGGTCGAGCTCGACACCCGGATCGTCGCCGCGACCAACCGCGACATCGACGCCGCGGTCGAGCGGCGCGAGTTTCGCGAGGACCTCTTCTACCGCATCAACGTGGTGCGCATCTCCGTGCCGCCGCGTCGATCCCGGGGCAACGACATCCTGCTCCTCGCGAATCGTTTCCTCGAGCCGTCCTCGCGTCAGGCGGGCAAGCACATCGATGGCTTCGTCCCCGACGCGGCGCGCCGCCTCCTCGACTACGACTGGCCCGGTAACGCGCGTGAGCTCGAGAACCTCGTCGAGCGCGCGTTAATCCTCACGCGCTTTGACAATATTACGGTCGAGGATCTACCCGAGCGCGTGCGCGAGCATCGCAGCGACAGCTTCGTCGTCCCTGCCGAGGACCTGAAGTACCTTCCAACCTTGGACGAGTTCGAGGAGCGCTACATCGGCCGCGTGCTCAAGGTCGTCGGCGGAAACAAGACCCAGGCCGCGAAGATCCTCGGGGTCGATCGTCGGACCCCTTACCGCAAGCTCGAGCGCGAGGGCGAGGCTCCCGGGCCTTCCGCGGAAGGTTCGGGGAGGCGGTACTGCAGCGCGCCGCGGCGCATCATCGCCCTGCTAGCTTCATCGAGAGCGCTCGCGCTCCCAGCGCTCGTGCTGGTCACGGTGCCACTCGAAGGCGCGTGTGAGTTCAGGGTCCGATGCGAGCGCGTGCTGCCAGTGAGTGTCGAGCGCGCTGCGCTCTCCCTCGCTCGTGATTCCGAAGGCCTGCTCGATGGACGCGCGCCAATCGGGCCAGAGGCGTCGCTGGACCTCGAGGGCCGCGTATCGCTCGAGCGGCATGGTGGCGAGGTGCTCGGGGAGCCTCTGCGGCTCCGCGGGTTTCGCTCGCGGTGCCCCGTTCGGACCCAAGGGTTCGAAGGCAAGCGTCATCTCGGAGGGTGCGCGTGAGCGGCCCCAAGGGAGCGCCTCGGCCGTGGAGCGACGTGGCTCCGGCGCCTCGTCCCGCGCCGTCACGTGGTTGGAAGTTTCGCTAGGGGGTGGCAAGGTCCCTGGCCTTCGGGAGGCCGGCGGTTCTTCGCTGGTCGGCGCCTGGAAGGGAAGGGCAGGCTCGGAGGGGCGAGCGCCCGTGACCACCACGGTCTGTCCGCCGCTCGACTCAGTGGCCTCGGCGAACGCGGCGAGGCGCGGATTCTTCGCGAGGAGGGCTGCTAGCGCGTCGCCCGCGGTCGCGTTGGCGACGTTCACGGCCGCCCGGGCCTCGGCGACCGCTGGCCGAGGAGCGACCGGACGCGCCTCGGGCGTCGTTGCTCGCAAGCCCTTCGGCGCGACGAGCGGCGGGGGTTCCGGGGTCGTCGAAGGGCGTTCCGCTGCTAAGCGAGGGGTCGCTGCCGCGCCGACGACGGGGCGCGGGGTGGGCTCGGGCGGTAGCGGAGGTGGTGGTGGACGCACGGCGTGAGGCTTGGGCGCTGCAGGGCCTTCGAGCCGCGCGGCTGCTGGGCTTCCGTGGGCGACGACCGGCGTGGCCTTCAGCCAAGGCGAGGTCGTCGCCACGGGCGCGATCGGAGCGTCGAGGCCGGGCGACAGCGCGCCGATCAGCGCGGGCCGAGGCGGGTCCGCTGCCTCGTTCGCGTCGGCGGCGACCGGCGTCGCGGGAGCGCTTGGTGCCGCCTCACTCTCGGCATCGAAGCGCGGCTCGCTGGTCCGTCGGACCTCGAGCCCCAGCGCCACGGCGGCGCGATCGAGCACACTCCAGCGCGCGTCCTCGCTCGTGCCGAGCGCACCGCCGATCCACTCGAGCACCTCGCGCGCTAAGCGCAGCCGGTCGAGGTCGAGCGACGGCTCGACGCCTCGACGGCGACGAAATGCCTCGAGGTCGGAGTCTCCCGCGGTGACGAGGCTCGAGACGAGGAGCGCCCAGCGTCGGCGGTCGGCGTCGTTGCTCTTGTCGTCGGCCATGGGCTCCCTGCTGCGTATTCGCTGGAGAATACACCGCTCGCAGCCTCGGAGCGAGCGCGCGAGGCGCGACGGTCAGCAGAGCTTGAGCGGGCCGAGCGCGAGCGCCTGCGCGTACGACGACGTGAGGTTCAGCCAGGTCCCGGCGCCGTCGAGCACCGTGGGGTCTGCGCTGACGACGAAGGTCGCGCCCTCGAGCCGAGTCGCCACCGAGCGCACGAGGTCCTCGACGACGTTGACTCGTCGCCCACGTTCGAGGTGGAGCCGCAGCGTCGACGCGAGCGCGGCGTCGCCCTCTTCGAAGACGAGCTTCAGCGACGCTGGTGAGAGCGACAGGAGCGCCTTTGCGAGCTCGCGCACCGCCTCGTCTCGGAGCGTCGCCGACGTGTCTGGCGCGTCCGGCACGGTGAGCACGAGGCCCGCTGCGCTCTCCAGCACCACCACGCTCGCGTCACGCGAGGCAGCGAGGAGCGCCGCGAAGCGCCGCACGAGGCTCCCGACATCGACGCGCACCGGACGACGCTCGACATCCTCTGCGTCGAGCTCACGTGCGATGTGATGACGGTGGTGCGCGTCGGCGCGCGCGCTCGTCGAGACGAGGGCTCGGGCGCGCTCGTCGAGGACGCGGTGGGTCGAGATGAACGCGGCGACCTCGGACGCGGGATACCCGCGATCACAGAGCCATGCCGCGTCTTCGGCGGCGGCGCGGATCGTCGTAAGCTGATCGTCGGTGAGCATGTTTTCGCCATACACCGCTCGCGCGACGCGTTCCTTCTTTCCTGCAAACTTCGCTTGTCTGGTTCCGAAGACGCGGTCTGTTCGCGAGGGCGGGCCGAGCCTCTCGCCGGTCGCGCGCGCGGGTCCATGGCGCATCGCGCCGCTCCGCCGCTAAACTCCGCAATCACAATGACCGAGACGAAACACACGTTTTGTCGGATCTGCGAAGCGCTCTGCGGTCTCGAGGTCGACGTCGAGGGCAACCGCGTCGTCGACATTCGACCCGACGATGTCCACGTCGCGACCGCCGGGTACGCGTGCGTGAAGGGCCTTCGTCAGCACGAGCTCTTCGGCTCACCGGACCGCTTGCGTCATCCGCTCGCTCGGCGCGGACCGCGTGGGGCGTCGTCGCTCGAGCGCGCCACCTGGGACGAGGCGCTCGGTGACATCGGCGCGCGAGTCCGCGCGATCCGAGAGGCGCACGGGCCCGACTCGATCGCGATGTACGTCGGCACGGCCGCGGGCTTCGGCGTCCTTCATCCGGTGTTCGCGCAGGGATTCATGACGGGGCTCGGCTCGCGCAGCATGTACGCGTCGGCTTCGCAGGATTGCTCCAACAAGTTCGCGGTCGCGCGCGCGATGTACGGGTTCCCATTCACGCAGCCGTTCCCCGACGTCGATCGGACGCAGTGCCTCATCGTGGTCGGCGCGAACCCTGCCGTCTCGAAGTGGAGCTTCTTGCAGGTGCCGAACCCGATCGCGCGCCTGAAGGCCATCGTCGCGCGCGGCGGAAAGGTCTGGTTCGTCGACCCGCGCCGCACCGAGTCCGCCAAGGTCGCGGGTGAGCACGTCTTCATTCGGCCGGGGACCGACGTGTTCTTCTACCTTGCGTTTCTCCACGAGGTGCTGGCGAGCGGGCGCGTCGACGAAGGCCGGCTCGCGGCTCACGCGCACGGCCTCGAGCGGCTCCGCGAGGTCGCCGGGCCGTGGACGGCGGAGCGGGCGGCCGACGTGACGGGAGTCGAGGCGGACGTCCTTCGTCGGATGGTGTCGGACTACCTGGCCGCGGACGGCGCCGCGCTCTACTGCTCGACCGGCGTCAATATGGGGCCGGAGGGGTCGCTCTCGTTTTGGCTCCAGGAGGCGATCAACGCCGTCAGCGGAAATCTCGATCGACGGGGCGGGACCTTGGTCGGGCAGGGCGTCATCGACTTCGCTCGCTTCGGCGCCAAGCACGGCGTGCTGCTCCGCGACGACCGCTCCCGCGTCGGAGGCTTCATGGCGGTGAACGACGCCTTCCCCGGCGGTACGCTCGCGGACGAGATCAGGACGCCCGGGCCCGGCAAGATCCGCGCGCTGTTCGTCACTGGAGGCAACCCGCTCATCACCATGCCGGCCTCTGACCGGCTCCGCGGCGCGCTGTCCGAGCTCGAGCTCCTCGTCGTGCTCGACATCCTGCCGACCGAGACGGCGAGCATCGCGGACTGGGTATTGCCGTGCACGTCTCCGCTCGAGCGCGCCGACCTCCCGTTCGTGTTTCCGCTCATGCTGGGGTTGCAGGCGCGGCCGTACCTTCAGGCGACGAAGCGCATTGTGGCCCCGGAGGGCGAGGTCCGTGACGAGGCTACCATCTACCTCGACCTCGCGCGTGCTTCGGGGGTCAACCTCTTCGGCTCGCGGGTGGCGCAGCGGGCCTTCGAGCTCGCGCGGAGCTACGAGACGCGTCGCCGCCGCCGCGCAACGCCGGACGCAGAGCCCGGCGTTCCCGACGAGGCCCTGCTGTCGCTGCTGCTTCGGCTGACCGGTCAGGGCAGCTTCGACTCGCTGCTCGCGGAGCGACACGGTCGCCTTCGCCCCGAGCACGAGCCTGGCAGCTTCCTCGGGCGCCGCGTGACCACCCCGGACGGACGTGTCGAACTCGCGCCTCGTGCCCTCGTCGACGCGACCTCACGGCTCGAGGCGCGGTTCGCGGCCGAGCGAAGCGGCAAGCATCGTCTGAAGCTCATCACCAAGCGCGCCGTGACGACTCACAACTCGTGGACGCACAACCACGAGCGCATGATCGGCGCCGACGGCACGAACCACCTTTACGTTCATCCCGATGACGCTGCGCGACTCGGACTGCGGGAGGGAGCGCTGTGCGACGTGCGCTCGAAGGCGGGGGCGGTGCGCCTCCCGGTGAAGCTGCTCGCGGACCTGATGCCCGGGACCGTCGCGTTGCCTCACGGCTGGGGACACCAGGCGGCGAAGCGGCTCTCGATCGCGAGCCGCACCGCGGGCGTCAACGTCAACCTCCTCGCGGCCGACGGCGCGGACAACCTCGAGCCCTTCTCCGGGATGGCGCAGCTCACCGCGATCCCGGTCGACGTCGCACCCGCGGAGGGGCCACGCGACCCGTCCGTGTGGTCCGGCATCGGCCCGACGACCTGAGCTGTCGCGCGCTACCCAAAACTACCGCTCTCCCGCGGGACGGAGCTACCCCAGACCCTTATGACGGCGCGCAAGCGCCCTCCCATTGAGCTCACCAAGCGAGAGCGCAAGGCCATCAGCGGCAAGGGCCCGAGCGGCCACGACCACTCGAAGCACAGCCATCGCGTCGCCTGCGGCGCCCACCTCGACTCGGCGCAGTTCACCTCGTTGCCGTCGACGGCGCTGTGGGTGACTTGACAGGACGGCAGCCGCTTCGCTTCTTGCGCCGGTTGCGTGAGCGCGACCCAGCGGCGGCTCGACGAGCACGATCGCACGGGTCAGCCGGTCGACGCGGGGCCCGCCTTCCACTGACCGCGGGCGGCGCTACTTGCCGCCGCAGTAGTCATTGAGCTCGCCGATGAGCTTGTGGCTGTCGCGCTCGAGCGCGTTGCCATCTTCGACGGTCGCTCGGAGCTTCGTCCCGTCTGCGGTGTCCTGCGCGTCGGCCAGCGTTCGGAGCGCGCGCGCGTAGTCCGCGAGGATCTTGCGGTAGCGCTCTCGGAATTCGCGCAGAGGCTCGAGCTTCAGCTCCACCGTGTCGAGCCGCGCGGCGACCGCATCGAGGTCTCCGGCGAAGCGCCGGATCCCGGCTGCGTCAGCTTGTCGCTCGGTGCCGTCGAGCCCGTCCTCGGCGGCGTTCATCACCGCGATCAGCCGGTTGCACTCGTCGGCGCGCGGGTTGCACCCAGCGAACGCGAGGAACGGCACGAGCACGAGGAGCCGCAGGGCCATGGGGCCCGGGACAGTCGCCGGTCGCCGGGCTCCGGGTCAACCCGAAAGCGAGACCGGCGAGGCGCCTGGACGCACCGATTGGCCGTGGGATGCAGGCGCATGGAAAGAAAAAACCCAGCGAGAGACTCACTGGGTCGCGTTGCGGGGTGGACGGGACTCGAACCCGCGGCCTCCGGCGTGACAGGCCGGCGTTATAACCGACTTAACTACCACCCCAAACGGGACTGTTTACGTACCAAACCGCAGCGCGCTCCGTAAAGAAGAAACGATCCCCACCGCTTCGATTTTCAGGGGCGCCTCGGCGCGACGTGAGACGCCCGCGACGTCGACGTCGGACGCCCATCGAAGCCCGGTCGGCCCTCGAACGCCGCCCCGACGAGGACGGCGCGTCTTGGTAGGCGGGACAGGGATCGAACCTGCGACCAACGGCTTGTAAGGCCGCCGCTCTGCCGCTGAGCTACCCGCCTATCGGCCGCAGGCTAGTGGAAATTGACTCAGGCGCGAAGCGCGTTCACGACGAATGGGATGTCCCGTTCGCTCGCCGCCCTCGCCCTCGCCTCGACGCTGTTCGGCTGCTCGGACCGCAGGCTGCTCGACGAGACGCTTTCGCCGTCGGAGCCCGATCCCAGCTGCGTGCCGAGCGGGACCACGTGCCCGGTGGTGTTCCGCTATCCGCTCGGCGGCGGCGTGACCTCGGTCGAGCTCCGCGGGGACTTCGCGCCCGACGGGTGGACGAAGGGCGTCCCGATGCTGATCGAGGGGAGCCACTTCCAGGCGGAGGTCCAGGCGCTCGACGGCGCGAAGATTCGTTACAAGTTCGTGCTGAACGGCAAGGACTGGGTGAAGGATCCGAAGAACGGCTGGTCCGAGCCCGACGGCGTTGGCGCGGAGAACAGCGTGGTCGTCGCGGCGTGCGGCTTCGAGACCTGCGTGCCCGAGCCGCCAACGCTCAACCCCGACGCCTTCGACTGGCGCTCGGCCATCCTCTACTTCGTGTTCGTCGATCGCTTCCAAAACGGTGACCCTTCGAACGACGGCGCTGTGCCAGGGGTAGCAGGGCCCGCGAATTATCAAGGCGGCGACTGGCGTGGCGTCATCGACAAGCTCGAGGAGGGGTACTTCGAGTCGCTCGGCGTCAATGCCCTCTGGCTGACCGTCCCCCAGGACAACCCCAGCGTACCCGGCGCAGGCTCGGACGGCAGGCCTTACTCTGGCTACCACGGCTACTGGGTGAGCGACCTCGATCGACCCGAGGAGCACTTCGGAACGCTCGATACCTTGAAGGAGCTCGTCGACAAGGCGCACGCGCGCGGCATCAAGGTGTTGCTCGATTACGCGATGAACCACGTCCACGAGAAGAACCCGATCGTGGCAGAGCACCCCGACTGGTTCTGGCCGCTCTCGTACGACGGTCACTCGTGCGTCTGCGGCGACGGCTGCGACTGGAACGACAGCTACCAGCAGCGGCGCTGCTGGTTCACGTCTTACCTCCCCGACTGGAATTTCACGAACCCCGCCGCACGCGCCTACAGCGTCGACAACGCGGTCGCCTGGATCGAGAAGACCGGCATCGACGGCTTCCGGCTCGACGCCGTCAAGCACATCGAGCTCGAGTGGCTCCTCGATCTGCGCAAGCGCGTCGCGTCCGAGATCGAGCCGAAGACGGGCGAGCACTTCTACATGGTGGGCGAGACGTTCGAGTCCGGGAACCGCGACGTCCTCAAGTTCTACGTCGGCAGTGACCGGCTCGATGGTCAGTTCGACTTCCCGCTGCGCGCAGTGCTCGCCGAGAAGCTCCTGCGTCGCACCGGCACGATGCACGACCTCGACGGCTTCCTCGCCTCGAACGACTCGTACTACCCCGGCCTCATGTCGACCTTCATCGGCAACCACGACATCCTCCGAACCGTGCACGTCGCCGAGGACCAACCGTGGGACGCTTGGGCCCCCGGGCAGCCCTGGGATGCGCCGCCGTCGCTTCCCAAGTACGCAGCGCCGTTCGAGCGCCTCGGGGTCGCGTACACGTTCCTCTTCACGACGAAGGGCGTCCCGCTCCTCTATTACGGTGACGAGATTGGCCTGCCAGGCGCCGGCGATCCCGACAACCGCCGCTTCATGCAGTGGGAGGGGCTCGACGCGAACCAGCTCGCGCTACGAGGGCTCCTCGAGAAGCTCGGCAAGATTCGGCGCGACCACTCGGCGCTGTGGCGCGGCGTACGCTCGACGCTCGAGGTGTCGAACGACACCTACGCGTACGTGATGAGCGACGGCGCGGACACGGTCTACGTCGCGTTGAACCGCGGCGACGCTTCGGCCTCGATTGCGGGGATGCCGAAGAGCGGGCGCGACCTCCTGCGCGACGTGCTCGTCGAGGGGCCGAGCGTCTCGATGCCGCCGCGGAGCGCGCGCGTGATCGTCGCGGAGTGAGCGGCGCCGCCGTCGAGCCACCAGCGCGCTGGTTCATGGACTGCACCTCCTCGAGGCGAGGCGTGCAGAGCGCCTGGGAGATTGAACTCAAATGATAAAAGTCAATCGCAGGCGCGGTGACGCTCCCGGCGAGGCGCCCGCGGCCGAGGGCGGGAGCGACCACGGCGGCGACGCGGCCTCGTGACGCGGCCTATGGGCTCGCGGCCCAGGCGGTTTGTTGGTCCCGCCGTTCGGCATCTGGGAAGATGCGCGCGTGAACAACGTGGACCATTCGCCGACCCGTGCTCTCCTCGAGGCTGGCCGCCGCGCGCTCGCGCTCGGAGTCATGGCCGCGGGCGTCGCGGTCGCCTCCGGCTGCCCGGCGACCCAGTTCCCCGACGAGGGGCCCGGGCAACCGAGCGATTGGGTCAGCGGCAAGGCGCCTCCGGGCCTCCTCGGCGTGTGTCGCGAGGCGCTCTCGAAGCGTCCACCGCTCGTCAACCCCGACCTCTGGGCGCACCTTCGCCGCTGCGACAAGAAGACGCCGCGCCGCTATCTTCACCTCGGCTACGGGACGACCGAAGGCGACGACTCGGCCGCCGATCGCCGCATGGCCTCGATGCTCGACGCCCTTCGTGCCTCGGCGACCGAGAAGGACGGCAACCTGAAGATGCTGTCCATGGTGCGCTCCGTGCAAGGCGAGTTCGCGAACGACCCGCGCTATGCGAGCCGGATCGAGCGCGCCTCGGGGCGAACCTTCGCGTGCGACTACGCGTACCTCTTCGCGACCGCCGAGAAGCAGCGCGAGACCCTCGGGGCCGACGCGTGCCCGGCGTACGCCTACGATCCGAAGGAGCGTCGTGAGGTCTGCCTCTTCGACATGTCGCTCCGTGAAGCGCGCTGGTTGACGAGCGCGTGGAGCTGCCTCGCCTTCACCGAGACGGTAGGCGAGGGGGGCTCGTGTCACCGCCTCTGTGCCTACGACGATCACTGCAGCGCGCAGGTCGGCTGCTCGGCGCCCGACTTCGATCTCTCGCTGTGCGCGCTCGGCGTCTGCCTCCCCGAGAAGGTTGCCGGGATCCTCTAGCCGCAACGCCCCGGAGGCCTCCGTGGATTCGACGCGGCTCACTTGACTTCCCCGCGTCGAAACGAAACGATTCTGCGCCTATATGACGACGCGTCTCGGAGAGCTCCTCGTTCGTGAAAAGCTGATCAGCCTTCAGCAGCTAAGGCAAGCGCAGGACGAGCAGCGGAAGAGCGGCGCGAAGCTTGGTTACGCGCTCGCGAAGCTCGGCTTCATCTCGGATGGCGAGATTACGAACTTCCTGTCGACGCAGTACCGCGTCCCCGCGGTCGACCTGACGCAGGTCGAGATCGATAAGGAGCTCACCAAGATCGTGAGCCGTGACGTCTGCGAGCGTCATCACATCATCGCGATGGCGCGCAGCGGGTCCTCGGTCGCCGTCGCGATGGCCGATCCGACGAACCTTAACGCGATCGACGACATCAAGTTCCTCACCGGCTTCAACGTCGACGTCTACGTCGCCTCCGAAGGCTCGATCGCCGCGGCGATCGAGAAGGCCTACACGAAGGAGGCCGAGACCTACGACTCGATGCTCGCCGACTTCGACGAGGGCGACATCGACTTCGAGATCGGTGATGACGCCGTCAACGTCCACGAGCTCGAGAAGGAAGCCGAGGGGGCGCCGGTCGTCCGGCTGGTGAACGCCATCCTCGTCAACGCGATGCAGAAGGGCGCGAGCGACATCCACATCGAGCCCTACGAGAAGAAGTTCCGCGTCCGCTACCGCGTCGACGGCGTGCTGCTCCAGGAGATGGAGCCGCCGATGAAGCTCAAGAATCCGCTCGTCAGCCGCGTGAAGATCATGAGCTCGCTCGACATCTCCGAGCGACGCCTGCCGCAGGACGGGCGCATCAAGCTGAAGCTCGGCAGGGATCGAGAGATGGACTTCCGCGTCAGCGTGCTGCCCTGTCAGTACGGCGAGAAGATCGTCCTCCGCCTCCTCGACAAGTCGAACCTTCAGCTCGACATGACGAAGCTCGGCTTCGATTCCAAGCCGCTCGCCGACTTCAAGTGGGCGATCGAGCAGCCGTGGGGCATGACGCTCGTGACGGGTCCGACGGGCTCCGGTAAGACGACCACGCTGTACTCGGCGCTCTCCGACCTGAACCGCGAGGGGACCAACATCTCAACCGCGGAGGATCCGGTCGAGTTCAGCCTCCACGGCATCAACCAGGTGCAGATGCACGACGAGATCGGCCTGAACTTCGCGGCCGCTTTGCGCTCCTTCCTGCGCCAGGACCCCGACATCATCATGGTCGGCGAGATCCGCGACTTCGAGACGGCCGAGATCGCGGTCAAGGCCGCGCTCACCGGCCACATGGTGCTCTCGACGCTCCACACGAACGATGCGCCGGCGACCGTCTCGCGCCTCCTCAACATGGGCGTCGAGCCGTTCCTCATCACCGCGAGCTTGAACCTCGTCCTCGCTCAACGCCTCGCGCGAAAGGTCTGCAAGGACTGCGCGCAGCCGACCCGAATCGACCCGCGCATCCTCGAGGAGCTGGGCACCTCTGAGCAGGCCTTCAACCAGGCGGGCGCCACGCCGATGAAGGGTGCGGGCTGCAAGACCTGCAACGGCTCCGGCTACAAGGGCCGCGTCGCGCTCTACGAGGTCATGCGCCTGACCGAGCCGCTGAAGGAGCTCATCCTGCAGGGCGTGTCCGCGGCCGAACTCAAGGCCGCCGCCATCCGGGGTGGCATGGCGTCGCTGCGTATGAGCGGAATCAACAAGATCATGCAGGGCGTGACGACGCCCGAAGAGATCATGCGTGTCACGATGGCAGACTGAGGCTGCCGCGCGATCCGCCCGTTCCCTCGGGGGGCATGGAGTGCTCGCGTTTCGTGAGGCGAGGCGTGATCGCCTTTGCGCACGCGCGTCGAACTGGCAGCCTGCAGAGCAGACAGCATGAACCACGACTTTTCGGACGACGCAGGAGCCCCCTCTCAGCGGCTGGGCTTCACGCTGCAACAGCTCCTCAAGGTGATGGTGGAGAAGGGCGCGAGCGATCTTCACATCGCCGCAGGCCAGGCTCCGCTCCTTCGCATCGACGGGCAGATGATCCCGCTGAAGCTGCCGCAGCTCACGCCGAGCCAGACGAAGGACCTCTGCTACGAGGTGCTCGGCGAGGAGCAGAAGATCAAGTTCGAGAAGGCGAACGAGCTCGACTTCGCCTTCAGCATGAAGCGCGTCGCCCGATTTCGCGGCAACATGTTCCTACAGCGCGGGTGCGTCGGCGCGGTCTTCCGGCTTATCCCCTACGATATCCGTACTTTCGAGCAGCTCGGTCTCCCGACGGTACTCATCGACATCTGCAACAAGTCGAAGGGGCTCGTGCTCGTCACCGGCGCGACCGGCAGCGGCAAGTCGACGACGCTCGCCGCGATGATCGACAAGATCAACAGCGAGCGACGCGCGCATATCATGACCGTCGAGGACCCGATCGAGTACGTGCACGTTCACAAGCGAAGCCTCGTGAACCAGCGCGAAGTCGGTCAGGACACCGAGAGCTTCAAGAAGGCGCTGAAGTACATCCTCCGACAGGACCCGGACGTCGTTCTGGTCGGCGAGATGCGCGATCTCGAGACGATCGAGGCGGCGCTGACGATCGCCGAGACGGGCCACCTCGTCTTCGGGACGCTTCACACGAACAGCGCGATCCAGTCGATCAACCGCATCATCGACGTCTTCCCACCGCATCAGCAGCCCCAGGTACGCGCGCAGCTCTCGTTTACGCTGACCGCGGTCGTCACGCAGTGCCTCATCCCGCAGGCGAGCGGCCCTGGTCGTTGCCTCGCCCTCGAAGTGCTGCTCCCGAACGCCGCGATCCGCAACCTCGTGCGAGAGGACAAGCTCCATCAGATTTACTCGCAGATGCAGGTCGGGCAGCAGGGCACCGGGATGTGCACGTTGAACCAGTCCCTCGCCGACCTCGTGCAGCGCCACTTGATCTCGAGCGAGGAGGCCTTCGCGCACGCAAACGAGCCCGATGAGCTGCGCATGCTGCTCGAAGGCCGCTCGGGTCAGTACCGCCCTCGACCCCCTAGCATGCGCTAAGCCCCGCGGTTCGGTGGCGGCCGCGCTCGACGTGGGGAGGCCCCCGTGCGATGAGGCGCCGAGGTCAAGGCGATGTGCGGTGTCTTCGGAGTCTACGGCCACGCTGAGGCGTCGAACATTACGTACCTCGGCCTGCACGCGCTGCAGCATCGCGGGCAGGAGTCCGCCGGGATCGTGGCGAGCGACGGTGAGGCTCTCTCGTCGCTGCGACGCATGGGCCTGGTTCAGGCGGGCTTCTCGAGCGCCGACCTCGCCGAGCTCCGCGGTGCCGTCGCGATAGGGCACGTCCGCTATTCGACGGCGGGGGGGTCTCACCTCAAGAACGCGCAGCCCTTTGCGGTGAACTACCAGGGGGGCGCGGTGGCCGTGGCGCACAACGGCAACCTCACGAATCACGAGCCGCTGCGGCGTGAGCTCGAGGCGCAGGGCTCGATCTTCCAGAGCGGGTCCGACACCGAGGTGATTGTGCACCTCCTCGCGCGGAGCGGCGGCCGCTCCCTCGAGGAGCGCGTGGTCGAGGCCATGCAACGCGTCGAGGGGGCGTACTCGCTGCTCTTCATGGACGAGCGGCGGCTCGTAGCGTTGCGCGATCCGATGGGGTTTCGTCCGCTGTGCCTCGGCGTCTTGCGTCTGCGAGCCGGAGACGCGGTCGAGGGGGCGAGGACGGCCTACGTCGTCGCGAGCGAGTCGGTCGCGTTCGAGCTCATCGGCGCCGATCTCGTCCGCGAGCTCGAGCCTGGCGAGATGCTGGTGCTCGACGAGCGCGGTGTGACCTCCTCGCGGCCGTTCGAGGCTGCGCCTCGTCGCTCGTGCGTCTTCGAGCAGGTGTACTTCGCGAGGCCCGACGGGATGGTCGACGGCGCGAGCGTCTACGAGGTGCGCAAGCGCCTCGGGCGCCGTGTCTTCGACGAGCACCCCGTGCCGAACGCCACGGCCGACGACTGCGTCGTGGTGCCGGTCCCCGACTCGGGGGTGCCCGCGGCGATCGGCCTCGCAAACCACGCGCGCTTGCCCTTCGAGATGGGGCTCATCCGAAGTCACTACGTCGGGCGCACCTTCATCGAGCCGAGCCAGTCGATTCGCCACTTCGGCGTGAAGCTGAAGCTGAGCCCGAACCGCGCGGCTCTCGAGGGCAAGCGCATCATCGTGGTCGATGACTCGATCGTCCGCGGCACGACCAGCCGGAAGCTCGTCGGCATGCTGCGAGGGGCGGGCGCGCGCGAGGTGCACGTGCGCATCTCGAGCCCGCCGACGGCCTGGCCATGCTTCTACGGCATCGATACGCCGACGCGCAGCGAGCTCATCGCCGCGAGCCACGACGTCGAGGAGATCCGCCGCTACCTTCAGGCGGATTCGCTCGGCTACCTCTCGCTCGCGGGCCTCCTCGACGCGGTCCGCGGCGCCGCGTCCCCCGGCGACACGGAGGGGGCCGAGCCCGAGCGGCGGCACTGCCACGCCTGCTTCTCCGGCGATTACCCGATCCCGGTCGGTGACTTGCGCACGCCCCGTCATCGCCTCGAGGTGCTCGACGGCTGACGTGCGCTCCCGGGCCAGCGATGCGCCCGACGCGTGTATCCCTCGTCGCGCTGTGCCATCATCCGTCGCGTGGTGAGCGACGTCGTCTCGGTCTACGAGGTCAGCCTACGAGACGGGCTGCAGAACGAGAAGGGCTTCGTGCCGACGGAGTCAAAGCGCGCCCTCCTCGACGCGCTCGTCGCCGCCGGGCTCAGGCGGCTCGAGCTCACGAGCTTCGTCTCGCCGAAGTGGATCCCGCAGCTCGCCGACGCCGAGCAGCTCGCGAGGGCTTCCCTGCCGGCGCCCGAGGGCGTGTCGCTCTCCGCGCTCGTCCCGAACGGCACCGGCCTCGAGCGCGCGATCGCCACCGGCCTCCCTGAAATCGCGGTATTTCTCAGCGCGAGCGAGACGCATAGCAAGAAGAACATCAACAAGTCGATCGAGCGCGCCTTCGAGGTGATCGAGGAACTCGTGCCGCCCGCGCGGGCGACCGGACTTCGTGTTCGCGGCTACGTCTCCACCGTGTGGGGCTGCCCTTACGAAGGGGAGGTCGAGCCCGCCAAGGCGGTCGCCATCGCGGCTCGGCTCCTCGCCATCGGGTGCTACGAGATCTCGCTTGGCGACACCATCGGCGTCGGAAATCCGCGGCAGACGCGCGAGCTCGTGAAGCGCGTGGCCGACGCGATGCCGCTCGAGCGCGTCGCGCTCCACCTGCACGACACGCGTGGGACGGCGCTCGCGAACATCCTCGCTGGCCTCGATCTCGGCGTCCGCACGTTCGACGCCTCGGTCGGCGGCATGGGTGGGTGCCCCTACGCGCCCGGTGCCGCGGGCAACGTCGCGACCGAGGATCTCGTGTTTCTCCTGCACGGCATGGGCTTCGACACCGGCGTCGATCTCGAAGCGCTCATCGAGGCCGGGCAGGTCGCCGAGCGGATCGTCGGCCATCCGCTACCCGGCAAGGTGCACAAGGCTGGCCCCTTCAAGCCGCGCGCGATGGGCTGACGCGCGTGCGAGCTCAGGCGCCGCCGGCGACGCAGCCGAGCCTCGTGAAGTAGACGTTCTGGACGCCGCCCTCGCGATCGTCGCGGAACAGCACCCCGATGTCCCCGCCGGGACCGAACGCGGGGATCGGATAGATGCTGTCGAAGGGCGCGTTGGTCATGCGACGCTCGGGACCGAGTGGCGCGAGGTCTGCGCCGAGCATTCGCGAATAGACCTCGTAGCCTTGATTTCCGTCACGGTCGTCCGCGTAGACGAAGAACAAGCGATCGCCGAGCGGGAGGAGCTGCGGGTAGCGAGAGCGACGACCCGGTGGAGGTTCGCTCACCTTCGTCGGCGGCGCGAGCACGTTGCCCGCTTCGTCGAGCGCGGTTGCGTAGATGGCGCGGGCGAGGCCTGGTCCCGCCGAGCGGTGGTACCAGGTCACGACGTAGCGGTCCTCACTCCACACGATCTGCGGCCCCACGGGCTCGGCACCCGGAAGCGACACCACCTTCGGCCCAGCGATCTCCGTCAGCGTCGTCTGCTCGAGCGCGCGCCACACGATCGTCTGCTCACCGACCGCTCCCGTCGCGTACACGACACCGAGCGTCTTCTGACCGGACGCGAGCGACGGGGCCTCTGCGTCGTATTCGGCAAAGCCGCTCCCGCTCGACACGTTGACGGCCTCGCCAACCAGCGCTCCAGCGAGCGAGATGCGCTGCGCGAAGATCTCGAAGAGCCCGTTCCGACGGTCTTGCCACGCGACGACGAACTCGCTCCCGTTCCAGGTGAGGTCGGGGTTGACCGAGAAGTCGAACGTCGCGGTCACGCGCACGTCGGGCAGTACCTTGTTCCCCGCTGCGCTGAGCTCCGTGAAGTAAATCTCGTAGTCGCCCGCTCGGCGATCCTGCCACGCGAGCCCATAGCGATCGCCGACCCACACGACGGGGCCTCCTGAGGAGTCGGCGTTCTGCAGGACGACCTTCTGCTCGGACGGGGGGATCGGCGATCCGGACGCGTCGAGCCGCGTGACGAAGGTGTCGCCTCCGCTCTTCGCGCCCCAGTACGCCGCGAGGTACTCGGTCGGGCTCGAGGCGAGGCCGCCAGGGCCAGCCGGCGCGATGTCGCCGCTCAAGCGGACCGGCTCGCTCGACAGGGGAAGGAAGTCCGCCCCCTCATCGACGACGCCGTTGCAGTCGTTGTCGACGCCGTCGCACGACTCGACGTTGCCGGGGAAGGCGTCGCCGCTCGCGTCGTTGCAGTCGTCGCCGCATGAGCCGGGCTCGCCGGCCTTCGTGCCAGGCAGAGGTGCGCGGCGCCCGTCGCCGTCGAGGTCGGGCGTCAACGCCTCGTGCGCGCAACCCGTCATGGGCTCGCAGCGATCGTCGGTGCACGCATCCCCATCATCGCAGTCGAGCGGCGCGAGCACGTAGCAGACGCGCGGTGGGAGGAGTGTGCCCTCCGGAACGTCGGGCAACGCGTCGGCGTAGGTGTCGCTGTCGAGGCAGCGCACGGGTGCGCACACGTCGTCGAAGCCCGGGCAGTCCTCGTTCGTGTCGCACTCGGGCGGTGGCGGTACCGCGGGTGGTTCATAGAGCCGGCTCCGACCGCCGCACGCGACGAGGAGCGCTACGCCGTAGGTGAGGGCGGGGAGCTTCGCCCTCAGAGGCATCCGCCGAAGCCCTTCACGTCGAGCGGCTCGCAGACGAGGCCGCTCGGACAACCGGAGGGGCCGTCCACCTTGCAGACCTGCACGCACTGCGTCCCCGAGCCGGTGATCACGCACACGTGACCGGGGCCACAGTCGGCGCCATCGCCGCAGCCGTCGCCTTGCTGTCCTGTCCCGGCAAGCGCGCACGCCGAGCCGTAGACCTCCTGGCCGCATGGCTCGGACGGGTACTCGATGGTGAGCTTGCAGGCCTCGCCGAGCAGACAGCCGCCGCCGTAGGGGTCGAACGGATCGCAGGTGAACGCCTCGAGAGGCGGAGGCGCGTTCTCGCAGCCCGGATCGTCGTAGTCGGGGGGGACCGGCGGGCGAGGGGGCTCGGGTGGCGTCGGGGTCGCGGCGGTGCTGCCTCCCTCGCCGGTGATGAACGTGAACTCGCCGCCTTGGCCTGCCGAGGTCGATGGGGCAGGGGTCACGACGCTGCTCCCGCACGCGGCGCCGAGAGGCAGCGCGAGCGTCGCGGCAAGGGCGAGAGCGAGGCGACGAGCGCTGGTCGGCATCCCGTGAGTGTACGTTGCCGTCGAGGTGCGGAGCACCTGATATCTCGCACGCTTCGGGCGGCTTGCCGCGGCCTTCGGGTCGAGGGAGGGTCCGCCGCATGAAGCCGTGGGCATGCCTCCTCGTGGGCGTCGTTGCATGCGGTCACCGTGTCGCGGAGCCCGAGGCAAAGCCCGAGACGACCGCAGCGGCCTCGCACTCCTCGAGCGCGTCGACGAGCAGCGCCTCGGCGCGTTCGATGACGAGCGCTTCGGCCGCGCCACGGGCTGCCTCGCCCGGGCCTTCGACCTCACCGACGTCGTCTCCGAGTGGCGCCCGTTGTCTCGTCCCGACGCCCGACGAGCCGACGCGACCCTCGCCGGCGAAGGGTCCCGATCCGCGTTGCCCGAAGGACCCGGACGGGCCGCTCCCGCTCCGTCGCGCCACGGTCCGAGTCGCGGGCCTCGACGCGACGGTGGACGCCGAGGTCGCCGAGCGCGACGAGCATCGCACGCGCGGCTTGATGTTTCGCAAGGAGCTCGGCGAGCACCAGGGAATGTTGTTCATCTTCGAGGAGGAGCGTGAGCTCGCGTTCTGGATGCGCAACACCTGCCTCCCGCTCGACATGCTCTTCGTCGGCTCGGACGGCACCATCGTGGGGATCGAGGAGAACGTCCCGACGCTGAACGACGGCCACTACGCACCAGGCGCCTGCAAGGCGCGCTACGTCCTCGAGGTCAACGCGGGCTGGTCTCGACGGCACGGCGTGAAGGCCGGTCAGAAAATGCTCCTCGGCGGCCTCTAGGCTCGCGTCGTCGCTCGCCGAGCGCGCTCGCGCTCCGGCCACGGTTCAGTGGAGCGTTCGCGGCCCCGAGTCGTCGTCTCCACCGCGGATGAGCTTGAGCTCCGGCCCTGCTCTTCGCCTCCGAGCGCGCTCGCGCTCCTTCGACCGCAGGACGTCGAGCTCTTCCTGGTAGCGGTTCAGCTTCTTGCGCAGCCAGAGCCGGCGCACCGGCGATGCGTCGCAGAGCAGGTAGCCCGCGAGCATTCCTCCAAACGGCCCGATCATGCCTTCGGCGGCCGGCGCCCGCGCGACGAGGAGCGCGACGTGCCACAGCGCGAGGAGCGCCACCATCATCAAGGGGCGCACCGGGACGACCAGGAACAGGCGGACGATCTGGTGTCGGTTCGCAAAGGCCCACGCCACGGTCGCCGCGTTCGCGAGGGTCATGCTGCCGTAGAAGGCTCGCGAGCCGAGCGACGGCGAGAGGGTCGCGAGCGACTCGAGCCCGTTGCCCACGAGGGCTGCGCCTCCGAGGAACAGCGCCGTTCGCTTCGGACCCCACTCGCTCTCGAGCGGGACCGCGAAGAAGTACAGCAGCATGATCGCGATCAAGGCGTGGCTCGGGGTGCTTGGGCTGTGGAGGAGCGGTGCCGTCACGAGACGCCAGAGCTCGCCTCGCAGGATCGCGTTTCCGTCGCCGATGAGGCCGCCCCACAGCGACTCCGCGAACGCCGCTCGCGACCAGTTCAGCGCGGACGCGAACATCACCCAGGAGCAGGCGATCGTCACCATCAGTCCGAGGACGACGCCACGAGGGCGCGGTGGACGCACGACGTACTCCTGCATGACCCGAGTCTAGCGCGTTTCGGGCGCGGTCGAGGCGCGCCGTGCGCGAGGGGCGGCGCCGGATCGCCGAGCGCCGGTCGACGGTGTAGGCTGCCACCCGAATGGATGCGGAGTTCTGGCGTGCGCGCTGGCAGGAGGGGAAGATCGGGTTTCACGAGGGGCGTCCGAACCGGATGCTCGAGCGTTACGTCGCTCTGCTGTCGGGCGCGAAGCGCGTGCTCGTACCGCTCTGCGGGAAGGCGGAGGACCTCGCGTACCTCGCGCACGCGGGACACGAGGTCGTCGGGGTCGAGCTCGTCGAGTCCGCCGTTCGAGGGTTCTTCGAAGAGCACGGCCTCGTCCCCGTGGTCCGCGACGCCGGTGCCCACCGTCTCTACGAGAGTGGGCCGTATCGCCTCGTTGCAGGGGATTTTTTCACCGCGCCGCTCGAGCTCCTCGGGCCGCTCGACGGCCTCTACGACCGCGCGGCCCTGATCGCGCTTCCGGAGCCGATGCGCCGCTCGTACGTCGCGGCGCTCCGTCGGCTCTTGCCTGAAGGGGCTCCTGGGCTCGTCGTCACCATCGACTACGACGTGTCCCGAATGGACGGGCCTCCCTTCGCCGTGTCCGAGGCGCACGTGCGCGAGCTCTACCAAGGCCTCGAGGTCCGTGTCCTCGAGGTTGAAGCCGGGGTCGACGCTCGACTCGCCGCGCTCGATGGCGTCGAGCTCGCCTCCGTCGTACGGTTCTGAGCGGCGCTCGCCGTTACGCCGAAATGCCCGCTCATCGTGGCTCGGGTTCGGTGTAAAACGCCCGCCCTATGTCCACTCCGATCGTCCCTTCGCACGCCCGCGTCGTCATCATCGGCGGCGGCGTCATCGGCTCCTCGGTCGCGTATCACCTCGCGCATCTCGGCGTGAAGGACGTCGTCCTGCTCGAGCGCGACAAGCTCACCTCGGGGACGACGTGGCACTCGGCCGGGCTCATGGTGACCTTCGGCTCGACCTCGGAGACGTCGACCGAGATGCGCAAATACACGCGCGAGCTCTACGCGCGCCTCGAGGCCGAGACGGGGCAGGCGACCGGCTTCAAGCCCGTGGGCTTCATCGAGGTCGCGGCCGACCAGGATCGGCTCGAGGAGTATCGCCGCGTCGCCGCGTTCAATCGCTTGTGCGGCGTGGACGTCGAGGAGATCGGCCCCGACGATGTGAAGCGCCTCTTCCCGATCGCGCGCGTCGACGACATCCTCGTCGGTTTCTACGTGAAGGGCGACGGCCGCGTCGATCCGGTGGACGTGACGATGGCGCTCGCGAAGGGCGCACGCATGCAGGGAGCAACCCTCCTCGAGGGCGTGCCTGCGCTCGGCGTCGTGACAAAGAACGGCGCGGTGACCGGCGTCGACACGCCGTTCGGAACCATCGCGTGCGAGGTCGTCGTCAACTGCGCGGGCATGTGGGCGCGCCAGCTCGCGGCGAAGAGTGGCATCAACGTCCCGCTCCAGGCGGCCGAGCACTACTACCTCATCACCGAGCGGATCGAGGGTGTCGATCGGAGCTGGCCGGTGCTCGAGGACCCGGGCTCGTACGGCTACTTCCGCGAAGAGGGCGGCGGCCTAATGATCGGCATGTTCGAGCCGGTCTGCGCCCCGTGGAAGATCGAGGGGATCCCGCAGGACTTCTCGTTCGGCGAGATCCCGCCCGACTGGGAGCGCATGACGCCTTACCTCGAGAAAGCGATGGCGCGGGTGCCGATCTCGCTCGAGGCCGGCATCAAGAAGTTCTTCTGCGGACCGGAGAGCTTTACGCCCGATCTCAAGCCGCTCGTCGGTGAGTCGGCCGAGGTGAAGAACTACTTCGTCGCCGCGGGTCTCAACTCAATCGGCATCCTCACGGGCGGCGGCATTGGTCGCGTCGTCGCGCACTGGATTGTCGACGGTCAGCCTGGCGTCGACGTCACGGCGATGCACGCGGATCGGCTCCACCCGTTCCAGTCGAACCCCGAGTACCGGCGCACCCGCACCGTCGAGTCGCTCGGCATGGTGTACCAGTGCCATTACCCGACGAAGTCGATGAGCACGGCGCGCGACGCGAAGCGCTCGCCGATCCATGAGCGGCTCGCGGCGGTGGGAGCCTACTTCAAGGACGTGAGTGGCTGGGAGGGGGCCGACTGGTTTGCCGGTCGGGGCGAGATCGCTGACCCGGGGCCGCTCTCGTTCGGACGCATGACGTGGTGGCCGAACTGGCAGGCGGAGCACCGCGCGACGCGCGAAGGCGTGATCCTCATGGACATGTCGTTCATGGCGAAGTTCCACGTCGAGGGGCGCGATGCGGGGCGCTTGCTCAATTGGATCTCGGCGAACAACGTCGACGGCGAGGCCGGACGCATCACCTACACGCAGTGGTTGAACGAGAAGGGGACGCTCGAGGCCGACCTCACCGTGACGAAGCTCGACGACGAGCGCTTCTTCGTCGTCGCGAGCGACACCGCCCACCGACACGTCGCCACCCACCTGAAGCGCGCGTTCGCCGGCGCGCACGCCTTCGCCTGCGACGTCACGAGCGGCTATGCGCAGATCAACGTGCAGGGTCCACGCTCGCGCGAGGTCTTGCAGGCGGTGACCGACGCCGACCTCTCGAACGAAGCGTTCCCGTTCCGTACGGCGCGCGAGATCGCGGTCGGTTTCGCGCGCGTGCTGTGCGTACGCATCACCTACCTCGGCGAGCTCGGCTACGAGCTCTACGTCCCGAGCGAGCAGGCGCTGCACGTGCATGACCGGCTCGTCGCGGCAGGGGCCCCGCTCGGCATGCGTTACGCGGGCCTGAAGGCGCTCGCTTCGCTCCGCATGGAAAAGGGCTATCGCGACTATGGTCACGACATCGACAACACCGACTCGGTGCTCGAGGCCGGGCTCGGCTTCGCGGTCGATCTCAAGAAGCCGGGCGGCTTCCTCGGCAAGGACGCGGTGCTCGCAAAGAAGGCCGAGGGGCCGCTGCGACGTCGCCTGCTCCAGATCTTGGTCAAGGATCCGGCGCCGCTGCTCCACCACGCCGAGCCGGTCTGGCGGAGCGGCAAGCCCGTCGGCTACGTGCGCGCGGCGTCCTATGGACACACCCTCTGCGGAGCCGTCGGGCTCGCGATGATCGACGCGGGCGACATCGCGCTCGACGCGGCGTACCTCGACTCGGGGGCGTGGGAGGTCGACATCGCCGGCAAGCGTTACCCCGCCGTCGCGTCGCTCCGGCCGCTCTACGATCCCGACATGACGAAGATCAAGGCGTAAGGTCGTCGGGGCTCGCGGACCGACGTCGAGAGAACCGACGTCGAGGGGGCCGACGACGCGAGAACAGCGAGTGGCGTCACAGGCACGCCGCGGCTACGGTCCGGCCGGGTTCGACCTCGGCCTTGCAGCTCGGCCCGCCCGAGAGCTGCTTGCCGTCGGCGTCGAACAGCGCGACCGCGAGATCGACGAGCCCCGGCGCCAACGGTCCGAGCTGCGCGGTCACCCCGCACGCGATGCGGCTCCCAGGGAGCGGCGCGCCATCGACCGCCACTTCGAAGAACGCTCCGGCCGGGCACGCCGCCGCGCCGACGAGGTGAGGCGCGAGCGTCACGCGGCCGACGTAGGAGAGGGGAGTGCAGCTCGGCGCAACGGTCTTGCCGCTCGTCGGCAGCGCCTCGCACTCGCGCCCGGCGCTCGGGCCATCGGGGCGCGCGACGCGGACGTACAGCCGCACGAGCTCTCCCGACGTCGCCGCCAGCGTGAGCGGGGGCGCATCGCACGCGAGGACCGGGGGCAGGTCCAGCGAACCCGAGAGCCGCCTCAGATCGAGCTCTGCCGCGAGGCTGCAGGCGTTGTCGCCGACGAGCTCGATGGGGTCGAGCGTGAGCGAGGGAGCGGTGGGCTGCGCGTCGACGAGCGGCGCGCAGTCGAGCACCTCGTTCGACGCGCCATAAACCGCGAGCATCGCGTCGTTCGCGCCGGCGCCGCACTGCGACGACCAGCGAGGGGCAGCTGTGGTTCCGTCTGCGCGGAGCATTGTGCGGCTCCCGCTCGAGCTGCCTCCGAATGGGGTGAGCGCCGAGGCGTCCTCCTCGTACCCGTCGATGAGCGCACCGTAGCGCTTCCCGGCGATCACGAGGTCGCGCATCGCGAAGGTCGTGGCGCATGGGAGCGGGCGCGAGGCGGGCAGCAGGAACGGCGTCGTGTCGGTCGCGTCGTCGTAGGCGAGCAGCGTCACCACGTACGAACTGAGCCCGCTTGGCCCGCAGGTGACGCCGTCGAGGAACACCTCTGGCTCGAGCGTGACCTCGGTCGGCGCCGTGCCGGCCAAGCCCGAGGACGCATCGGTCGCGCAGGCGGCGGCGAGGCACGCCGTCATGGCGGCAGCCAAGCGCTCGATGTCCAGCCTCATGCGACCTCTCGTAGTCCAGCTAGGCGACGCCATCAAAGCTCAAAGCGCTGCGAGCGGGAGGACGCGTCGCGGTGTCACCACGGCGCGCGCGAGCGGCGCCTCGACCGAGGCGCCCGGCCACACCACGACCTCGGTGAGCGCGCCTCGGCCGGTGACCCGCGCCCTCGCTCCGACGAGCGCGCGGTGAGCCTCGACCTCTCGAGGCAGCTCGTCCCCGACGAAGGACGCGAGGTCGGACCGTTCGAGCCAGGCGAGGTTCTCGGCGAGGTAACTCGCCGGCGTCCCGATGTCGGCGAAGCGCGACACGACCTCGGCCGCGAGCAGCCGCGAGCCGCGGCGCAAGGCCGGCAGGTACAGGTCGCCCACCAGACAGCCCTCGCGCGGAAGCGCGGCGCGCGCATCCTCCGATAGGAGCTGCGTCCCGACGAACTCGGCGCCCGCGGTCTCATGTCCGAAGCGCTGGCCGCGGAGTCGAACGACCTCACCGCGCTCGTCGAGGCCGACGGTCCCCGCTCCGGCGGGACCGCGGCGCGTCACCGCGAGGGTCGCGAACGAGCCCGACTCGCCGTGGCGCCGAGCGAGGGCCTCGAAGTCGGTGTCGGCGACGATGTCCCCGTTCACGACCAGCACGTCGCCGCGACCCAACGCTTCGCTCGCGTGTCGCACCCCGCCCCCTGTCCCGAGGATCGAGCGCTCGCAGACGACCTCGACGTCGAGGTCGCGGCCGGCGCCCACCATCAGCTCCGCGAGGTGGTGCGCGTTTGCGACGAGCGGCCCGAACCCCGCGCCGCGCAGAGCCTCGACCACATGGCGTAGGAGCGGCCGATCACCGATCGGGACCAGCGGCTTCGGGAGCTCCTCGGTTAGCGGTCGCAGTCGCGTCCCGTGGCCTGCGGCGAGGATCATCGCGGGACGAGTGGTCACTCCCGCGAGCTTCGGCGATGCGCTTCGCGCTGTCAAAAACTCCACCGTCGTCGCGAGGCGTGTTAAGCGCCTCGCATGCCGCGGGTGCTGCGTGTCCTCGTCCTCGGGCTCCTCTCGGTGCCCCTCTGGCATTGCGACAGCGGCGCGACCGGGATCGACGCGTGTCGCGCGATCGAGCTCGAGAAGTGCGAGCTCGTGCGTGGGTGCGTCGGCGTCACGATCGCGACGGACGCCGACGTCGAGGCGTGCAAGCTCTACTACCGCGATCAGTGCCTCAACGGCATCGCCGACGCGGCGGATCCCAACTCGGCCCAGGTCGACGGGTGCCTCGCCGCGCTCGCAGCGGCGGCGGCTTGCAAGGTAGAGCCGCTCTCGAGCTGCGTCGCGGCACCGGAGCTCGCCGCGGGCGTTGATGCCACGAAGACGACCGGCTGCGAGGCGATGCTCGCGACCGAGTCCCTCGAGGCGTGTGACTTCCTCCGCCCGCCGCCTGCGTCCTCGAGCAGTGCCTCCTCGAGCAGTGCCTCCTCGAGCAGTGCCTCCTCGAGCAGTGCCTCCTCGAGCAGTGCCTCCTCGAGCAGTTCCTCCTCGACGACCGGCTCGGGCTGAGCGCTCCGAGTCGTTCGCGCGCGCGGATGACCTCTTCCGAGCGCGCCGCGAGCGAGCTCTTCAGGGCGGTGCCCAAAGCTCGATGGTCTTCACCGCGGCCCCCGAGCCGGGCGCGACACCACCGAGCAACGCGAGCGTACCGAGCGGCGTCGGCAAGGGCGTCGCGCCGAGGCGTGGCTCTCGGAGCGGTATATCCTCGACGCTGACTCCGCCGTCCTTCACGCGGCTCACCCGAGACTCTCTGGTCACGGCGTCCTCGCACACCGCCAACACGCTTCCGGGGCCGACCCCGTACGCGCTGCAGCGAACGAGTGGCAGGCCGAGGCCACCTGGCTCGAGGATGGTCGGCTCGCACTTCGAGGTGCAGTTCGCCGCGAGGCGCCGCGTCGCGGCTGGTGAACCCACGTCGACACCGCCGACGAGCAGCACCTCGTCGGCGTTGCCGGTCGGGACGGCAGCCGCGCCCGATACCGCGTCGGGCGGGTACGGCCGCGTTGCGAACGCGGTGCCGGCAGGGGCGAGCGTCTCGACCCCCGCGCCCGCGCTGCTTCCACCTGCGACGATGAGCCCGGGCCCGGCGAGCCAGGACGCGGCAGCGGCGCGCCGCTCGGTCACGAGCCGCGCCACCGACAGCGTTCGATCAGCGGCGACGACGAGGACCGCGCTCGACGGAGCCGACGAGCGCGTTGCGCCTACGACGTACGAGACGCCGTTCGCCCCGGCGACGACCGCACCGCCGGCGACCTCGTCGAAGGACGCGAGCCCTTCTGGTGGATTGACATCCGTCACGTACCCGCTCTCGAAGTCGAGCCACGTTGCGCCGCGCGGCCCGTCCGGTGCGTCCGGCTTCGGGCCGAGGACGAGCACCGCGGCTCCGCTCGCCGCGGGAAGGAGCGACTCGGCCACGCGAGGCAGTGTCCCGCCGGAAGCGGGGCCGAGGGACACGAGATCGTAGAAGGTCGCCCGCGCCGGTTCCTCACCCTCGCCTCCGGTGACGAGGAGGTAGCGCTCTCCGAGCACCGCGGTCGAGCCTCGGAAGTGCGTACGCTCGAGCTCCGAAGGGGGCCGCGCGAACTCCCCCAAGCGCTGTGCGAACACGGGCAAGAGGTCGCTCGCGAGCTCGCCGAGGACGAGCGACAGGCTTCTGCCGTGGACGCGTCGCTCGCCGAGCGCGTCGCGCCCCTCGACCTCGATCGTGACGAGCTCCGTCAGCGGGAACTCGCCGAGGTCGAAGGTTCCACCGGGCTCGCTCGTGGTCGAGGCGACGATGGCATCGTTTGCGGCGAGCGCGCGGACCACGACGCTCGTCACGGGCGGCGCGGCTCCGAATGCGCCGTCTTCGTGCCCGAGCGTCACCTCGATCGCGATCGCGCGTGGGTCGCTCGAGCAGCTCACGAGGACCGAGAGGGCGAGGGCGAAGAGCCGACGACGCATGGGCGCACGCATGCTAGCACGCGGCGTCGTGCCTGCTCTCATCGCTCGGCTCGTCCGCGTCGTGCCCGATCCCATCGGGCTCGCCCGCACGCTCCGCGCCGCGGGCCTCGATCGCGTGAGCCTCCTGCACGCTGCAGAGCGGCCGAGCTTCGGTGGTCCGTACTCGTACGTCGCCGCGTGTCCCGACCGCGCGTCGAGTGAGCTCGATCCGTTCACGTCCGACGCGCCGCCCTTGTCGGGTGCGTTTGCGGACGCTCCGCGCTGGATTGGGGCCTTGCCTTACGAGGCGTTCCGTGAGCTCGAGCGAGCGGACTACCGTCGGCCCGACCGTCGTGGGGCACCGCGCCTCGCTGCGACGCGCTGGCTCCGCTTTCCGGCCGTGCTGCGCATCGACGCGCAGAACGGTGAGGTGCTCGCGATCGGCGAGTCCGAGCGGACCGTGCAGATTCTCGCGGATGCGGCGAGAGGCGCGGCTCCGAAGCTCGAGGTGCTGCGAGTCACGGTGTCCGACGCCGACCCACCCGAGCACCACCTGGCCCGCGTCGCGCGAGCTCGCGAGCTCATCCTCGCCGGCGATCTCTACCAAGTGAACCTCGCGCGCCAGCTCGATGTCGTGCTCGAGGGCGAGCCGCTCGCGGCCTACGCGCTCCTGGCTCGACGTGCGACGCCGGCCTTCGGTGCGGCCCTCGATTTCGGCGACGTGCAGGTGCTCTCGACCTCGCCCGAGCTCGCGCTCGCAGGACCGACGCACGTCGGTACTGGGCGCGCGTCTTGGCTCTACACCGAGCCGATCAAGGGCACTCGCCCGCGTGGACACGACGCGCAAGGAGACCTCGCCGAGATGAGCGCGCTCGCCTGCGATCCGAAGGAGCTCGCGGAGCTCGCGATGATCGTCGATGTCGAGCGAAGCGATCTGGGTCGCGTCGCCGCGCTCGGCTCGGTGCGGATCGCAAGGCCTGCGAGCGTCGTCACGCATCGGACCGTGCATCATCGAAAGGCGCTTCTCGCCGCCGAGCTTCGTCGGGGCGCGACTCGCCGCGATCTCCTCGAGGCCATGCTTCCGAGTGGGAGCGTGACCGGCGCGCCGAAGATCCGCGCGATGGAGGTGATCGCCGAGCTCGAAGCGCATCGCCGCGGGCTTTACACCGGTGCGCTCGGGTACGCGTCGCATGAGGGCGGATTCACCCTCGCGATGGCCATCCGAACGCTCGTCCTGCAGCGGCGAGCGGGGGGGGGCTTCGTCGGCGACTACCACACCGGCGGCGGGATCGTCGCGGACTCGGACCCGGAGCGTGAGCTCGTCGAGACCCGCTGGAAGGCCGCTCAGCTCCAGGCGCTCGTCGCGTCGACTCGCGGCTGACGGCGCCTCACCGCTCGCGAAGCCGCGGCATCAGCTCGACGAAATTGCAGGGCCGATATCGGGCATCGAGCTGGCTCACCAGGATGCCGTCCCAAGCGTCGCGACACGCGCTCGGCGAGCCCGGGAGGGCGAACAGGAACGTGCCACGCGCCACGCCCGCGAGCGCACGCGACTGGATCGTGGAGGTTCCGATCTTCGCGTAGCTGAGCCAGCGGAAGAGCTCCCCAAACCCCGGGATCTCCTTCTCGAGCACGCGTCGAAATGCCTCGGGTGTGACGTCGCGCCCCGTGACTCCGGTGCCGCCCGTCGCGAGCACGACGTCGATCTTCGGATTGGAGACGTACGCCTCGAGCGTGGCGACCAAGCGCTCCTCGTCGTCTGGCACGATCGCGTGCTCGACCACGACGTGTCCTGCGCTCGTCGCGCGTTCGACGAGGGTTGAGCCCGAGGTGTCGGTCTCCGGAGTGCGCGTATCGGAGACGGTCACCACGGCGAGGTTCACAGGCACGAAGGCGCGCGAGTCATCGATTCCTGGCACGGAGAGTGGCATACCACGTGGATGATGCGACGCATCTGGTCCCTCGAAGGCAACCGCCAGCGGCTCGACGGCGGCGCGATGTTTGGGAACGCACCCCGCGCGCTATGGGAGCGCTGGATTCCGCCCGATGCGCTTGGTCGCATCGAGCTCGCGTGCCGCTGCCTGCTCCTCGAGGACGCTGGCAGGTTCACGCTGTTCGAGACAGGCATCGGCTCGTTCTTCGCCCCGCAGCTTCGTGAGCGCTTCGGCGTCGAGGACGCTCGCCACCTACTGCTCGATGCGCTCGCCCACGTGGGGCCTGGCCACGAGGGTATCGACGCGGTCGTCCTCTCGCATCTTCACTTCGATCACGCCGGCGGGTTGCTGATGGCGTTCGAGGAGGGAAGCGAGCTTCGCCTCCTCTTCCCACGGGCGCGCTTCGTCGTCTCTGAGGCCGCCTTCGCGCGGGCCGAGTCGCCTCACGAGCGCGACCGCGCGTCGTACATCCCCGAGCTGCCACGGCTCCTCCGCGAGAGCGGCAGGCTCGAGCTCGTCGGCGCGGACGGTGTCGCCGCCGCGACGCCCGGCGTGCGCTACCACTTCTCGGACGGGCATACTCCGGGGTTGATGCTCGGCGAGCTCGACTCGAGCGACGGTCCGATCGTCTTCGCCGCCGACGCCATCCCGGGCGTGCCTTGGGTGCACGCGCCGATCACGATGGGCTACGACCGATATCCCGAACGGCTGATCGACGAGAAGCGGGCGCTCCTCGAGGGGCTGCTCGAGCGACGTGGTCGCTTGTTCTTTACTCACGACCGGACCACGGCCCTCGGGAGAGTGGCGCGCGATGCGCGTGGTCGCTTCCAGGTCGAAGACGTCCTGTCGGACGTGGTCGGGCTCGCGATCTGACTGTCGCGAGAGCCACGCGGCCGCCTGTGCGTCCAGCGAGGCCGCGCCGCCTTTCCTCGGACCGATGTCGGCTCCGAGGCCGCGCGCGCTTCCCTCGAGGTTAGTCCGACGCCTTCTTCGTCGAGGCCTTCGTTGCGGCCTTCTTCGTCGCGGCCTTCTTCGTCGCGGCCTTCTTCGTCGCGGCTTTCTTTGCGGTCGCCTTCTTGGTCGTCGCGCCGGTCGCCTCGGCGCTCGCGCTCTTCGAGGCGAACTTCTTGCCGTAGGCCTTCGTCGCGGTCTTCTTCCCGGCGCTGGTTCCGCCTGCGTCACGACGCAACTGCAAGAGCTCCTGCGCGCGCTCCGGGGTCATCTCCTCCGCGACGTCACCAGAGCGCAGCGAAGCATTCGTCTCACCGTCGGTGACGTAGAGACCGAAGCGCCCCTGCCTCAGCGTGATCGTCGTTCCGCTCACCGGGTCGGCGCCGAACTCGCGCAGCGCGGCTACGGCCTGGCGGCGCTGCATCTTGCGCGGCTCGGCCAGCAGTCGGCTCGCCTCGTCGGTCGTCACGGAGAAGACGTGCTCTTCGCTCTCGAGGCTACGTCGCTCCTCGCCGCAGGCGATGTACGCGCCGTAGCGGCCGAGGTGCGCGGTGATCTCGCGCCCGCTCGCCTCGTTGCCGACGACTCTCGGCAACGACAGGAGCCGCAGCGCGTCCTCGAGCGTCAGCGTCGACGCGCGCATGGACCCGAGGAGCGACTGCGTCTTCGGCTTCTCCTTCATGTCCTCGCCGAGCTGGACGTACGCCCCAAAGCGCCCTTCGCGGACGAGGACGTTCAGGCCTGAATCCGGATCGACCCCGAGCACCCGGTTGCCGCTCGGCGCGTCGAGGAGCTCGCACGCGCGCTTCAGCGTGACCTCGTCCGGCGCGAGCTCAGGCGACAGGTTTGCCGTCGACTCCCCACGCTGCAGGTATGGCCCAAAGCGCCCGACCCTCACGACGACCTCGCGGTCCTCAGCGTCCTTGCCGAGCACCAACGTGTTCACGTTGCGCGCGTCGATCTCCTCGAGCTTGCTCGAGACCATGTCGCGTAGCCCGGGGATCTTCGGCGTCTTGCCGAAGTAGAAGCTCTGAAGCCACGGGAGCGACTGGCGCTCGCCGTTCGCGATCTCGTCGAGGTCGTCCTCCATCCTCGCGGTGAACTCGTAGTCGATGAGCGAACCGAAGTGCTCCTCGAGCAATCGCACGACGCTGAACGCGGTGAAAGATGGGACGAGCGCGGTGCCCTTCTTCCAGACGTAGCCGCGATCGACGATGGTGTTGATGATGCTCGCGTACGTGCTCGGCCGTCCGACCCCGAGCTCCTCGAGGTGCTGAACGAGCGAGGCCTCGGTGTAGCGCGCCGGCGGCTGCGTCTCGTGTCCGTGTGGGGTGAAGGTCCGACCCTCGAGCGCCTCGCCTTCGCGCATCTCGGGCAGGTGCTTCTCGCGCTCCTCGAGCTCCGCCTCCGGGTCATCGCTCCCTTCGACGTAGGCCCTCAAGAAGCCGGGGAACGTGATGGTGTTGCCGCTCGCCGAGAACACCACCTCGCGCCCCGACGGAGTACGCGCGGTCACGCGTACCTGGACACGCTGGCCGACGGCGTCCTCCATCTGCGAGGCGAGCGTGCGCTTCCACACGAGCTCGTAGATGCGTCGCTCGTCGGGGCCGAGCTCGGCCTCGACTTGCTCGGGCGTGCGAAACCGGTCGCCCGCGGGGCGGATCGCCTCGTGCGCCTCTTGCGCGTTCTTGACCTTTCGCTTGTAGAGGCGAGGCTGATTCGGGAGGTAGCTCGTCCCGTACAGCTCGCGGATCTGTCGGCGCGCCGCGTCGAGCGCGGTGTCCGAGAGCGTGGTCGAGTCGGTTCGCATGTACGTGATGTAGCCGTTCTCGTACAGGCGCTGCGCCGCGCGCATCGTCCGAGAGGAGCTGAAGCGCAGCTTGCGGCCCGCCTCTTGCTGCAGCGTCGACGTCATGAACGGCGCCATCGGCGAGCGACGGTACGGCTTCGTCACGAGCGAGGTGACCGTGAAGCGCGAGGTCGTGAGCTCTTCCGCGAGCTTTCGAGCCTCGGCCTCCGGCAAGATGACGGAGGCTTCGTCGCGGCTCGCTTGGCCCTTGAGCTTCCCGTCGGCACCGAAGTCTTTGCCGGACACGATGCGAGCGCCGTCGAGCTGCACGCTGCTTGCCGTGAAGGCCCCGCGCGTCGTCGCGAGCTCGGCCTCGATATCCCAGTAGCCGGCCGGGACGAAGCGGATACGCTCCCGCTCGCGCTCGACCACGATTCGCGTCGCGACGCTCTGCACGCGCCCCGCGCTGAGCTTCGGCATGACCTTCTTCCACAGGACGGGCGAGACCTCGTAGCCGTAGAGTCGGTCGAGGATGCGGCGCGCCTCCTGGGCATCGACGAGGCGGCGGTCGATGGTGCGAGGGTGCTGTATCGCTTCCTCGATCGCCTTGGGCGTGATCTCGTGGAAGACCATCCGCTTCACCGGGACGCGCGGCTCGAGCACCTCGAAGAGGTGCCACGCGATCGATTCTCCCTCGCGATCCTCGTCGGTCGCGAGCAGCACTTCGTCGCTCTCGCGGATGAGCTTCTTCAGCTTGGTGATGTGCTGCCGCTTGTCCGGGTCGACGATGTAGAGCGGCCTGAAGTCGTTCTCGACGTCGACGCCGAGCCTCGACCAGGCCGCGTTCTTCACCTCGGCCGGGATGTCGGCGGCGCGCTTTGGTAGGTCCCGAATGTGCCCGATCGAAGACTCGACGACGTACTTGTTGCCAAGGAATCCCGCGATGGTGCGGGCCTTGGCGGGCGACTCAACGATGACGAGGGATCGTGCCACGGGGTGGGTCTCGAGGGAGGGAAGCGCGGTTCGGGGCTTCCCTTAGGGCGCGAAGACACGGCCTGTCAAGCAGGGACATCCCCTACATGTGTGCATAGGTGCGCGTAAGTTGGCCGCACGAGGCGCGCTTCGGTAATTCGAGGATCGTGAGGTGCTGCGCCCGATGAAAGCCACGTTCGAACGCGACTCGAGCGATGCCGTGAGTGTCCGAAACCTGGATCAAATCCAGGAGGAGGAGCCCCACCGCGGGGCGTCGAAGCTTGGCGCGATGGTGATGGCGTCGTTTGGCGGTGCCTGCATCGTCTTCTGCTCGTTGATGCTGGTGCGGTCGCCGAGCAGCGAGGCCCCGAAGGGCGGCGATCCGCTGGGCGCGCTGGTGGCTTCGACGCCTTCGACCCCGAAGAAGAGGCCCAAGCCCGCCCTCGAGGTGGATGACGTGACGTTCCCGGAACTGCTCTCCGACAACCAACAGAAGACGACCGCGCTCGCCGCGGTGCGCGAGGAGCGCGCGGCCGCCGTCGGCTCGGCGAACGCGACCCCCGACGACCTGCCGCGGGGCGCCGGGCGCGAGCCGCCTCCCGCGACGGACCACCTCCCGGTGGTCCCGCTTCCGGCCCAGGACGTGTTGCATCCGGAGTCCCCGCGACTGGTCGCCAGCGCCGACACGCTGCAGTCGGTCGCGCAGAAGGTCGCGCGCGAGCCGGCCCCGTCCGAGGCCGCTCCGGCCGGTGGGCCGGGAGGCTTTCAGCTCCAGGTCAGCTCGTTCAAGAGCCGCGAGGAGGCCGAGGCCTTCGCGATGGCCCTCCGCCGTCGCTCGCACAAAGCCCACATCGAGGAGGCGAACGTTCCCGGACGCGGCACGTGGTTCCGGGTGCGCCTTGGTCCGTTTCGCTACAAGCGCTCGGCGCAGCTCTATCGCGAAGAGTTCGAGGCGAAGGAGCGCATGGTCACGTTCATCGTCGATCCGCCGAAGAACGACGTCAGCATCTCGGTGACCGACGCGGCCGAGTGACCGGTTCGGGACGCCGAGCCTCGCCGGCTCCTCCGCGCGCGAGGCCAAGGCTCACTTGTCGCGGCGCTGCAGGTGTCGCTTGGCCGCCAGCTGGATCGCCGACGACACGTTCTTGTCGGTCGAGAGGCGCTTCAGATCGGACTCGCGCATGTGCGGGATCAGCGAGGAGGCGAGGGCGACCGGCGTCTTCGCGTTCTCGATGAGGCTCTTCTTCACGGTGTAGCTCTTCAGCCAAATCGGAGACGCGCCGATGATCCGCAGCACCTCCTCGGAGACGTTGCGGTTCTTCGCGACCATCGCGATGTCGCTCTCCTGCATCAGCGGGCTGCGGGCCGCGGCCGAGGCGACGACCTTGTTCTGCTCGCGGACAAGCAGCATGCGTTCCTCCTTCGTGCCGAGCATCGCGCGACGCACGCGCTGCGAGACGCTCATCTCGCCAAGCCTCATCGCCAGCGACTTCACTTGCTGGTTCAGCTCTTCTTTACCGGGCTCGACCTCGACGAAGATCTCCTCGTCGGGCGCGAGCGTCGCCGCGACCTCCTCGGCGAGCGCCTCCTGCTCGTAAAAGAGCTGGTCGTCCGGCAACGGCTCGTCGCTCGGCTCGCAGATGAGCTCGTCCTGCACCGCCGTGACGACCTCGCGCCACGCGGGGATCCCGCTCACGGTGACGCCGTTGCGCGACGCTAACTCGACGATGCGATCCGCGGTCGACATCCGCGTCGCCTTGTTCATGTAGAGCGCGGCGATGAGCTGAGGGTGGTCGAGCAAACGCTGCTCGTTCGTCGCGATGAGCTCGGTCACCGGCTCGCTGCCGCTCCGCGCCGCCGTCTCCACCGTGTCGATCGAGATGCGCGGCATCACGAAGAGCTTCGCGAGCACCTCGCGGTTCTCGCGCTGGGCACCCGCCATGCGATCGATGACCCATGGGTCGAGGTCGGCGGCGAGCGCGCCGGTTATCACCGGCGGTGGTAAGTTTGCGAGTGTGTTCGCAGCTTCGCTCGCGATCGCCGCGTCGGGATCCTCGGACAGCAGGGCCAGCACGGCCACGATCGCTTCGGGGCGCAAGCCGGGGACCACGCCCTTTGCCGCCATTTGCTTCATGCGTGGCTGCGCGTCGGGGGCGACGATGCGCTGGGCGGGGACGGGCAGCGTGCCGAGGTCGAGGGGCGGGATGGCCATGACGAGAATCCGGGGCGCGCGGAGGGATGGTTTGCTACCGACGCCGTAGACGATTATCTTCCTTCGCGCGTCCGGTAACAATCGCCTGGCGCCGACCCGCGGAGGATCTCGATGGGCATCTTCAATTTCGTGAAGCAGGGCGTGCAGCAGATGATGATCGCTCGTCCCGAGGACAAGCATCACCTCATCGTCTATAAATGGCCTGACCGCACGATCCCGATGTTCACGCAGCTCACCGTCAAGAGCGACGAGGGCGCGGTCTTCTTCAAGGGCGGGACGATGGCGGGGGTCGTCGGCGCGGGCCGCCACACGATCGACGGCGCGAACATCCCGTTCCTGAAGAACTGGATCGACGGGGCGACGGGCGGCAACGTGCTGCTCTCGGAGATCTTCTTCGTCCGCACACAGCCGAACCGTAACGACCCGGTGAAGTTTGGTGGCCGCTTCGACGGCATGATCGATCCCGGCACCGGCATGCCGTGCAAGCCGCGACTCTTCGGCGAGCTCGTGATCCGGGTCGTCGACCCGATCGCATTCATCATCGGCCTCACTGGACAGGCGGTGCAGCCGGATGACAACTCGCAGATCCTCGAGTGGGTCGCGAAGCGCTTCATGATGGGCGCCGAGGCGTTCATCGCGGGCTTCTGCACCGAGCAAGGTGTAAGCGTGCTGAACTTAAGCGCGCTGAAGAAGCAGATGGAGGAGAAGCTGGTCGCGCAGCCGCTTTCCGCCCTCCTTGAGGTCGGGCTCGAGCTGGTCGAGCTGACCCAGTTCAAGGTCACCCTCGACGAGGCCGAGCGCGCCTCTTTGATGGAGGTCTGGAAGGACATCGAGGTCGAGACCCGCAAGAAGGCCGCTGAGCTCAAGCGCCGCCAGATGGAGATCGGCGTCGATGTCTCCGAGCGTCAGGCCTACGTGAACATGGCGCAGCAGCCCGGCTACATGGCCTACGCGCAGTCCGAGGCGCTCATCAACGCCGGCAAGGGCATGGCCCAGGGCGGCGGCGGTGGCGCGGGGATCGCCAACCTAGGGGCGCAGGTGGCGGTCGGGGCCGGCATGGCTGGGATGTTCCAGCAGAGCTTCCAGCCCGCCATGCAGTACCAGCGAGTCGCTCCTCCTCAGGGGGGCGGCGCAGTCTGCGGCAGCTGCCAGTTCAACAACGTCGGCGGCGGAAAGTTCTGCGCGAACTGCGGACAGCCGCTCGCGCCGCCTCAGCCGGCCACCAGCTTCTGCACGAACTGCGGAACGCAGAACCCCGCGGGCTCGAAGTTCTGCGCGAATTGTGGCGCGCAAATGCCCGGAATTAATCAGGTTCAAGCGGGCCAGCCTCAGGGCTACCACGCGGCTCCGGCGGGCTATGGTCAGGCGCCGCAGGGCTACCCGCCCCAGGGGCAGGGGTACGCGCAGGCGCCGCAGGGCTATCCGCAAGCGCCGCAGGGCTATCCGCAGGCGCCCGGTGGTGGTTACCCGCCCGGCGGTGGGCAGGGCGGCGCGCCTCAAGGTTGACGTCGTTCGCGGCGTGACCGAGCGCAACTCCCGAACCCGTCGACACCTTCCGACCACCAGCGTGAGCCCGTGAGCACCAAGCAGATCCTGCTCGTCGAGAGCGACCCGAAACAGCTTCGTCTGGTCCGTGCCAGCCTCGAGGGTGACGGGTACGCCGTGACCACGGCCGAGGACGGGAAGGCCGCCCTCGTGGCGCTCGAGTCGCGCGCCTTCGACCTCGTGCTGAGCGCGACCTCGCTCCCTCGACTCGACGGGTTCGAGCTCGTCGAGCACATGCAAGAGCACGACGAGTGGCAGAACATTCCGACGGTCCTGATGATCGACGGCGATGTGCGCGCGGCCCGCATGCGCGGCGTTCGGCTCGGGATCGAGGAGTTCCTGACGAAGCCGGTCTTCGTGAAGGAAGTGTCTGCGCGGGTTCGGGTCCTGCTCGCGAAGCAAGCGCGCGAGCGTCTCAGCGGGGCTGCGACCTCGGGGAACGTGAGCGGCACGCTCGAAGAGCTACCGGTCGTCGACTTGCTCGAGTCGGTCGCGAAGGGTCGTCAGAGCGGAACGGCCGTGTTTCGCGCCCACTCGACGACCGCGACCGTCTACTTTCGTCGGGGAGAGATCGTCGACGCCACCTTAAAACGGCTCCGCGGCGAAGAGGCCGTCTACCGCCTGCTCACCTGGCGAGAGGGTCGGTACGACGTGACGCTCGGGCCGAGCGCGCGGGCCGCGGTCGTCGAGCTCGAGACGTCGACGCTGCTCGAGACGGGGCTTCGGCAGGCCGAGGAGTTCCACGTCCTTGCGGAGTCGTTGCCGCCGCTCGAGGCCATCCTCGAGGTCGATTTTCCGCGGCTGCGCTCGCTCGCAGACGAGGTCCCCGACTCGATCGAGGCCTTGCTGCGGCTCTTCGACGGCAAGCGGACTCTCTTCGAGATCGTCGACGATTCGCCCTTCGATGACCGCTCGACGCTTCGGACGCTGATGCAGCTTCACGACGAAGGTGTCCTCATCGGCGCCGAGGATCTCGTCGAGCAGCCGGTGCCGCTGTCCCGAGCCTCGGCGGCGGGTCATACGTTGCGCCCGACGTCGGAGGCGGGAGGCGGCTCGGTGCGGCTAGGCCGTTCCGAGGCCCCGCCGGTCGACCTAGGAGCAGCCTCGCGCGAGGAGGAGCCCGAGTCATCCCCGGTGCCGGATGCGTCGGCCACGACCGAGAGCGCCTCGCCATTCGACGAGGCCGAGGCGCCGCAGCCCGTCGAGGCCGAGGCGCCGCAGCCCGTCGAGGCCGAACCGACCACCACGCCCTCCGAGGAGGAGGTCCCCGACAGCCGTCGTGGCAAGAAGGCTTCGCGCAAGAACAAGCGCAGCATGTCGGGGCGCCGCGGGAAGGACGGCGGCGCGCTCGACGAACGCGACTCGCTGCGCTCGCCTTCGCCGCTCGCACCCCCGGTCGCGCCGACGGAGGTCGCGATCACGACCCGCAACGAGACGCTGCGCGTGACGTCGAGCGAGCCACCGCCGCGCGACTCGTCGGCCCCGAGTCCCGTCGCCGTCGAGGAGAGCGAAGACGAGGCGACGCACTCGCTCAGCGAGAGCGGCGTGAGCAACGTGTTCTTCTCGCATCCTCCCCCCTCGATGTCGGAAGACGGTCGGCCGCAGGACGACGTCGATGACGACGGCGAGGTCTACCTCACCGACGAGCAGATCGACCGGCGCTCCAAGAACCGTCGCCTGGTCCTTGGGATCGTGGGTTTGCTAGGCGCCGTGGGCCTCGCAGCCGCGTTCCTCCCGTCTCTCGGTGGCGGCCATGCACCGCCGCCTCCCGCGACCACGGTCGTCCGTGCGACGCCACCCGGGCCCGCGGCCTCGACGCCGACGAGTCGCTCGTCGGGGACCGCTCTCACGAACGCGCCAGCCTCCGCGGCTCCGACGAGCTCGTCGTCTGCCGAGCCTGCGGCGTCGGCCTCCGCGCTCGCGTCGAGCGAAGCGAGCCCCGAGCCGTCGGCCGCGCCGACGCTCGCGGACGGAGAGGGCGATCTGCCCGACGTCCCGGATCCCTTGAAGGCCGCGATGAAGAAGCTCGACGTCGGCAACTACGCCGAGGCGATCCGCTTCGCGAAGGCCGCCGTGAAGAAGGACCCCGAGAACGCCGACGGCTACTTCGCGCTCTTCACCGCCTACGACAGCATCGGCAAGGCGGCGGACGCGTCCAAGGCTCGCGAGGCCTGCGCGGCGAACGCCAAGAAAGGGCAGTACAAGGGCTATTGTCCGAGCCCCAAGAAGCCGGTCGCGAAGAAAAAGAAGAAGGGCTGAGCCGCGAGCGAGGTGTGGCGCTCAGGTCGCGCGACGACGCAGCCTCGGGTCGAGCGCGACGCGGAGCACGTCGAGGGCGAACGACGCCGCCGCGATGCCCGCAGCCGATACCATCACGACGCCGAACACGATCGGCGCGTCCCGGTAGAGAACGGCGTCGACCGTGAGCGACCCGAGCCCCGGCCAGCGGAAGAGCTTCTCGGTGACGACGGCGCCGCCGACGAGCGCTCCGAGCTCGAGGAGCAAGAGCGGCAGCATAGCTCCGAGGGCGTTCCTCCAGCCGTGGACGAAGAGCACGCGGAGAGGGCTCGCTCCGCGGGCCGCTGCAGCGCTGGCGTAGTCGCTCTCGAGCGCGGCCCCGAGCTCCTCGCGCGCGAGCCTTACCACGAAGGCAGCGCCATAGAGGCCGAGCGTCAGCGCTGGCAGGACGAGCGCCCGGCGGTCGCTGCCACCGCCGTCGAGCGGCAGCCATCCGAGGCGATACGCGAGGACGTACTGCAAGAGCACCCCGAGCACGAACGTCGGCGTGCTGACCGCGAGGAGCGAGCTCGCGGTTGCGACTTGGTCGATGACGCTGCCGCGACGCCGAGCGGCGAGCGTCGCGAGCCCGAGTCCGACGACGAGCTGTACCAGCGTCGTGGCGAGCGCGAGCTCGAGGGTTCGCGGTGCGCGGGCTCCGAGGACGGCGACCACGCTCTTCTGGTGCCGGTGGCTCGTACCGAGGTCGAGGTGCATCGGTCCGAGCGGCTTGCAGCTCCTGTGCTCGCCCGCGCTTGATGGGTGGTGCACGAGCCGCTGCCAATAGCGTACGAACTGGATCGGTAGCGGTCGGTCGAGTCCATGGAGGACGCGCGCGCGCTCGACGTCGGCTGCGCTCGCCCGTGGTCCGACGATGAGCCGCGCGGGGTCGCCCGGTAGGGCTCGCGTGACGAAGAACGCGAGGCTTCCCACGCCGACGACGAGGGTGAGCGACCACACGAGTCGACGCAGTAGAAAGGCGAGGAGCGGCTTCACGGCGCGCGAGCCTCTGCGGACTTCGATGCTCCGATCGCGGTGAGGTCGAGTCGCCCGTCGCTCCCGGCGGGTGCGCTCGCGATCCATCGCTGCCTGACGACGAGGCTTCGGTTCGCGTAGACGGGCACCCACGGCGCATCATCGGCGAGGAGCCTCTCGGCATCGGCGTAGTGAGCGAGGCGCCGAGACGGCTCCGTCTCCTCGCGCGCGGCGGCGACGAGCGCGTCGACCTTTGGGTTTGCATAGAACGAGACGTTCTGCGTCGGCTCGCTCGCGAGCGCAGCGGAGGTGAGGAGCGGATCGATCACCGCGGAGGGATCGGGGAAGTCTGGCTGCCAGGCGCGCCAGCCCATCGCGCAAGCGCCGGGGCGCGAGAGCTCGGCGAGGTAGCTCGCGAAGCTGAGAAGGCGGATGTGGATGCGCAGCCCGATCCGAGCGAGCTGCTGCTGGTACACCTCGGCGACGGCCTGGTCGAGGCTCGAGGGCACCGTGATGTAGTCGATCGTGTACGGATACCCACCCACGCCGCTCTCCGGATCGAACGGGTGCCCGGCGATACGCATCTCCTCAAGCGCCGCGGCGAGGTCCGTGACACGTTCCGGACCGTTCGTCGGTCGAGCGATGCCCGGCGGCAGGATCCGCGTCGCGGCCGTGAGGCTCGGCCTCAGGCGGGGCAGCACCGACGCGTCGACGGCGAGCGCGACGGCGCGACGGACGTGCGGGTCGTCGAAGGGCACGACGCGGGTGTTCAGGAAGATGCCGTCGACGACGGGTTGCTCGAGCCAGGTCACCTGCGACGACCAGCGCGGGTCGGCGACGAAGCGCTGCGTGTCGATGCCGCTCGCCTCGGTGAGGAGGTCGAGCTCCCCGCGCTCGAAGCGATAGCGCTGCGTCCTCACCGGGACGCCGACGAGCCACTCGAGCCTACGAGCGCGGCCGCGGCGCTCGCCAACGAACGCATCGAAGCGCTCGAGCACGATCCGCTCTTCATCGTGCTCGACGAGACGGTACGGACCTGCGCCGCACGTCGCCGGCGACGAAGGCTCCGCGACGGCGCTCGCGCTGCGGCACACCGGCGACGCGAAGCCGAGGCCGAGCAGGGCTGGGAAGGACGCGTCTCGTCTCGCGAGCTTGAACAGCACCTCGAGCTCCGACACCACCTCGATCCCGGTGAGCTCGCGCGCTCGGCCACTGCGATAGGCTTCAAACCCTACGAGCGCCTCGAAGTAGCTCGCTCCCGGGCTTGGGGTGCTCGGGTGCAGCGCGCGTTCGATCGAGCGCTTCACGTCGGCGGCGACGAGCGGCTCGCCGTCGTGGAAGCGAAGGTCGCGGCGCAACACGACCCGGACGCGCGTGCCTTCGGCCTCGACGAGGAAGCGCTCTGCGAGTTCTGGCCGTAGCTCGCCCAGAGCGTTTCGACCGACGAGCCGCGCGTGGACGAGCTCGTCTACTGCGAGCGTCGCACCATCGAATGCGAGCGCCGGATCGAGCGCGGCCGGGGTCGCGGCGGTCGCGAGCCGGAGCGTGTCGTCCGTGACGGGCGAGGTCGCGAGCGGGGCTTCGAGGCGCTCGGGCTCGGAGAGCCCCAGCATCGCAGTCAACAGGCCACCGAGGACCAGCGCGTCGACGGGCAACCTCGCGGGTGACGAGCGCGCGCGCTGCTCGAGGACCTCCCCGAGTCCATCGGATACGCGCGCGATCCCGAGCACGGTGAGCACGATCACCAGCGCCGGCGCGGCGACGAGCATCGGCTGCGCGCCGAGGTAGTGCTCTGACTCCTGAAGCATGCGACCGAGGCTCGAGCGTGGCGGGCCGACGCCGACGGTGAGGTAGCCGAGCACGGCCTCCGCGAGCACCATCTGCCCGAGCGATTGAGACCCCGTAACGAGCAAGAGTCCGCGGAGACCCGGCAAGACGTGGCGCCACACGACGAGCCGGGTCGCGACCCCGAGCGCGCGCGCCGCGAGCACATGCTCGGAGTCGAAGAGCGAGACCGCCTTCTCACGGACGAGCCTCGCGAGGCCCACCCAGCCTGTCGCGCCGAGCGTCACCGCGATCGCGAGCGGGCCCGCGCGGTCGAGCGAGACGCCCACGGCGGTGACGAGCAGCAGGTAGGGGAAGGCGAGGGCGACGTCGATCGCGCGGAGTACCATGCGGTCGATGAGCGCGAGGCGCGTCCCGGCGGTGACCGCGGCCCCGAGCCCGACGGCGGTGCCGAGGGTTACGGCGAGCAGGGTCGCGACCGCCGCAAGCCCGAGCGAGAGCTGGGCTCCCGCGGCGAGGCGCGCGACGAGGTCGCGAAAGATCGGGTCGGCGCCGAGTGGGTGAGCGAAGCTCGGCGGCGGAGGCCCGCCGACGTCGCTGCTCGGCAGAGAGAAGTCGCTCGTGTTCGGGGCGTGAGGCCACGCGAGCGGCACGAAGACCGCGAAGGCCACGACCGCGACGAGAAGCACGAGGCCGAACATCGCGGGGCGATTCCCGCGGAACCGCTGCCACGCGAGCGCGGCCCTCGTCATCCGCGCCTGCCTTCGCAGAATTGTCGAAGCACCAGCGCGAAGTCGTCCGGGCGTTCGACGTGCGGCGCGTGCCCGGCGTCGAACAACTCGAGACGCGCGCCCGGGATCTCGCGCGCGAGCTTGAGGGCGTGGTGAGCGGGAAAGACGCGGTCCTCACGGCCCCAGGTGACAAGCGTCGGCCTCCGGATTCGCGTGATGCGCGCGACGGTCGGGCGCGTGTCGAGCATGCTCTCGAGAACAGCGTAGGCGCTCTCGCGACCGGAGGGGCTGTTGAAGGCCTCGAAGTTGGCGGCGATCTGCTCCGGCAGAGGAAACTCGGGCGGATACACCCACTCGCGGAAGTAGGTGCGGAACGCACGCCACCCAAAGAACTGCTTGAAGACGACGCTGCCGACGATCGGCATGAGCGGCCCGCGGAAGATCGCGCGCGCCGCGAACGGGTAGCAGAGCGGCGCGACCAAGACGAGCCGGTTCACGAGCTCGGGGTGCAGCGCCGCGAGGGTGATGCCGACCGCTCCGCCGAGCCCGTGTCCGGCCACGAACGCGCGGCCGATCCCGTACGCAGAGATGAGGTCCGCGACGGTCTCTGCGAAGGTCTCGACGCCGTAGACATAGCGCGCCGGGCTCGGCTTCTCGCTGTCCCCCGAGCCAGGGAGATCGGGCACGATCACGTGGAAATGGTGGGCGAGGCGCTCGATCAGCTCGTCAAACTCGAGGTGCGTCGAGAGGAATCCGTGCACGAGGACGAGGGGCGGCCCCTGGCCCTCGCCCGCCTCGATGACGCGCATGCGGACGCCGCGCGCGGTCACGTCGCGCATCGTGCGGAGCGGCTCCTCAACCACGAGTGAGATCAAGGACTTGTACGCTCGCGAAGTCAAATTCGCGGGCACCCGGTGGCGCCACGGTCAAGGTTGCGATTTGGACAATTAATGTCCGCGTAGCGCTGCTCCTCGGCAAAATCGCTGGACGTGCAAGGTGCTGCGCAAAAGTTTGCGCGGGTCTCGTTTGACTGGAGTCCATTGAGTGGAATACATTCGTCCTCACTTCAAGGCTGGTCATTCTTCGGCCAGCTGAGGGGCGAATCGAGATGGGCAAGGTAGCCGAGAGCGTCCTCGAGCAGGTCGAACGCGACCACTCGGGGGGCATCACGTCCGCCGACCTCCTCTCCTTCTTCGAGGCGCAGGAAGTGCGCTTCGGGGAGGCAACCCTCCGGAAGTGGGTGCAGCTCGGGCTGCTGCCGCGCAGCGTGCGCGTCGGTCGCAAGGGCAAGCATCAGGGCTCCAAGGGGAAGTACCCGGTCCGTGTCATTCGCCAGATCCTCCGCATCAAGGAGCTGATGGAGAAGGACATCACGATCGAGGACATCCAGAAGCAGATCCTCTTTGTCCGCGGGGACATCGAGGAGCTCGAGACCACGCTCGACAAGGTGTTCAACGCGCTCGATCGCAACGTCGATCAGCGCGCCACGGCCGACCAGGCGCAGGCCCTTCCGGGGATTCGCGCAGTGAAGGCGGACATCGCTCGCGCGCGGGCTCTCGCCGACGACCTGCTCGCGCGCCTCGAGAAGATCGAGGAGCGCCTGATTCAAGAGCCGGACGAGGCTGCCACGGGAGAGGCTGCCGCGTCCTGACGGACCGACATCGAGACACGAGCCGACTCCTCACGGAGCGGCGAACGACAGGCAGTCGAGCGAGGCTTTCGAGCCCGCACACATGAGGCAACGCCCGCGCGAGCGGGTTCGATGGGGGACGACTGTGCGTCGCGCACGGCGAGGGTTTCGTGCGCGCTTTGGAAGGGCAACGGGAGGCAACGATGGCTACGGACACGGACAAGATCAGGGATGCGTTGGTAGGAGGAGTGCTTGACGTGGAGGCGGTGGATCCTCTCGCGGTTCAGGGCAACCTCGTGCGCAACGTGCAGACCGCGGACACCGCGGTGACGCGTGAGCAGCGGCGCTCGCGACGCAAGCGTGCCGTGCGCGCGCGCACCATTAGCGTGAAGCGCATGACGAAGCGCGAGCTCGAGCTCGGCCGCATGCTCTACCCCGAGAACGACTACGAGAAGCCGAAGACGCGCGCCGAGTGCCTTGGCACCGAGCGGCCGTGCCCGTTCGTCTCGTGCCAGTACCACCTGTACCTGGACGTCTCGCCGCGCACCGGTGCGATCAAGCTGAACTTCCCGGACCTCGAGGTCTGGCAGATGAACGAGAGCTGTGCGCTCGACGTGGCGGACCGCGGCGGCACGACGCTCGAAGACGTCGGCGCGATCATGAACCTCACCCGGGAGCGGATCCGTCAGGTCGAGGTTCGCGCCCTCGCGAAGCTCGAGGCACTCCGCGACATGATGGCGCTCCGCGACTACGTCGACGAGGGTCCCGTCGGCAAGCGTCGGCTCCCCGTGCTGCGCTCGGAGGACGCCGAGGACGCGTCGGACGAGGCCTACGACGACTGAGGCTCACGCTCGTTGCCCCGACGAAAGAGGCGGGTCCGAGATCGCTCGGGCTCGCCTCTCGCATTCCATGACGAGGGAGTCGCCGCGTGTTGCCCGAGGGGCCCGTCGAGGCGAGCAGGCGAGAGTGAGTGATTAGTTCGTGCCGGAGGGGCCGCCGAGCTCTTCGACGAGGTGGCCGAGCTCGCGCTCGAGCGCCTCGCGGATGGTGTCTTCAACCCGATCGAGCGCGCCGGCGGTACGCATCACGTTGATCGCGTAGACGAAGGCACGCAGTCGGCCTCCGCTTACCACCTTCGCTGGCGGGGTCGGCGCGAGCAGGTCGAGCATCGCGAGGGCGTGGACGTCGACGCCGTCGACGATCATCTCCGGACCGGGGAGGTCGACCACGAACACCTCCGCGTTGCGGAGCAGCTCCCGTTGCTCGGTGGGTAGGGTGCCGGTCGCGCGCTCGACGAACGCCATGAAGGCTCGCTCGTCGGGGGACCACGACGGCAGGCCGACGTCGGCCTCAAGCTGACGAACGCGAAGGAAGTGCGCATTGGCCTGCGCGCGGTCGCCTTGCGCCTCGGCCAGGACGCCGGCGTAGTAGCAGGCCTCGGGGTTGTGCGGGTCCGCCTCGAGCGCCGCCGCGAGCAGGGGCTTTGCTCGCTCGTGCTCACCGAGCTCGACCCACGCCCGGCCGACGAGGAAGTTTTGGGCCGCCGTCTCATAGGGTCCGCGCGCGAGTCGCGAGAGCGCCTGCTTCGCGTTGTCGTCGTCACCCATGGCCCAGTACGCTTCGAACCGAAGCAGGTGGGCGTCGACGATCTCGTCGTCGTACTCCGACAGCTCGAGCACTCGCTCGCACAGCTCGAGCGCTTGCTCAAAATCGCGCAGCGGATGCACGTAGAGCTCGGCCGCGTTCAGCATGGCCTCGACGTAGCCATCGTCGAGCGCGATAGCTTGCTCGTAGGCTTCGACCGCCTCGTCGCAGTCTCCGTCGAGCGAGGCGGCGTAGCCGAGCAGGTTGTAGGCCTCGGGCGAGTCCGGCGCGAGCTCGAGCGCGCGGCGAGCCGAGCTCATCGCGCCGCGCGCGTCGCCGCCCTGCGCGAGGTCCCAACCTCGGTCAAGGTGAGCGGTCAGCTGATCCATCGCGCCCGTGACTTTTCGCGGGGGCGCGGAGGAGTCAAGGCTACTCGTGAATGACGACCCAGCTGCCGGGGCGCTTCTCGCTCGACCACACGCCGTGCCAGCCCTTCGGCAGCGCAGGCTCGGTCCAGAAGAACAGCCACTTCGCGTCGGCCGGCGCGAGGTTGACGCACCCGTGGCTCTGCTCGCGTCCGAAGTTGTTGTGCCAGAACGCCGCGTGGAGCGCGTACGAGCCGTCGTAGTACTCGACGTACGGCACATCCATGATGCTGTAGGGGAGGTCGCCACCCGAGGTGCCGTCGCCGTCCATCGTGGTCGCGACGTGCTTCTCGCGGATGCGGTACATGCCCGTCTTCGTGCGGTGATCCTTGTCCTTGTTTGGCGAGGATTTTCCGGGCGAGACGAGCGCCGCGTACATCGGCTTGTCGCCCAGCATCGCGACGAGGGTCTTGCGCGTCAGGTTCACGTCGACCCACTTCTCGTCGGTCCCGATGCGATCGGGACGTGGCCCGGGCTCGGTCACCGCGATGTCGGACTCACGCAGCCAGAAGCCCTCCGACGTCTCGAAGTAGCGCTGCTTCGCTTCGAGCTCGGTGTTACCGGTCAGCGCGAAGGACGTGAAGCGCACGGCCTTTCCCTTCTTCGAGAAGCTCTTGCCGTCCTTCCGGCGTTCGTAGCGCGATGCCTGGCTCACGCGGACGAACGCGACCTGCTTCACGCCGGCGCGCATGTCGAAGCCCCGCAGGTCGGGCGTCTTCGGGATCACCATCCGGTCGCTCGGCGCGATGAGCCCATCGGTGGTCTTCCACCAGAGCCGGTTGTTCCACGAGAAGCCGCGATCGATCGCGACGAAGAAGCCCTTCACCATGCGCTTCGCGAGCGTGCCGTCGCTCTCTTCGAGGTCGCTTAGCTTGATGTCGAGGGGCTTGTCCTTGGTGTCGCGCTGCCACCATGGCTTGTCCTCTTCGGGCGCCGCCTCTATCGGAGACGCCGACGGGACGGGGACCTCGATGGGCACCGCGGACGCGCTCACCGTCGGCTTCGCCGGCGCGCTCGGAGCGTCGACCGCGTCGGGGTCGTCGGGCCGCGGCTGATCGGCCTTCTCGATCACCTTGTCGGGTTTCTCGGCCTTCTCGGCCTTCTCGGCCTTCTCGGCCTTCTCGGCCTTCTCGGCCTTCTCGGCCTTCTCGGCCTTCGCGCTCTTCGAGCCCTTCGCTCCGTGGTCGCCCTTCGTGGCCCTGTCGCTCTTGTCGGCTTTGTCGCTGCTCTCGGCCTTGTCTGCCTTGTCCGAGGTGTCGTCTTTGCCTTTCTTCTTGTCGGGCTCCTTGAGGTAGGGCTCGTAGCGCTGCATGTCGTCCCGCGACGGGACCTGGGCGTAGAGCGGGGTGCCGTGCGCCGTGTTGTACGCGTACTTGTAGGGCATCATGCCCTCGAGATCGGCGGGCTTCACGCCGAGCTTCACGCGGCTGTCTTCGACGTTGGTGGTCGCGTACTTGCCGCAAACGTAGCCGCCATCGACGAGCGCGTAAAAGCCCTGCTTGCACGAGTCGGTGTGGATCGGCTTGTCGTTGACCGCGACCTTCGCGCCACGACGCAAGTAGCCGAGCCGGTTCTTCGAGAAGCGCGCCGTCGGATACACCGGCGTGACCTGGGCCATTGCGCCGAGCCATGGTCCCGACCAAGGCTTCTCCTCGACGGGGGCCTTTGGGGCGTCGGGCTCGGCGACCTCGGGCTCGTTTGCGTCGTCGGGAGGCGGCGGCACCTCGGCGGAGGCGAGCGCGGTCGGCGCGACGGTGGGCTCGGGGCTCGCCGTCGCCGAAGCGGTCGCCGACGCGGCTGCCTGGTTCGCGGCACGCTCACCGCAGCCGCTCGCCCAGGAGACTGCGCCGATCCCGCCGGCGCCGACGATCACGCCGACGAGGGCGCCGACGACGGTCGCGGCCGCTCCGCGGCCCCGGGGCGCGGGCGGTCCGGGAGGCTCGTCACCTCCGCGCGGTCGCGCGTTGCCTGAGCCGGAGGGCATGGGGCTCCGCGCGGGCGGCTCGATGCGATCGATGCCGCTCAGGGAGCTCACACGCCGGTTTTTTCCCGGCGACGGCTTCCCCTTGCCGCTCGATTCCTTCGACGCCATCGATTCCCCTGCCTCTTCGTCTTGCCTGCTAAGGCTTGGTTCTAGTAGCTGCATCGTTCGCTCCGAGCCAGTTTCTGGCCAAACCCGTGCCAGCCAGGAGTGCCATTGGGTTCGCGCACTTCGGCCTCGTGCTAAGGTCCGCTGTGGTGCCTGGGACGCATGTGCGCGGCGGGGCGTCCACACCGGACGCGCTCAAAGTCGACGGGTGGTGGCGTCTCGCGGCCTCGCCTCGTCGGGCGTTTCGGGTGGCGGTCGCCGTCGCGTTGCTCGCGCACCTGCCGCTCGCGCCGACGCTCGTGCCGCCGTGGTTGCGCGGGCTCTTGCGAATGGAGGAGGCTCCAACGCCGCTCTCGGAGGAGGTCGTCGTTCCCATCGACCTCGACATGGGCTTCGAGGACGAGGCACCTCCGCCGCAAGCCGAGCAGGCGCCCGAGCCCGTCGAGCCGGAGGTCGATGAGGAGGCCGAGGCGACGGCGCTGCGCCAGAGGGCCGAGCGTGAGAAGGCCGAGCTTGAGAAGCGCGACAAGGCCGAGCGTGAGAAGCGCGACAAGGCCGAGCGTGAGAAACGCGACAAGGCCGAGCGTGAGAAACGCGACAAGGCCGAGCGTGAGCGATTGGCGAGCGCTTCGGCGACGGCGAGCGCGTCGGCGGCGCCACCGGCCCCTACGTCGAGCGCGTCGGCTCAGGCGGTCGCAGGGCCCGCACCCTCCGCGTCGTCGAGCGCCACTCCCGCGGGGCGTTCCGCGGCGCCGATCGAAGATGCGACGAAGCTGGCGGGACAGCCAGGCGCGGTGCAGGCGAAGGCCACCAACGTGATGATCTACCTCGCGACCGACGTCGTCCGTCGGCACGAGCTCGGTCCGCTGTTTGGCGATTTGCTCGCGAGGATCCCCCAGTGGCGCGAGCTCCTCGGGGGTACGAACCTCGACGCGCTACGTGATTTTGATCATGTATGGCTGACCGGCCCGCATATGCAAAGCGCGCGCGTCGTCGTCGCGGTCGTCGATTACAACGTCGGCGTCGGTCATATGCAGCGCGCGATCGAGACCGCGATGGCCGCGAGCGATCCCCCAGGAAAATGGCTCACGCGGACGCCGGCACCGCTCGGCGTGCTCGGCGCAGGTGGGGCGCAGCGGGTGTCGCTGCGGGCCGACAAACACGTCGTCGTCGTCGCCCCGGCCGAAGCCGAAGAGCAGTTGCGCCAGGCGAAGGACTTGCGCTTCAACAAGTCGGGGTCGACGCTCTTCGCGGCCACCTTGCGCACTCCTTGGCGCGCCTTCATGCACACGCCCCTTCGATTTCCGAAGAGCATCGCGCTGCTCCGCCTCACGGCGACGCCAAGCGGAGAGGCGCTCAGTCTGAAGCTCGAGGCCACCGATACGAACCCCGCTGCGGCCGAGGCGACGTCGCGCGAGCTGGCCGAGGCCATCGAGGAGGTGCGCGATCCGCCGATCCTCGCGCCCTGGTTCGACAAGCCCACCTTCGAGGCGCGCGACGGGAAGATCGTGGGAGAGGTCGTCGTCACGAACGTGCAGCTTCGCCGCATCCTGAACCTCGTCGGCGGCTTCCTCTCGCTCCAGAAACAGTGACCGAGAGCGAGGGCTTGACCCCACCACGTCGCCGGTCGAAGACCCTCTCCCGAGGCGGATGAGCTCCGAGGTCGCCATCTCCAATCACCCTCGCCGCACGGCGCTCGCCGCCGTGCTGAGGACCCTCGCGCTCTCGGCCGCAGACGAGCGCAGGACGCGGCTCGGCGATGGGCTCGACGAGCTCTTGAAGGAGCAGGGGCTCGACGCGTTGGAAGGCCAAGCAGGCGAGCTCGACGTGGTGGGGCTCCTCCGACGCTTCGAGACCGACCGCCCCGCGCTCGTCGCGCACGAGCGCGCGGCACTTCGACGACTTTTGGCGCATGGCGTGGCAGATCACGTGGTGGCCGACGCGCTTGCCGCCGACGTCGCGCGCGTCGACGAGCTCGCCGCACGGCTCACCTGGCTCGCGGCGACGACCGTGCTCGACGCGCTCTCCGAGCTCGACGGGGTCCTCGGTGCAAGCGACGTCGATCCGCTCTGGCGCGGGATCGGGCGGCGCGTCCGAGCGCTCGACGCCGAAGGTACCGGGGACGCGCGCGCGGAGGCCATCGTCGCCCTCGCTGCGCTCGCGCGCAGTGCCTCTCCTGCGGCCATCGAGGCGCTCTCGACGCTGGTCGGCGAGCTGCTCGATCCAGGTCTGCGCGATCTCGCGGAGCGCCTCGCGCCCGCGCTCGACGACGGCGATGCCCTCGGGTCGGACCAAGACGATGAGCCCACGAGCGAGCCGAGCGAGGAGGACGACAGCGCCGCTCCAGGCGAGGGCGAGGTGCCGGTTCGCGCGCCGACCCGACGGTCGCTCCACGCGCGCCGCGCGCAGGTGGTGGGGCAGGGGGCGCCGCGTCCGTTGGGGGGGATCGGGATGGTGCTCGCGGGCGTGACGGGTTGGCTTGCCTTGCGTTTCCTCGCGCGTCTCGGCGCGAACGTCCTCTTGCGCTGCGAGCGCCGCTCCGAAGTGCGGGTCGATGGTTCCGGGATCTACGTCACGTTGAGCTTCGCGCTGCTCGGTCGAACGCTGCGGACCCGCGAGCTCTCGATCCCGTTCGCGAACCTCGCCTCCGCGGCTCGCGAGGTTGCGTATCCGCGGCTCGGGCTCTACGCGGGGCTTGGCGCGCTCTCGCTCGGCACCTACCTCGGCGTCTCGCTCGCGAGCGACGGAGTGTGGAGTCGCTCGCCTTCGCTCGTGGCGCTCGGCGCCGGCGTCTTCGGCGTCGGCCTTGCCCTCGACTTCTTGCTGTCCGGGATTGGGGTGGGGCGAGGGGGGGCGCACTCCCTCGTGTTCGTGCCGCGCCGCGGAGCGCCGATCGCGGTAGCGGTCGACGACGTGCATGCAGCGGACGAGGTGCTGCGCGCGATCGCCGACCGCTCGCTCTGAGCGAGCACCAACGTGCCAGCTTCTGAACTTTGCCGCACGATACGCCGTTCCGGCGCTCACGAGTTTTTTGCCAATAGCGCGAGGGAGGCGGACCTCGACGGACTCATCGATGACGGCGAAATCCTTGTGCCTCGGGGCAGTTGCCGCTTCGGTCTGATGGAAGCTTGGGGCAAAGCGGAGACGGGGATGGGACTCAAGCCGAACGAACCTCGACGGGCCAGGGTTAAGGGCACCCGCCGGCGCAAACCGTCTGCCATCGGCTTGGCAAGATGAGCGTGCCCCGGTTCAGTGAACAAGTTGCCTAACTCGCCGTCGCCTACTTCGCGGGCGTACGCTCGAACCGCGCAGGGCACATGTTGCCCAGGGCCGAGTGCCGTCGCTGCCGAGCGTAGAAGACCTCGATAAGCGCTGCGGCGTCACCTAGCGCTGGCGATGTTTCGCGGGCTCAACGAAACTGACTGCTGCCGGTGCGAGGCACGGGAACTTCTCTCGCCTGAACGCACTCGGCGCGATTCTTCCCTGCGGGTGCCGTGCAATACCAAACGGTCGAGTTGCCGCACAGACCCAAGAAGCAGGTCTCTTCGACATGCCAGAGATCGGTCTTTGGAGCCTCCGCATCCCCAGCCGTGGAGGAAACCGCCGCGCATCCGCTTGCGGCGAAAACCAATGCGAGAATGGGACCGGACGTCCTCATTTTCGCCGCGCTTTCGTCGACTCGAAGCAAACCGGGTCACCAGCCGTCGCGTCACAATGCCAGATGGAGGCATTGCCGAACTTCGTTCGGACGACGAAGGCGCTGCTCTTGCCGGTTTGTTGGATGATTTGGTACCGCGTGCAGCCGGTGGAGGAAAATCCGCCGACGGTCGCGAGAATGCTGACGAGCAATGTCCTCGTCTTCATGACTCTATCTGAAGGGGTGCGAAGCATCGTGAATCTAGTGGCCCCTGACAGGCCTCCCACATGGTTTCGGCCACGCCAACAGACGCCTGCGGGGCCAAGCCTCGTCTCATTTCCCCAAAAACCGAACGAGGCGCTCGCGTCGTCGATGCAGCGCTCCTCGCTTCGTGCCTACTGACGTCGAGTCAGGCTGCGGCGGTGTCGACCTCGACCGCCTCGGTCGCCGGGCCGCTCACGACCGCGCGCTCCTCGGCGACGAGCGCGAGCAGCTCGTCCTTGGTCGCGGCGCCGGACTCGAGCAGCGCCCGCATGTAGCCGTCCACGTAGCCGTGGGCTCGGGTCATCTTCGGGTGCGATGCGCCTGTCGCACGCGCGACGAACACGTCGTGAAGCATCTTTCGCAGCTCGATCAGCATCTCGACCTTCGACATGCCGTACTCGCTACCGGAAGGCGCGTCGTCGGGCCAAACTTTCGTGAGTGGCGCGCTCGAGCGATCGCGCGCGCCCGAGGTGCGCCCCGAGCCTCAGGGGGCGACGAAGCGGACGTCGCCCTTCGGCAGCGGGTTGCCGACGCGCCACCAGTTGGCGATGCGGTAGGCGCCCTTCGAGACGAACTGCTTCGAGAAGAAGCCGGCGAAGCCTTCCTGCTGGATCACCTGCGTCTTCCAGTCGTACTTGTCGCCGCTAAGCGTTCCCGTCGCCAGCACCAGCGTCCCGGTCGTGGCGTCCTGATAGCTGACGCGCAGCTCGCCTCCCGGCGTCACGAACAGGTTCGAGTCGTCGCCGACGAGGTGATGACCGTCGTTCGCGCCGAGCCCGTTGTCAACGACCTCGACCGGCGAGAGCGTCGTCCCGCCCTGGACCTTTCGATGCACGAGCGACTCGCTCAGCCCGTCGACGTACGTGAGGTGGAGGTCTCCCTTGTCGTCGCTCGCGAGCGACAGTCCGATCCCCTTGTCGCCCGTATCCTTCGTCCCGTCCGAGCCGTCGACGACCAGCGTCGTCCAAGCAGCGCCGTTCTTCGTGGCGAGCAGCACGTCACCGCGCGTGCGGTCGTAGTAGGCGACGCGGGGCGCGCCGTCGTTGCCGACGACCATCGAGACGTAGAGGCCGACCTCATTCGGGTAGGTCACGAGATCCGACGCGCCGCGCACCGGCTCGCAGCTCTGGCCGCCCATGCCGTTGTCGACGCACTCGGCGCCGGCGCCGCAGGAGTCGCAGCCGTCCTTCTTCGCGACGCACTTGCCGCTGACGAGGCACTGCTGACCGGCACCGCACAGCGCGGGTTTGCAGGGTGTCTTCTTGTCGGCGACGACGTCCTCGAAGGACCACGCGCCACCAGCCGCATCGCTGCCTGTCGCGAGCCGCACACCGCTCACGGCCCCGCCGCTACCGGCCTCGATGAAGTGGTAGGCGATGGTCGGCCGACCGTTGAGGAAGGCGAGCTTCGCGTAGGTGCCGTAGTCACTGCCGCTCGCCCCGGACTGCACGGTCGTGACCGACCAGCCGTCGGTGGTCGCGTGCGCGTACTTCAGGGCGCGGTTCGTGGCGTCGTAGTAGGCGACGCCGGGCGCACCGGTTGCGTCGAGGGCGATGCTCGTCCACTGCCCGACGTCGTCGCCGCTGTCCGTCTTCCCCCCGCGGAACCCCTGCGGGTCGTAGACCTCGGGATCGACCTCCTCGTCCGGCGAGGTCCCGTCGACGACCTTCCACTCGACGGCCGCTGAGTCGTTCGCGCGCCCGACGACGAGGTCGCCGTAGCTGTAGCCGTAGTCTGGATCCCAGTTCCCCTCGAGGTACCCCGCCACCCAGACTGACCCATCGCCCGCGACCGCGACCGAGCTGTACGCACCGATGAGGCCCGGCTGCACGACCTCGCAATCACCTCGCGCGCGACATCCGGTGAGCGGCTCGGTCTTCGTCTCTTCGGCGCTGCAAGAGCATCCCGGCGCGCTGCCGACAGCGATCACGAGGCCGAGGCCGGTCGCGATGCGGAGGGAGGCGCGTCGCACCGTGAGCGCGCCGCGGCGGAAGAGGAACGCACCCGCGAGGAGCAGAGACGCCGCGAGGCCGAGGCCGTTCGTCGGAGCCTGCGCTCCGGGCTCGATCGCGCACTGACATCCAGAGGCGGCGCCCGAGGCCTGGCCCCGGATCAGCGCCTGCGAGACGGTGCCGACGTTGCCGCCTTCGTCGCGCGCCTCGACCTCGACCAGCGTCGCTTGATCGTAGGCGATGCTCGCGAGCTCGGCGACGGGCTGCCAAGCCGACCACTCGCCCCACTCGGCGGACTCGGCGTCGCTCCCGATGCCGAGGCGCACGCGCACCTCGACCTCATCGCCGCTGACGAGGTCGGAGGCCTCGACGCGGAAGTGACGGTTCGCCTCGCGCACGACGCGCACCTCGGGCGGCATCGCGTCGACGCGCAGCTCGATCAGCGCCGGCTCCGGATCGAGAGTCATCGGCTCGCCGACGACGCGCGAGCGGACCTGGATCTTGTGGACGCCCTGGTTGCGGAGGACCGGATCGCGCAGGTCGAGCTCACGCTCGCTCGCGAAGGGCCGCCACGGGCCGTTGTCGACGCGGTGCTGCCACTCGATGGCGCGGGTCCCGTCGTCGAGCGAAGAGCCGAGCCGGAGGCGCGCACGCGGCGCGTTGTGCGGCGTCCACGTCTCGAGGCGCAGACCCGCGGGATCGACCTCGAAGCCGAGCACGTCCGCTTTGGTCGAGGACTTCATCATCGGCGGAGGCGTGGCGAGCCCGAGCGCAGCGAAGATCCCGAGGAAATCATCGGTGCCCTTGGTGAGCTTGCGGAGGCCGGGCGAACCCTTGCCGTTCATGCTCTCGGGGATCTGGAGCGTGAGGCCGAGGCTCGCGAGCGAGCCGTTGAGGTCGATCGGGCTCAAGGCGCCGCCAAGCGCGCCGCCGACGAGCTGGCCGACGAGGCCCTCGAGCGCCTCGGCGATCGCAGCGGGATCGTCGCGGAGCAGCTGCTCGTGGTTCGACACCGAGGTATTCGAGAGCTTGATCGCCTTGATGACCGGCGTGAGCCCCTCGGGCGTGACGCTCAAATTCGCGGGCACCTGGAGGTCGGTCGTTACCGTCATGGCGCGGATGAAGCGATCGAGCGACCAGACGTAGAAGTCGATCGCCATGCTTGGCACCTGGATGTCGAGCAGGGGGTCCTTCTCGATGTCGGTGCCGTTGCCGAACGCGATCGTCGGCGGCTTCTGCGGTCGCAGGAGGAACGCGACGCTGGCAGCTTGCTTCTGCTTGCCCAGCTCGGTGAGCGACTTCGCGCCGAGCCCGAGGCCGAGGATCGTGCTCGTCACCGGCGTGCCGATCGCATCGGCCGAGATGCCGAGGCACAGCGCGCCCGAGTTGAAGACTTGGTGCAGGGCGTAGTTGGCGAAGCGCTCCGAGAGCGCGAGGCCGAAGTGCGGCGCTCCGTCCGTTGGCCACTCGCCTACGCTGTTGCCGAGCACCTCATCGGGGACCGGGATCCCGGTGGGCAGCATGCTCGGGATGAGGGGGACGCAGCCCGACACCGCTGTGGGCTCGGTGCCGCCGTACATGCCGAGCGTGATGCCGTTCGCGACCGGGTTCAGGTCGCCCCAGTGGTGACCCGAGTTGTCGTTGCGCAGGCCCTGGCCGCCTGCCGCGAGCAGGAAGTCGAAGCTGCCGCTCGCGCCCGGGCTGATGCTGCCGAGCAGCGCGCCGACGTCGAGCTTGCCCTCGGTCCCGAGCGCGATCGACGCGCACTCGGCCTTGTCGTCGGTGCCGTAGCGGCAAATCCCGCCGACGTCCTGCGTGCCGCTGGGACAAGCGGGGCTGATGTTTGGATTCGCTTGGATGCAGAGCGCCTGATCGACCTGATCCTTGATGGTGTCGATGAGCGGCTCGAGCAGCAGGTCTCCGGCGAGGCTGAGCAGGCCGTTCAAGAGCACCGCGCTGAAATCGCCGCAGATCCGGATCGAGTCCTGGAGCTGATTCTTGTCGACGCCGACGTTCACGCCGACCTTCGAGTAGCCGTAGCGTGAGTGCTGTTGATTCTCGTCAATCGAGATGTTGATGTCGACGTCGAGGTCGAGCTCGCTCATCGTCTGGTCACCGCTGCACGCGTCGTTGCCGGTCAGCGTCACGTAGATGTCGCTCTTCACGCACCCGAGGCCCGGTACGCAGAGGTACTCGATCTTCAGGGGAAGCTTGCGGAGCCGTAGCGGCAGCGGCCCCGTCACCTTGAGGTTGTGCGGTGCGGCCGGCTCGAGGCTGAGCTTCGCGTTCCCGAGGTCGATCTCTGCGACGCACTCGGGCGGGTTGCCGTTCGGCTGTGGGCCGTTTTTGCAGACATCGTATTTGATGGGTCCGGCGCTGCCGTTCGTCGGCGGGATCTCGAACGACAGGACGCCGTTCTGCGAGCCGCCGCCGAGGAGGCTGTTCGCGAGCGTGCCGACGTTGCTCTCGAGGAAGCCGATGCCGGCGTCGGTCAAGCGAAGGGTCGCGGCGTTCTCGATGCGCTTCGCGGGCTTGAAGCCTTCGGGCAGTGGCGCCATCCCGGCGCACGAGCAGCCGCTCGAGCACCCACCGCCGCCGCAGCCTGCGGCGACGATGAAGAGCAGCGCGAGCACCGCGTGGCGGGCGACGCTCGAAAGGGAAGCCGGTTTCTTGCGACTCGTGCGGTTGCGAGAGGACATCCAGCTAACTGTACTTGCCCTCGGGCCGCTCGGGCTAGGGAGAACTCGGCTCATGGACAAGCGCGAGCCCGCGGGGCGACGGCGGGCTCCGCGGGCTCGAGTGCCGCTGCGCTCGCATGGGCCAAGGCGCGGCGGCGCGACGCGCGCTAGGTCCCGATCAAGGGCAGTCGGTTCGGACCTTCACCGAGCTCGCGGCGAGCAGCGCCTCGAGGCGGAATGAATCCTTGCAGTCGCCAGCCTTGTTCGACGTCGAGCACCAGTCGCCCTCGAGGTCGATCTTGCCGCCCGTGCGCTTGCACTTCTTCGGCGTGCTCGTGTCACCGAACTTCGCCGCGTCTCCGCTGAGGAGCACGCAGAGCGACTGCCCCAGCAAGTCGACGTTCACGTCGTCGGCCTCCTCGATCGTGATGGACCCGGTGAGCATCGCGTCGTTCTTGAAGTAGCCGACGCCGGTCTCGGGCAGGCAGTTGTTCAGCGGGTCGAGCCCACCTTGCGACGGCGGAGCGTCGTTGAACGAGCCGATGCAGTTGTGATCCGCGCTGATGGTGCCGTTTTCGAGCTTCGCCCCGGTGACCGGGAGGAACACCGCGCTCTTTGCCGACGCGTCGACGTAGACCGGGAGCACGACCTTCGGGATCGCGTCGGTCGTGAACTTCAGAACATCGAAGGTCGCGTTCACCTCGATCGGGGCGACGCCGTTGGTGTTGTCCGTGACGTAGCAGTAGCCCTCCGCAGGGCTCTTCGCTGGAGCGGCGCCGCCCGCCTTGAGCTTGCCGCTCTTCAGGTCGAACTCGACGACGAGTGAGAACGTGCCGAGGCCGGCGACGTTGCACTCGGGGAGGTTCACGTAGACGCCATCGCCGACGACCTTCTGGACCGTCGGGCTGGTGAGCGCCTTCGGGGCCGTCACCTCGAGCTGCGACAGGCGCATCGCGAACTGATCCTTGCCCGCGTTGTCGACGAGGCCGAGGCACTCACTGTTCACCGAGAGGGCGGGGCAGGCCGGGTCGGTGGGCGTGCAGGTGAGCTCGCCGCCGGACGCGGTCGACGTCGTGTTGCCGGTGTCGTCGGATGAGCCGCAGGCCGCGCCGAGGGCGACCGTCGTCGCGAGCAGAAGTCCGAGGTGGGTGTGCTTCATGATCATGTGTCTCCTACGTGAGTGAGCCGGCGGATGCGCTCGACCCGCTCGGTGATGTGAGAGTGGCTGAGTCCGCGAAGGCCGAGCGTGCCGACCGACTCGACGCAGAACGACGCGGCTGCGGTCCCGTGGACCATCGCGCGACGCATCGCCCCGTGATCGTAGCGCCCGTGCCGTCCGAGGTAGCCGAGCAGTCCCCCCGCGAATGAGTCCCCGGCGCCGGTGGGATCGACGACGTGCTCGAGGAGCAGCGCCGGAGCGGCGAACACCCCCTCGGAGTCGAAGAACAGCGAGCCGTGCTCGCCCCGCTTGATGATGAGGCACTTGGGCCCGCGCGCGAGGATGTCCTTCGCAGCCTTGGCGAGGTTGTGGATCCCCGACAGCAGGCGAGCCTCCTCGTCGTTGATGATGAGCAGGTCGGTGCGCGCGATCAGGCGACCGAGGATCTCGGGCTCGCCCGAGATCCAGAAGTTCATCGTGTCGGCGACGACGAGCTCGGGCTTCTGCATCTGGTCGAGGACCTCGAGCTGAAGCGCGGGGTGGATGTTCCCGAGCAGCACGAGCGGGGACGTCCCGTAGCCCGGCGCGAGCTTCGGCTTGAAGTTCGCGAACACGTTGAGCTGCGTGTCGAGCGTGTCGCGGTTGACGAGGTCCGCGTGGTAGCGACCCTTCCAGCGGAAGGTGAGGCCGTCGGCGCGCTCGACTCCGGCGGTGTCGACGCCGCGCGCTCGCATCGTCTCGAGCGTACCCTCGGGAAAGTCGTGCCCCACGACCGCGACCACGCGCACCGGCACGAACGCGGAAGCCGCGAGCGAGGCGTAAGTCGCCGAGCCGCCGACCACGTCCTCGAAGCTCGTCTTCAACGCGCCGCCGGCGTCCGGCGTCGGGACGGGGAACTCGAGGTCGTCGAAGGCCATCGACCCGACCATCAGGATGGGCTTGGGATCCACGTGCGTCTCCTAGCGAACTTCCGTGCGACTGTCACTCGTCGAGGTGGGGGCGAAGCGCAGCGAGCGCGCAGCGCACGACACGACGTCTCGTCTGGCTGTGGCGTCAGGGCGTGCGTTCGAATCCCTGGATTTCGCGGAGGAGCCGCTCGCAGCGCAGGGCATGCCGCTGGCGACGGCATCGCTCCGCGGTCACGATTGACGTAAGGCGCAGCGCGGCCACGTCGACCTCGTCGTTGACGACCACATAGTCGAAGAGCCCGTAGTGCGCGATCTCGCCTTTCGCGTTGCCCAGCCGCCGCACCGTCGTCTCTTCGTCTTCGGTGCCGCGGCCGCGCAGCCTCCGCTCGAGCTCCGCGTGAGACGGCGGCAGGATGAATACGCCGACGGCCTCGGGCATGGTTGCGCGGATCTGACGCGCGCCTTGGAAGTCGATGTCGAAGATGATCCCGCGCGCGTCCCGACGGGCCCGCTCGATCTCGTCGACGGACGTCCCGTAGTAGCGGTCATGGACCCGAGCCCACTCCGCGAAGCGCCCCTCGGCGATCATGCGCTCGAAGGCGGCTTCTTCGACGAAGTGGTACTCGCGGCCGTCGACCTCATTGGGCCGCGGCTTGCGCGTCGTGTGCGACACGCTGAACCGAAGATCGGGGAACTGATGCCGCAGGCGCGCGCACAACGTCGTCTTGCCCGCGCCCGACGGGGAAGACACGATCAGCATCAGGAACCCCTCAACGTCGTCGGCGGCCTGCTTCGTCGGGTCGGCCTGCTTCGTCGGGTCGGCCTGCTTCGTCGGGTCAGCCTGCTTCGTCGGGTCGGCCTGCTTCGTCGGGTCGGCCTGCTTCGTCTGGTCGGCCTGCTTCGTCTGGTCGGCCATGTGCCCTCGCTCGGTCAGACGCCCCGGCGTCGCCGGATGTCCTCCTTGATGCGCGCGTACTCGATCTCCCAGGTGCGGGTGCCCTCGGCCACGTGCTTAAGCTTGCCGCGGACCTCGGCCTCGACCTGGCCGTCGAGATCGGCCTCCGCGACCACGAACGGCCTCATGCGGACGCGGAGCTGATGATCGGCGGCGTACACTTCATCGACGTTCGAGGAGCGCATCAGCATCTCGACGAGCTGATCGAGCACGTAGTCGAGCGCGTCATCCCCGAGCTTGATGCCGAGCTGCTCGGCCGCGAGGGTCTTGATGCGGCCGAACTCGCCCTGCGGGAGCCCGCGCTGCTGGGTGATCTCCCGCGCGCGTGACATCGCTTGGTCCGCCTGGTCGAGGTAGTGTCCCAGCACCGCCTCGATGTCGCGCTCGACCTCGCGCGCGCGGCCGCCCTCCGGCAGCTCGATGTCGCGAGCGTCGACGAGGGCCTTGACGATGTTGCGGGCGAGCCCGGGGAGCTGGTTTCGGTGCAGGCGCATTCGATGGTCCGTTCGAAAGAGCGTAAATCCTGACGCTCGTCGCGCTCGCGAGTCAACGAGCATTCGTGCGACGGGAGCGTGCGCGCGAGCCGCGGCTCGTCGTCGATAGGGGTCGCGCCTAGCCTCGTGGATTCGATAAAGTCCTGAGCGTGCGACGCTGTGTGAATTGTGGAACCGCTCGCCCCGTGGCCGAGGCGTCGTGCCCGACCTGCGGTCCGGCGCCGACCCCGTCGTTTGAGCTCGAGCGGGCTCTCGAACCCGCCGCGCCGAGCAGCGCTGCCCAGCGCCGAGCTCTGGCGGCGCGCGAGCAGACGGGCAGTCCGCCTCAGAGCGGGGGCGGCCCCGGGCTCGACGCTCTCGATGTCGTGGGTTCCCTCGACGTCGAGCTCGAGGACGAGCCCCCGTCGAAGCGCGCCGCGCCGCCATCGTCGCGACCCGCACCCTCGTCGGCCTCGCCCGCCTCGAGTCGGTCCGGCGGCCAACCGGGCGCCCGCCGCGCCGAGGCGGCGTCGGTCGCTCCGACGAAAGAGCCGACCGACGCCGAGGTCGGGCTCGTCGCCGGGTTCGGCGACCCGCCCTTCGAGTGGTTGCCCTCGGTCAAGTACGCGATCCGCGTGCTGCGACGAAGGAGGGTGCTCGCGGCGCTCGTCGAGCAGGTGCGAGCCGAGTCCGAGGGCGCGCGTCGTGCGGCGCAGCGCGACATGGGGAGCCTCCTCGAGTCGTTCGAGGCGCGCGTCGGCGACGACGAGGAGGTCGCCGCGCTGCTCCAACCGCTGCGCGACTTGTTCGGGCAGGTCCAGAGCACGAGCGAGGCGCTCGCGAGGTCGCGAGAGCAGCACCGCGCCGACGACGCGGCGCTCGCCGGGGAGCTCCGAGCAGGGGAGGCGGCTCGTGAGCAGCTGACCCCCGAGCGCCGCATTGCGCAGGTCTGGGTCGAGGACGTGACCGCCACCGTCACGCGGCTGAAGGGCGATCTCGCGCGGCTGAGCCGCGAGCTCACGGTCGCGCACGAGGACGCGGCCAAGGCTGCAGGCGAGTCGGACTTCGCACCGCCCGAGCACGCCCGCCGGATTACCGAGCTCGAGTCGACCCGCGCGCGGACGACCCAGGAGATCGTCGAGGCCGAGCAAAACCTCGCGTCTCGTCGCTCGACGCTCGCCGATGTCGATCGAAGGATCGCCGAGGCGGAGCGCAGCATCGCCAACGTGCACTCGCGCCGCAGCGCGCTGGCTCGTCGGGCTCGCGATGAGGAACAGGCCGGCTCGCAGGCCGTCCAGTCGGCTGACCACGCGCGCCTCGATGCGACCGAGGCGGCCCTGCGCTCGCTCGCCGACGACGAGGTCCCGCGCCTCACCGTCGACGAGGTGACGCGTTTCGAGGCACTCGACGCCACGCTGTCCTCCGCGGCTCGACGTCGGCTCCTCCACGAGCGCGCGCTCGTCGCCCATCACCCCGAGGCTTTCCGACGCGGCGTGACCCTGCTCGCGAGCGGCGCGGCTGCTCTGCTCGCGCTCATCGTCCTGGTCGCGCGGCTGCTCTGACGCCCTCACCGAGCGCGTACGGCGCGGGTCACTCGCGGGGACGGAGGCTCTTTCGCGGGCGGCGCGGCTGGCCGAGCTCAAGCCGGCGCATCACCGCGAGGCGCTGTCGCTCCTTGTAGTTGTCGTGGCTCGCGTCGCCCTTCTCGTTCGCCTCGTCGGTCTCGCTGTCCGCCATCTGGAACTCGCACAAGCCGAAGATCACCGGGCCGAGCTTGCGCTGCTCCGGGGCGGCCGTGGCGAGGACGGCCTCGGGCACGCGGACCGGGACGTCGACCACGAAGTGAATCGTGCGGTAATCCTGGGCACTGAAGCGGTTGTCGCTCGGCGTGAAGGAGTCACCGACGTCGAGCTGCCGCGCCAGCGCCTGAAGGTGCGCGTGCTGGTCACAGAACGAGCGGAAGTGGAAGATGGTGTTGATGCTCTCGCTCGGCACCACGTAGTTGAACGGAAACAGGTTGTGCGTGAGGTAGAGCAGCACCGGGAGGATGTCCTCGTTCGTGCGCGTGACGATCCGAAAGCGCTGCTTGTCGTACACGGCTGACGAGTGCGCCTCGCGCTTCGACAGGAGCTTCGTGTAGATCGAGTCCTTGCGCTTGCGACCCCCCATGAACTCGGTGATCGGCAGGCCCTCGGCGAGCATCTGGCCGACCAGCCGGTAGACACGCTCCTCGATCAGCCGAAAGAGCTCTTGGTCGGAGAGCGCGAGCGAGTACTGAAGCTCACGCGCCTCGACGTGGTGGATGATGTGCATCGCCTTCAGGATGACGCACGCGGTGAGCTGGCGCGGGCCATCCTTGCCCGAGGCGATGCGCAGGAGCTCGAGGGTCGGGACCTCGCTCACCTGACGGGAGATCGGATAGCCGATGTGGCGCCGCAGGTAGTCGATGGCGGCGGCCTTGATGGTGTCGATCCGCTGGACGTCCCATGGGCGCGCCAGGTCGAACTCCTGCGTCGCGAGGAAGTGACGAGCCTCCTCCTCGGAGCCGAGCTCGAGGCGACGCCAGTCGATGACCGAGTCCCCCTGGAGGATCAAGGACACCGCCCTCAGGTCCGCGAGCGAGAAGTCGCCGAGGCGCTTGATCGGACGAGCCTCGTGGCCAGGGAGCGGCGGGGTGACGGGGGCCATTCCGTTCAGCCTACCCTCGATAGGGCTGCACGGTCACCCAGTGTGTGACCGGTGGGCGCGGACGTCGGCGAAGGCGCGCGCGGCGAAGGGGCGGCGCGCCCGGCGGCGAGCGCTCCGTCAGGGGTCGGTCTTCGGCTGCTGCAGCGCGGGGAGCTTGCCGATCGTGAGCGTCCCCATGAAAATCCCCACGGTCAGCAACACCACGAAGAGGTGTCCTAGGTGCGCGCCGGCGTAGCCGAGGGCCGCGAACGGCGCGAGGGCTGCGAGGTACCAGGGGGCGATCTTCATGCTGTCTCCGTCGTGTGGGCTGTCGGGGGACGAACGCCACGGTGGCCGGGGGGATTCCCTACGGACTGCCGATCATTCTGAGAGGTGGGCTTCGGAGCACCGGCGCGAGGCGCTCGTCGCGTCCCGACCTCCGTGTGCACCTATGTAGGTTTTGGTACCACTTGGGGGTCGGAACGGGCAAGAACTAATCGGCGTCGCCGGATGCCTCAACTCTTTTCACACCGACGGGCGAATTTATTTGCAACAAACTTGACAGCCGACTCCGCGTCGTTTTCGCGAGTCGAGGACGCTCGCCCCCTCCGAAGCGTGGTCCTCGTGGTTCGGCCGGACACCGGCGCTGCTTCGAGGTCGCGGCCCCGTCGGGAACGGGCTTTCAGTAGCGCGGGACGCTCGGATCGACCTCGGCGGACCAGGCATCGATGCCGCCGGTGAGGTTGTAGACGTTGCGGAAGCCGTCCTGGAGCAGCCGCTCGGCAGCGCTCCGACTGCGCATGCCGTGGTGGCAGTGCAGGACGATGGGGGCGTCTTTGGCGAGCCCCGCGAGGGCCTTGTCGTCGAGTGGGCGGGCCGCCGCAATCGAGGCGGTCGCTCGCTCCCGATCTGTCCGCACGTCGAACAGGTGGAGCGCCTCGCCCGCATCGAGCTTCGCCTTGAGCTCACGGACGGTCATCGTCTTGACCTTGGGGGGCTCGTTCGGGTTGTCGACGCGGAAGCCCGCGCCGTTCGGACCCTCGACGAAATCGATGGTGACCCCGTCGACGCGCGCGGCGGCCCCGGGCGCGACGTGGACGCGCAACCCCGCCGACTCGACGACGAAGTCGTCCTTCACCGTCGGGCCGAAGAACAGGTCCACCTGGAAGGTCGGGCTCACGTCGAGGCGAAGCACGTCGTTCGGGCCGGCGTCGGGTGTGGCCGCCTGGAAGGCACGCGCCGCCGCCTCGGTCACCGTTAGGCGCGGGGCGGTCGCGGGCGGAGCGGCAGGCGTCTCGACCCCGAGCAGCTTTTGCAGCTCGCCGCTCTCGTACATTTCGAGGAGGATGTCGCTCCCTCCGACGAACTGCCCCGCGATGTAGGCCTGCGGGATCGTCGGCCAGTTGGAGTAGTCCTTGATCCCCTGGCGCATCGTCGGATCGGCGAGGACGTTCACGTCTTTCACCTGCACGCCGCAGCGCTTGAAGATCTCGATCGCGCGGGCCGAGAAGCCGCACTGCGGGAAGCTGCGCGTCCCTTTCATGAAGAGGACGACCTTGTGGTGGTGAATCAGCTCGTCGATCTGCTGGCGAACGTCGCTCATGGCTTGGAAATCTCCCTGGGGCCCCGTGATGTAGCGCTAGGGAAGGTTCTTGAAAAGCCAAACGAGCGCGTCTGTCATCGCAGCATGTCCTTCCGGACCGTATTCGCCGTGGCGCGCCTTCGGCAATTCGAGGTAGCGCACCGTGAGCCCGGCGCGAGCCAATTCGTCGCGGCCCTCGACGAGGTGCCGCCGCTCGTCGAGCGCGCCTCCGACGATGAGGAAACGCGCGTGCCGCGACAGCCGCCATGGGCTGGGCTTGAAGGCGCCGGCGACCATCGCCACTCGCACGAAGCGCTCGGGGAAGCGCCCGGCCAGCCACTCGACCCGCTTCGCCCCCTGCGAGTACCCGATCGCCGTGAGCCGCGTCCCGTCGAGCGGCACGGCTCCGCGGGCCCTCCGCGCGTCGTCGATGAGCTTGATTGCGGCGCTGATCCGGCGGTTCGTTCGGTCGTGGTTGTACGACCATTTCATGCGGCCGGGAGCGTCCGGGCAGCGCTCGTCGCCGCGCAGCGAGATCAGGGTCCCGAAGCGGGCCGCGGCGCTGCTCCAGCTGCGGAAGGCGAGCGGATCGCCGCACAGCCCGTGCAGGTAGACGATCACGCGGCTCGAGTCGGGCGGCCCTTCGACTACCTCGACCGGCTGGTCGCCCGGCACGCGGAGAGTGACGATCGGGGCCTCGGGTGGCGGGGTGGCGTCGTCGGCTGCGGCCGCCCGGGCAGCGAGCGCCCCGACGGTCGCGAGCGCCAGAGCCAGCGCCGTGGCGAGCGGAGCGCGGCCCCCCGCCATGGTCAACGGCTCGCCCAGATCCGCCGCCCGACAAAGAACGGGCCCATCTGCTCGATGAACTCCGAGGTCTGGCGGGTCTTTCGCATGGTCTGCACCACGTGCGACAGCGGGTGCAGGGTCTTGCCGATGAGGCCGATGACGAAGTCGTTGTCGTGGGCGTCGAGCCCATGGCAAGCGAGGCGCACGTCGTAGGCGAGCTCGGCCTCTCCGTAGGCGCGGCCGATCACGGCGTGCTCGCGCAGGATGCCCCCCTGGTCCTTCCCGGGCAGGCGGGCGAACGCGCCCGTGCGGCGGAGCGGATACCACACTGCCCAGGGCCACTCGGGGTTGCGGACGTTGTTCACGGGCTTCTCGAGCAGCCAGAAATCGAGGCGGTCCTCATAGCCGGTCGCATAGGTGCGGCCGAGCATGGTGAGCTCCGGTCGGAACGTGAGCGTTCGGAACTCCGACATCCCGAGGACGGGCCGTACGCGGTCGACGAAGTCGGTCGGGTCCTCGCTCCAGCTGAGCAGGGCGAGGCCGAGCGGATCGTTCACGTCTTCGTAGAGCACCGCGCTCGCGCCCGCCGCGTCGAGCGCCGCCCCGAGCGCGCTCGCGAGCTCACGGGGGGCCGTGTCGCTAGGGCAGCGGAAGGCGAGGAGCTGCATGAACAGGCGGCGATTCATCTCCTGCGGCTGGCCGTCGCGCGGCACGCTGCTGCGCTCGAGCACGTCGACCGAGTGGGTGCCGTGCCCCTCGGTTCCAGGGAGGGGGCGGCCATGGGGGCGTTCGTCGCGGGAGATTTCGTCGCTCATTCCGTCGCCTTACCTCGAACCGGGCCCGGGAACCACTTGCCGACGGAGCCGGTGCCGCTCCCCCCGGAGGCACAGCCGAAAGCGCGTCCCGATTTGCTGACAAGGCACGTTTCAGGGAGTAAAACGCCCGCATGACCACGCGGGCGCTGTCCCTCACCAACACCACCATCGGCAAGAAGATGGTCATGGCCGTCTCGGGCTTCGTCCTGTTCGGCTTCGTCATCGGTCACATGCTCGGCAACCTCCAGATTTTCATGGGGCCCGACGCGATCAATGGCTACTCGCACATGCTCCACTCGACCCCGGCGCTCCTGTGGGGAGCGCGCGTGGTGCTGCTCGCTGCGATCGTCGCGCACGTCACCACGGCGGTCTCGCTGGTTCGAATGAACCGCGCCGCCCGGCCGGTCGCCTACGCGGTTAAGAAGGACGTCGCGACGGACTACGCCGCCAAGACGATGTTCCTGAGCGGCATCACCATCGCGCTCTACATCGCCTACCACCTCGCGCACTTGACCCTCGGCTTCACCAAGGGCCTCCACTACCAGCCGTCGCTTGACGCCAACGGCCTGCCGAACGTCTACCAGAACGTCGTCAGCAGCTTCAAAGTGCCGTGGTGCACCGCGATCTACGTGGTCGCGCAGGGGGCGCTGTCGCTGCACCTCTACCACGGCGCGTGGAGTCTCTTTCAGTCGCTCGGCCTGAACCACTCCCGCTACAACGACGCGCTGCGCTCGAGCGCCGTCGCGGTGGCGATGGCCGTCTGCGTCGGCTTCGTCTCGGTGCCGCTCGCGGTACTGTTCGGCGTCGTGAAGTGATCGCGCGCCCCGTTGGCGCTTCGCCTCGAAACGAGTCAAACCTCCGATATCCCCGCCCTTAGGAGTAGCGAACCCACCATGGCGCTCCAGTCGAAATGCCCCACCGGTCCCATCGAGCAACGCTGGGACAAGCACCGCTTCAACCTCAAGCTCGTGAACCCCGCCAACAAGCGGAAGTACGAGGTGATCGTGGTCGGCTCCGGCCTCGCGGGTGGCGCTGCCGCGGCCACGCTCGGCGAGCTCGGCTACAAGGTGCAGTGCTTCTGCTACCAGGACAGCCCGCGCCGCGCGCACTCGATCGCCGCGCAGGGCGGCATCAACGCCGCGAAGAACTACCAGAACGACGGGGACTCGGTTTACCGCCTTTTCTACGACACGGTGGTGGGCGTCGACTATCGCGCCCGGGAGTCGAACGTCTACCGACTCGCGCAGGTCAGCCTTAACATCATCGACCAGTGCGCCGCTCAGGGCGTACCGTTCGCGCGCGAGTACGGCGGGTTGCTCGACAACCGCAGCTTCGGCGGGGCCCAGGTCTCCCGCACGTTCTACGCCCGCGGGCAGACCGGCCAGCAGCTGCTGCTCGGCGCGTACTCTGCGCTCGAGCGTCAGGTCGCGGCCGGCAGCGTGACGATGCACTCGCGCCACGAAATGCTCGAGCTCATCGTCGTCGACGGTCGCGCGCGTGGCATCGTGACCCGTGACCTGAAGGACGGGCGCATCGAGACGCACCTCGCCGACGCCGTCATCCTCGCGACGGGCGGCTACGGCAACGTGTTCTTCCTCTCGACGAACGCGATGGGCTGCAACGTCACCGCGACCTGGCGCGCCCATAAGAAGGGCGCCTTCTTCGCGAACCCCTGTTTCACCCAGATCCACCCGACCTGCATCCCGGTGAAGGGCGACTACCAGTCGAAGCTCACGCTGATGAGCGAGTCGCTGCGAAACGACGGACGCGTGTGGGTGCCGAAGGACGCGGCCGACCGCGACAAGAAGCCGGGCGAGATCCCGGAGTCGGCGCGCGACTACTACCTCGAGCGTCGTTACCCGGCGTTCGGCAACCTCGTGCCGCGCGACGTTGCGTCGCGTGCCGCCAAGGTCGTGTGCGACGAGGGGCGCGGCGTCGGTCCGGGCGGCCTCGGCGTGTACCTCGACTTCCGCGACTCGATCCAGCGCCTCGGCCAGGACAAGATCGCCGAGCGTTACGGCAACCTCTTCGAGATGTACCACCACATCACCGACGAGGATCCGTACAAGGTGCCGATGCGCATCTACCCGGCGGTCCACTACACGATGGGTGGCCTCTGGGTGGACTACAACCTGATGAGCAACGTGCCCGGGCTCTTCGTCCTCGGTGAGGCGAATTTCTCCGACCACGGCGCGAACCGCCTGGGCGCGAGCGCGCTGATGCAGGGGCTCGCAGACGGCTACTTCGTCATCCCCTACACGGTCGGCGACTACCTCGCCTCCGTGAAGCCGATCAGCGTCGCCAAGGACGTGACGAAGGATCACGCCGACGTGAAGGCCGCGAGGAAGGCGGTCGAGACGCGGCTGAAGTCGCTCCTCGAGGTCAACGGCAAGCGCACAGCGGACTCGTTCCATCGCGAGCTTGGCAAGATCATTTGGGACGAGTGCGGCATGGCCCGCAGCGAGAAGGGCCTCCGCGGTGCACTCGAGCGAATCCCGGCGCTCCGCGAGGAGTTCTGGTCGAACGTCCGCGTGCCCGGCTCGGGCGAGGCGATGAACCCTGAGCTCGAGAAGGCCGGTCGCGTGGCGGACTTCTTGGAGCTCGGTGAGCTGATGTGTCGCGACGCGCTCGATCGCAACGAGTCATGCGGCGGTCACTTCCGCGAGGAGAGCGCGACCGACGAGGGCGAGGCCAAGCGCGACGACGAGAAGTACTGCTACGTCGCCGCGTGGGAGCACCAGGGAGTCGACAAGGCGCCGACGCTCCACAAGGAGGCGCTCGAGTTCGAGTACGTCAAGTTGAGCCAGAGGAGCTACAAGTGAAGTTCAAGCTGAACGTCTGGCGGCAAGACAACGCGAAGACCGCGGGCCGCTTCGAGTCCTACAGCATCGACGGCATCACGAGCGACCAGTCCTTCCTCGAGATGCTCGACGTGCTGAACGAGAAGCTCGTCGGCGATGGCAAGGAGCCGGTCGCCTTCGACCATGACTGCCGCGAGGGCATCTGTGGAATGTGCAGCCTCGTCGTGAACGGCCGCCCGCACGGTCCGCAGGAGCACGCGACGACCTGCCAGCTGCACATGCGAAAATTCACCGACGGCGAAGAGATCACGATTGAGCCGTGGCGCGCCGGTGCCTTCCCGGTGATTCGCGATCTCGTCGTCGACCGCGGCTCGTTCGACCGCATCATCCAGGCGGGCGGCTACATCTCCGTTCGGACGGGCGCGGCCCCCGACGCGAACGCGATCCCCGTCGCGAAGGAGATCGCTGACCGCGCGATGGACGCCGCCGCCTGCATCGGCTGCGGCGCCTGCGTCGCGGCGTGCCCGAACGCCTCCGCGATGCTCTTCACGGCCGCGAAGGTGCGGCACCTCAACCTGCTGCCGCAGGGCGCGCCCGAGCGCGATCTCCGCGTGATGAAGATGGTCGAGCAGATGGACGCCGAGGGCTTCGGGGCGTGCACGAATCACCTCGAGTGCGAGGCGGCGTGCCCGAAGGGGATCTCGGCCGATTTCATTGGGGAGCTGAACCGCGACCTCGCGACCGCCATCTTGCGCTCCCGAGAGGCGAGCAAGAACGCGTCCGCCGGGGGCTGAGGGATCGACCTGGCGTCACCCATCGTCCCGACGCCTGCGAGCGAAGCGCTGCTCCTCGAGTGCGCATCGGCGCTCGCCGGCGTGACGTTGGGAGAGCTCGCCCGCGCGCGGGACATCGAGCCGCCGCACGACCTTCGTCGGCACAAGGGCTGGGTTGGTCAGCTCTTCGAGCGCTTGCTCGGTGCAGACGCTTCGAGCCGCGACGAGCCCGACTTCACGGCCCTCGGCGTCGAGCTGAAGAGCCTCCCGGTGACCGAGGACGGCCGGCCCGTCGAGTCCACCTTCGTGTGCACGGTGCCGCTTGGCGAGCTCGAGGCCGTGCCTTGGGAGACGTCGCGCGTGAGACGCAAGCTCGCCCGGGTTCTATGGGTGCCGTTCGAGGGGGACCCCGCCATCGCCGTGCCGATGCGTCGTGTCGGTGCGCCTTTCCTCTGGTCTCCGTCGAGCCTCGAAGAGATGGCGCTGCGCGACGACTGGGAGGAGCTCGGGGGGATCATCGGGGCGGGCGGGGTTGAGTCCCTCTCGGCGCGCGTCGGGCGCTACTTGCAGGTGAGGCCGAAGGCGGCGAACGCGCGGTCACGACGCCGAGCGATCGACGACGAGGGCCTGATCCTGTCGACGCTCCCGAAGGGCTTCTACCTGCGCACGCGCTTCACCGCGGCGGTGCTCGCCGCGAACCTCCATACCCGAGCCTGACGGCGCTCGCTGGCGCTTGACCTTGCGCGGGAGGGCCGATATCGAAGGAGAGAAAGGGGCGACTTACTCGCCTTTCGCCCCACTGGAGTGCTTCTCATGCTCGACTGGCGTCTCGTCTTCTCGGCCGTTGCGCTTGGCGTCACCTCGCTCGCGGCCTGCGGCTCGCCGGACGTCCTTTTCGGGACGACCTCGTCTTCGGTCGGCGTCGGCGGGAGCGCGACACCGTGTCCGTCGGGGCAAGAGTCTTGCGACGGGGTGTGCGTCGACGTTCGCTACGACCCCGCGCACTGCGGCGCGTGCGGCAACGAGTGCAAGACCGGGCAGGTGTGCAGTGAGGCGGTTTGCGCGGTGCAGTGCTCGGGCGGCACGACCAAGTGCGAGGTGGACGGGCAGGGGCTCCGCTGCATCGACACCAACGTGGATCCCGCGCACTGCGGCGGCTGTAACAAGGCGTGCGGCGCCGACGAGTCGTGCGTCTTCGGTGCGTGCGCGGTGAAGTGCTTCGGCGGCACGACCGTGTGCATGGTCCCGAAGCCGGCGGAGCCCGGGACCGGTGGCGCCGGCGGCGGCGCCGGCGGCGCGGGCGGCGTGGGCGGCGCTGGGACCGGCGGCGGCGGAGGCGCTGCGCCAGCCGACATGGTGGCCGTGTGCGTCGATACGCAGCTCGACGCGAAGCACTGCGGCGGCTGCGGCGTGGCATGCCCCGAGGGGCAGAGCTGCCAGGCGGGCGCCTGCGTCATCGAGTGCGTAGGCGGATCGACGAAGTGCCTCACCCTCGACGCGCAGGAGGTCTGCGCCGATCTGTCGCTCGACCCAGACTTCTGCGGCGACTGCTCCACGAAGTGCGCGAGCGGGCAGGCGTGCCAAAACGGCAAGTGCGTGACCGCGTGCGCCGGCGAGTCGACGAAGTGCCAGGACGCCTTCATGAAGGACATTTGCGTCAACACGAAGAACGACGCGAAGCACTGCGGCGGGTGCGGCAAGGGGTGCGCGGCGGGCCTCGTCTGCGCGAATGGCGCGTGCTCCCTCGACTGCGCGGGCGGCGCGACCAAGTGCAACAACACCTGCACGAAGCTCGCGACCGACCCGATGAACTGCGGTCAATGCGGGAAGATCTGCGGGGGGGCGAACGCGACGGCGTTCTGCGCGGCCTCGATGTGCGACATCAAGTGCAACGCGAGCTTCGGCGACTGCAACGCCAACAAGGTCGACGGCTGCGAGGCGCGGCTCGACACGGTCCAGAACTGCGGCGGCTGCGGCAACGTCTGCGGCGCGGGCTCTGGCTGCAAGAACGGGGATTGCGTCCCGCTCGAGGTCACTCAGCTCGCCGCGTCGGGTCACACCTGCGCGCTCCTTAACGACGGCAACGTCAAGTGTTGGGGCGACAACCTGTCCGGTCAGCTTGGCCTAGGCGACGCCGTGAACCGCGGCGACGGGCCGAACGAGATGGGCAGCGCCCTCCCGGTGGTGAACCTCGGGACGGGCAAGCGAGCGACGTCGATCGCGGCGGGCGGCTCGCACACCTGCGCGCTCCTCACCGACAACTCCGTCAAGTGTTGGGGGCGCAACGCGAACGGACAGCTCGGGCAGGGCGACACCGCCACGCGCGGTGACGAGGCGAACGAGATGGGCGACAAACTCCTCGCCCTTGCCCTCGGGCTCGGCAAGACCGTCAAGCTCCTCGCGACCGGCGAGAATCACGGCTGCGCGATCCTGAACGACGACACCGTCAAATGCTGGGGCAGCAACGCGTTCGGTCAGCTCGGGCTCGGCGACGTGGCGGCGCGGGGCGACAACGCGAACGAGATGGGGGCGGCGCTGCCCATCGTTGCCCTAGGCACCGGCAAGACCGCGAAGGCGCTCGCCCTCGGCGACGCTCACTCGTGCGCCATCTTGAACGACAACACGGTGAAGTGTTGGGGTGGCAACGGCGACGGCCAGCTCGGACTCGGCGACAAGGCGAACCGCGGCGATGGCGCGAACGAGATGGGCGACGCGCTCCCGGTCGTCAGCCTCGGCGTCGGCAAGACCGCGAAGGCGATCGTCGCGCGCGGCAACCACACGTGTGCGCTCCTCAGCAACGGCACGGTGAAGTGCTGGGGCAGCAACGCGTTCGGTCAGCTCGGGCAAGGCGACAGCGCGGAACGCGGCGACGGGCCGAACGAGATGGGCGACTCCCTCTTGCCGATCGACCTCGGTCTCGGCCTCGACGGGAAGCTGGTCCTCGCCGGAAACAACTTCACATGCGCGGTCGTGCAGGGAGACCAGGTGAAATGCTGGGGATGGAACACCGCCGGGCAGCTCGGCCAAGGCGACACGATGGCGCGCGGCGACGCGCTCGGTGAGATGGCCGACGCGCTCCTCCCCATCGACCTCGGCACCGGACGTACCGCGAAGAGCCTCGCCGTCGGCCTCCTGCACGCCTGCGCGCTGCTCGACAACGGCGCGGTCAAGTGCTGGGGCGGCTCGGCGGCCGGGCAGCTTGGGCTTGGCGACACGCAGAGCCGTGGCGACGGCTTGGGTGAGATGGGCGACGCGCTCCCGGCGGTGTCGGTTTACTAAGCGCGGTCGCTCACCCAGGCTCGAGGTGGCGCAGCCTCGAGCCATGGGCCGCCCGTACCGGTGGCTCCCGGGTCGTCTTTCTGCCACGCTGATTTTCGCGGCCCCGGTCGGGGCTGCCGGAGCAGGTGAGCATGAGCACGGTCCACATCCTCGGGGTCCCTCTTGATCATGGCGCAGGGCGGCGCGGCGTCGGCATGGGGCCTGCGGCGATGCGCATCGCCGGGCTACATGCCGCCATCGAGCGGCTCGGTCACGCGGTGCGCGATCGGGGGGACATCTCGATCCCCGCCCCCGAGACGCAACCGCCCGGCGAGAGCAAAGCGAAGTTCTTGCCGCTCATCGCCGACGCGGTCGCGAGCGTGGCGCGCGAGGTCGAGTCCGCTCTCGACCAGGGTGGTGTCCCGCTCGTGCTGGGAGGAGATCACTCGATCGCCATCGGGACGATCTCGGGGATCGCGAACCACCTGCGAGTGAAGTCGGGCGTCACGCCGCCGCGCCTCGGCGTCATTTGGTTCGACGCTCACGCCGACATCAACACGCCCGAGACGACGCCGAGCGGCAACATCCACGGCATGCCGGTGTCGTGCTTGCTCGGGCAGGGCCCTGACTCGCTCACGTCGCTTGGATTCCCCGGGCCCAAGGTGAGCCCGGACAACTTCGCGCTCGTCGGGCTTCGCGACATCGACGACACCGAGAAGCGCTTGCTCCGCGAGTCACGCATCCGCTGCTTCACGATGGAGGACGTCGACAAGCGGGGCATGGCCGCGGTCATGGCCGAGGCGATCGCCGTGGTGTCGCGCGGCTCGGACATGCTCCACGTGAGCTTCGACATCGACGCGATCGATCCGCGCGTCGCGCCGGGCACAGGAACGCCGAAGCTCGGTGGTCTTACCTACCGCGAGGCTCACCTCGCCATGGAAATGCTCGCCGATACGCGCCGCGTGACGAGCATCGAGGTCGTCGAGGTGAACCCGGTCCTCGACGACCGCAACAGCACGGCCGAGCTCGCCGTCGGACTCATCGGCTCCGTGCTCGGAAATCGCATCCTCTGAGAGCCGAGGCTCGGCATCGTCTGTGGGGTCGACGCTCGGCATCGTCCGAGAGTCGACGCTCGGCATCGTCTGAGGGTCGGGGCTCGGCACCCCTCGTCGAAGCGCCGCGAGGGTCGCGGCGATGAGGCTCACTGGCCCGCGAGATTGAAGCCGACGTTCAACGTGGCGATGACGACGTTCGTTCGCGAGTCGGAGGTCTCGAGGTGGAGGTAGGGGGGGATCCAAGTCGTCCTGAGCCCGACGTCGAGGCGCCCGAAGCGAGCGCCGATGCTGCTCGTCGGACCGAGCCCGGCGAGGAACTCCGCAGTACGGGGGTGCAGGTACCCCACGACCCCGAGGCCCCCAGCGATGTAAGGGACGACGCCGCTCGAGCCATCGTCCTCAAATTCGTAAGAGCCGGTGGCGTCGAGCTCGAGGTAGGTCGTGGTCGACAGCGGGGCGAGCGCGTAGGCCGAGCCTGCGACAAGCAACGGAAACGCGAGGCCGACGAACGCGAAGCCTCCGCCGATGGCGCGAAAAGGCTGCCACTCCTTCTTGCCGGACCAGGCCCAGACGTCCTTGTAGGCCTTCGTGGTCCACGACCCCAACGAGTAGCCGAAGTCCGAGAACGTCCGTGCGCGCTCGAACTCCGTGAAGCCCCACGCGAACCGCAACCCGACGCCGGCGCTCGTGCCGAGGGCGAGGCGCCCGGTCGACTCGAGCGCGACGCCCGGTCGGCGTAGGTTCTCGCCTCCGGACGACCCGAGCTCCGCGAACAGCGTCGGGCCGGCTCCGATCGTGAAGACCGCGGTGCGTCTCGCGGAGGTCGTGTTTCGCTCAGGCGGTGGGCCGTAAGGAGGCGGAGGTGGGTAAGCTCCGAAGCTCTGCGTCGGCGGATAGCCGGGGGGCGCAGAGGCAGGCTGAGGATAGCCGGGGGGCGGATAGCCGGGCGGCGCAGAGGCAGGCTGAGGATAGCCGGGGGGCGGATTGCCGGGCGGCGCAGAGGCAGGCTGCGGATAGCCTGGGGGCGGATAGCCTGGGGGCGGATAGCCTGGGGGCGGATAGCCTGGGGGCGGATAGCCTGGGGTTGGAGCGGGGCCGTCGGCGACGGCCGTCCCCCCGAGCGAGAGCGTCGCGAGCGTGCAGAGGGTCGCGACGAAGCGATGCATGTCTTCAGGATACGGCGCCCGCGTCGGCCGAAGCAACAGCGCCCGCGTGCCGCTGACTTGCTCTCGCGAGCGCTCGTCGTGCTCACTCCTCCGCAGAGCCAAGAACCGGTAGCGCACGGACGTGCGGTCTGCGCGGTGGCGCCTCCTCGTCCGGGCGAACGTGCGCGGGGCGGGCGGCCCACGCCTCGGCGACCTCGAGATCGAGCAGGTGGGTGGGGCGCACGTTGCCGAGCGCGCTCATCATCACGCTGCGGACGTTCGGGAATCGGGCCTCAGGCGACACCGGCGTGTCGGCCATGGCTTCGCGCTGGAGGCCCTCCTGCGAGCCGCACAGGTTGCATGGGAGGATCGGGAAGCCGACCGCCCGTGCGTACTCGGCGATCTGCGCTTCTTCGCACTCGATGAGCGGCCGGATCACCTCGAAACGACCGCAATTCGTGCGGTATTTCGAGGGCATCGCTTGCAGCTTCCCACTGAAGAACAGGTTCATGAGGAAGGTCTCGAGCGCATCGTCGCGATGGTGCCCGAGCGCGATCTTGTTGCAGCCGAGGCGCTCGGCCGCGGTGTAGAGGACGCCGCGCCTCAGGCGCGAGCACAGCGAGCAGTAGGTCGCGCCCGGCTCGAGCTTGTCCATCACCACCGAGTACGTGTCCTCGCGGAGCACCTCCCACGCGCCGCCGCGCCCCTCGAGCCAGTTGACGAGCGGCGTCCCGTCATAGCCGGGCTGCCCCTGGTCGAGGTGGACGGCGACGAGCTCGAGCGCGAAGGGCAGGCGCGGCACGAGTGCATCGAGCAGCTTCAGCATGGTGTAGCTGTCCTTGCCGCCGCTCAGCGCGACGAGGATGCGATCGCCGGGCGCAAGCAGCTGGTGCCGCTTGCAGGTCTGACCCATTCGACGTGACAGATGATGTGCGAGCGCGTCGGCCATCGGGCGCGCGAGCATGCCACGAAAGCCAAGCGATTGACGCGCCGATCGCGCGTCGTCAGAAGCCGAGGCGCGTCCCGAGCTGGAACACGAGGAAGCTCGACAGAACTCTTTAAGTCGTTGCCCCGGTCCCGGCGACCGCGATGGTTCGCGTCGCAGGGGAGAGAGGCTTCGCGTCCCGACGCTCGCTTCGCCCCCGGGATCAGCTCCGCTTGCGCGTCACCTTGGGAGAGCGCGCCCTCTTCTCGTCGGCCCGACTGCGGCGGGACGGGTGTCGTGCCTCTGGCGGGGATACATTCGCATCGCCCTCGATTCGCTCGCTCGCCCGCTCGAGCAGCCAGTCATGGAAGCGGCCTCGCGCCGCGACACCGAGCCCCATGGCTACCCAGGGGCCGTCGCCTAGGAGCGCGTCCGACACGACCGCGAGCGCCACCGAGAGCACCGCGAACAGCGTGTCCTCGAAGGGGGCCTCACCGCCGCGCTCGACGCGACGTGTGTGGATGACCTCGGCGAGTCGCCGCAGGTGGGGCGTCGCCGGGATGGTCGGGTCACTCGCGCGGGCGAGCGCGAGGTGGGCGACGAGCCGCGCGCTGCCGCTGGCAACGAAGGCGTCCATCGCGCGACGCAGCACCTCGACCGGCGCGCTCGCGTCGACCGGCAGCGCCAGCACCGCGGCGACGAGCTCCTCCTCCATGCGCTGGACCTCGCGCGCGAGCACCGCGCGGACGAGCACCTCGCGGCTCCCGAAGTGATGCAGCACGGTGGGGTGGCTGACCCCCACGTCCGCCGCGATCTCTTGCAAGCGGAGGCCCGCTGGCCCCTCGGCGTGGAGCCGAAGGCCCGCGGCCTCGAGGATCCGTTCGCGCGCCTCCTCGGCCGTGCGCCTCACCCTCGGAGGCCGCGTCGTTCGTCCCATGAGCGAGAGGCTAGCTCCACGGAGAGCTATTGACAATCTTGTCGGCAGTGTTATCTACATGAATGTCAGTAAGGAGCTCGTCATGAAACCAAACCCTATCGAGTCCGTCCGCGCCGTCGCGGCGCTCGTCCAGAACCCGAACGACACCGAGCAGGTCTTCCGACTGGTCGGCTCGCTCGGCGGCACCTCGCGCCACCTCGTCCGCACCTTCGCGCGCTCCACCTCGGGCGCCCGACTGCTCGCCGACCGGCCCGACATCCGCGCTCGCCTTGACGACCGCGAGGCGCTCGCGAGGCTGCCCGAGGGGTCGCTCGGCCGCGCTTACCTTGTCTTCATGGAGAGCGACCGCCTCGACTCGGGCTTTCTCGTCGAGGCCGACCGGCGACGGAACCGGGGCCGCGAGCACCTCTCGGACGAGGAGCGCTGGGTCGGCGAGCGCCTGCGCGACACCCACGATCTCTGGCATGCGCTCACCGGCTACGGCGGCGATGTGCTGGGCGAAGCGGCGCTGCTCGCGTTCTCGTTCGCGCAGACGCGTGGCGGCGCTTTCGGAGTGCTCGCATCGGTCGCGTACCTGCGAGTCGAGGACGAGGATGCGCGTCGGCTGCTCGTCGACGGCTTCGCGCGGGGGCTCGGCGCGGCGTGGCTGCCCGCACTCCCGTGGGAAGCGCTGCTCGCCGAGCCGGTCGAAGAGCTGCGGCGTCGCCTCAGGGTAGGCGAGGTGCGGAGCTACATTCCCGTCTCCGCCGCCGAGCTTCTCGCCGGGCGCGCCGCCGTCAAGGCTTCGTCGTGAGGTCGAGCATGCGCTTGCAGGTTCACAAGCCGAGCGTCACCACCCGCGCGGCGACGCTCGGCCCGTGACGCGGTGAAACGCGCATTCGAGCGCAAGGACTCGAGGCTCGGCGTGCGATCAAACCACGCGAGATCGATGCACGCAGTCTGAGCCGCCGCATGCTCGACCATCGCGAGCACCTCGTCGTCCCCGCCGCCGAAGTACCGCAGCATCGCCGCGCCGTTCTTGCCGTTCAGGGCGAGGTGCCACGAGGCCAGCGGCGAGCGAGTGACGCCTTGGAAGAAGCCTCGCACCACCGCGAGCTGCTCGGGCGAGCGCTCACCGCGCGCGACCGACTCCACCAGCGGGAGCGCCATGTCCCAATGGCTCCCGGGCGGCACGGCTCGAAGCGGCGGGATGGCCTCGGCGGCGAGCGCACTCGAGGGTTGCCACATGAACACCTCGGCGAGGATCGGCGCGAGCGAGGCCATGCGCGGCGTGCCCCGAGAACCGGCGAGGATTCGCTCGAGCTCGGCCGACTGGTCGTGGAGCGCGCGCACGCGCAGCTCGATACCGAAAGCCACGTGAGCGTCGATGCCGAGGCGATGCGCGACGTCGAAGCGTCGGAACCCCGCCCCGGTGCGCCCGGCTTCCCAGAGCCACCCTTCGAGGATGCTGTGCGCGAGCGCGTGCGTAGGGGCGCCCTCGAGCCTCTCCCGAAGCCGGCGGAGCCCGGCGCGTACGTCGCCGGTGACAAAGGCCACCCAGACCATCGCGAGGCGCGCGTCTGCAAGGTTCGGGTCTGCCTCGAGCGCCCGGAGCGCAAAACCTTCCGCCCGCGCAGAGATCTTCGAGGCCGCGCCGGCCATGATCAGCCAGAGCTAACCGAGACCAGCGGCGAGCCCCGCCGTGATCGCAGGATCGTCGGGCTCCTCGGCGTGGAGGACCCCAAGCTCGCGGACGCTGTCGGCCACACGCGGGACCTCGAGCGCGAACACCTGCTGCATCGCGCGCTCCCAGCGCTCGCGCACCTCGGGAGAGCTCGGTCCACGACGATCGACCCCCTGGGAACGGATGACCGGTAAGAGCTCGGCGAGCACCCGGTCCTCAAGCCCGAACGGAGCGGCGAGCTCGCCGTCGACGCGCGTCGACCAGAGCACCGCGCCGGCGCGGTCAGCGACGCGGAGCCGCAAACGGACCCGGCCGCCGGAGGCGCGAGGCTCGCCGGAGAGTCCGATCGTGCCGCCAGTTTGCACGCGCTCGACGCCGGCGTCGCCCTCGATCCGCGCGACGCCGAGGTCGATGACGCGCTCGCCCGCGAGCATGACGTTCTCGGGCTTCAAGTCGCGGTGGATGACCCCCTGGGCGTGCGCCGCCGCGAAGCCGCGAGCGACCTCGGTCGCGATGCGGACTGTTTTTGAGAGCGCGAGCGGGGACTGCATTCGCTCGGCAAGGATTGTCTCGGGGCGAGCTCCATCGTGAGGAAATGCAAGTCGCCGTGCCGGCCGAGGTCGTACGTGCGGGCGACGTTCGGGTGAGTGACCTTGCGGGCGAGCTTCACCTCGCGGCGAAAGCGCGCGGTGGCCTCCGGGCTCAACGCGCGCTCGAAGGGGAGCATCTTCAGCGCCATCTCCTCGTCGAGATCCCGGTCGAGGACGCGGAAGACGACCCCCATGCCTCCGGCCCCGAGGCACTCGCGAACAAGGTAGCGGTCGGCGAGCGTCTCGCCGATGCGACCTTGAACTTCTACCGTGGGTTCGTGACCGACGTTCATCGCGAGCATGCCTCGGCGGCCGGAGTGCTCCCTGCGAAACTTCGGAAACCAACCATCGGCAGACCACGCCGTCGACCGCGAGGCCCGCGCGTTCCGCCGTCGTCAGAAGCCGAGGCGCGCCCCGCCGTCGTCAGAAACCGAGGCGCGTCCCGAGCTGGAACACGAGGAAGCTCGACAGCCACGCGAGGGTGGTCATGTACCCGAGCAGAAAGGCAGGCCAACGCCACGAGCGCGTCTCGCGTCGAACCACCGCGAGCGTGCTCATGCACTGACACGCGAGGGCGAAGAACACCATGAGCGAGAGCCCCACGAGGGGCGAGTACGCCGGCTCGCCGCCCCGCGATTCGGCTCGCATCTTTGCGCGGAGCGGCTCGGAGCCCTCGTTGGCGTCGCCGATGCCGTGAACGAGGCCCATCGTCGAGACGAACACCTCACGCGCCGCGAAGGCGCCGATGAGCCCGACCCCGATCTTCCAGTCGAACCCGAGCGGAGCGATGGCCGGCTCGATCGCCTTGCCGAGCCGCGCCCCGTAGCTCTGCTGCAGCCGCTGCGCGCGCGGCTCCGCCTCGGTCGCCGCTTCCTTGGGTGCCGTCGCGCTCGTCGCGTCGACCTGCGGAGAAGCCGGCGGCGGGACCAGCGGCTCCGTCCGCGGAAACGAGAGGAGCGCCCACAACACCACCGTGCAGGCGAGGATCATCGTGCCCGCCTCTTTGAAGAAGGACGCGGCTCGCTCGACCATCTGGCGCAGCACGTTGCGCCAGGCAGGCATTCGATACGGTGGCAGTTCGATCAGCAGCGGAACGCGGCGCCCCTTTACCACCGTGCGCCCGAGCACGCCGGCCGCGACGAGCGCCATCAGCGTCGAGAAGAGATACATCGCCACCATGAGCAGCGCCTGCACCGGGAGGAACCCGAACACCTTCGTCGGCGGGAAGAGCGCTCCGATGATCAGGGTGTAGACCGGCAGCCGCGCCGAGCACGTCATGAGCGGGATGACGAGCATGGTGAGGAGCCGATCGCGCTCGCGCTCCATGGTTCGCGTCGCCATGATCGCAGGGATCGCGCAGGCGCAGCCGCTCAGCATCGGGACGAAGGCGCGCCCGTGGAGGCCGAGCGCCTTCATCACGCGGTCCATCAGGTACGCCGCGCGCGCCATGTAGCCAGAGTCCTCGAGCAGGCCGAGGAACAAAAAGAGCAGCAAAATCTGGGGCAGGAAGACGATCACGTTGCCAACCCCACCGAGCACGCCCTCGACGAGGAGGTCGGTGAGAACCCCGGCCGGCAAGCGCGCCGACAGGGCCCCGCCGAGCCACGCGACCGCGGCCTCGATCGTCTCGATCGCCGGGTCTGACCAGCTGAAGAGCGACTGAAAGACCGTGAGCATCAGCGCCACGAAGACCGCGAACCCCCACACCGGGTGCAAGAGCACGCGGTCGATGCGCTCGCTCGCCCTGCGGACCTTCGTGTCGACGCCCCTCGTCACGAGGGGTGCGACGCGTTCATCGAGGAACCGGTAGCGGCTCATGATGATCTCGGCGTCGTGATCGCGGCCCGGCGAGGTGAGGCGCGCGAGGCAGGCCTGCCGGAGCCCAGGCTCGAGGCCGCGAAGCTCGTCGTGCTCATCGACGCTGCCGAGCGCCCAGAGGGCGAGCGCTTCGTCACGACCCGGCGACACCCCTCGCCATCGCGCGGGGAGCTCTCCGACGATGGCGGCGGCGTCGGCGAGGAGCGGCTCGGGATAGGCGATGGCGGGGCGCACGCGGGGGGCTCGCGCGGACGGCTTCAACGAGAGCTGCTCGCCGAGCACGCGGCGCAGGTCGTCGAGCCCGCGACCGGACTTCGCCGCCAGCGGAACGACCGGAGCGCCGAACACACCCTCGAGCGCCTTTGGGTCGGGCGGGGAGTCGACCTCGTCGATCATGTTCAGCGCGACGACGAGCGGCACCTCGAGCTCGGCGAGCTGAAGCACGAGGTAACCGTTGCGGACGAGCTGGCCCGCGTCGACGACGACAAGGACGAGGCCGGGCGCGTCGCTCCCATCACCGAGGACCTCCTGGATCGCGATCTGCTCTTCTGGGGACCGCGCCGTGAGCGAATACGTCCCCGGCAAGTCAAGGAGCTCGGCCTCATGCGACGCGAGGCGGACCTTGCCGGTTCGTCGCTCGACGGTGACGCCAGGGTAGTTTCCGACGCGCGCGCGCGAGCCGGTGAGCGCGTTGAAGAGCGTCGTCTTCCCGGTGTTCGGGTTGCCGATCAGCGCGATCCGCTCCGAGGAGGCTTGTTTCGACACGGCTCAGTGGGGTCCTGCGTCGTCAGGGCCGACACGTCGAACCCGCACCGCACCAGCGTCCGCCGCTCGGATCGAGAGGTTCGAGCCCCGCGCGACGAGCTCGAGCGGGTCACCGAGCGGTGCGACCTTGGCGACGCGCACGACGGTCCCCGGCACGAGGCCGAGCTCCATCAGGCGACGACGGAACCCGCGCTCGCCGCCGACCTCGAGGACGACGTACGGCTCCGACAGGCGCGCGCCCGCGAGCGTGGCCTCGGCGCGCTCCGGGCCGGACGGGTCGCTCCTCAACGTGGACGGGACGCTCGCGCTCATCGCCGAAGTCGACAATCACTTTCAGTAGGCGTCAAGGCGCCGCGCTTTCTCACTGGCGCGCGCGAGGGAGTTGCGTACGACTTGCGGCGATGCTCCATCGAAGGACCTGCAACCTCTGCGAGGCCATGTGCGGCATCGTCGTCGAGCACGACGGCAAGCGCGTCTCCTCGATCCGCGGCGATGACGAGGATCCGTTCAGCCGCGGCTACCTCTGCCCCAAGGCCGTGGCGCTGCAGGATTTGCACGAGGACCCGGACCGCTTGAGGCAGCCCGTGCGGCGGGTCGGTGACCGCTGGGAGGCGCTCTCGTGGGAGGATGCGCTCGGCTTCGCGGCCGAGCGGCTCGCCGCGATCCAGCGGTCGTACGGGCGAGACGCGGTGGCCCTCTACCTCGGGAACCCAATGGCCCACAACCTGGGCGCGATGCTGTTCGGGATCCCGTTCATGGACGCGCTCGGGACGCGCGCGCGCTTCAGCGCGACGAGCACCGACCAGCTGCCGCACATGCTCGCGGCGCTGTGGATGTTCGGCAACCAGGTGCTCATGCCGGTGCCCGACATCGATCGCACGAGCTACCTCTTGGTGCTCGGGGCGAACCCGCTCGTGTCGAACGGCAGCATCCTGTCTGCGCCCGGCATGAAGGATCGGCTGCGCGCGCTCGCGCGGCGCGGGGGGCGGCTCGTCGTCGTCGATCCGCGCAAGACCGAGACGGCGATGCTCGCGCACGAGCACGTGTCGATCCGTCCTGGCACCGACGCGCTCCTGCTCGCCTCGATCGCGGCGGTCCTCTTCCGCGAGCAGCGCGTCGCCCTCGGTCGCGTCGCCGAGCACACGGTCGGCCTCGCGGAGCTCGAGCGCCTCGTCGAGCCCTTCACCCCAGAGCGCGTCTCGGGGCCGACCGGGATCCCGGTCGAGACGATCGAGCGCCTCGCGCGCGACCTCGCGGCTGCGCCTCGTGCCGCCGTCTACGGTCGCGTCGGGATTTGCCATGGTCCATTCGCCGGGCTCGCCGCATGGCTCGCGTACGCGCTCGTCGTTCTGACGGGGAACCTCGATCGCGAAGGCGGCCTCCTGTTCTCGACGCCTGCGGTCGACCTCGCGAAGCTCGCGTCGCTCACCGGGCGTCGCGGCTCGTTTGGGCGCTACCGGAGCCGCGTGCGCGGGCTGCCCGAGTTTGGCGGCGAGCTGCCGGCCGTGACCCTCGCCGAGGAGATCGACACCGAGGGCGCGGAGCGCATCCGTGCGCTCGTCACGCTCGCGGGGAACCCGGTCCTCTCGGTGCCGAACGGGCGGCGCCTCGACGCCGCGCTCGAGCGCCTCGACTTCATGGTGTCGATCGACCCCTACCGCAACGAGACGACGCGGCACGCGGACCTGATCCTGCCGCCGGTATCGCAGCTCGAGCAGCCGCATTACGATCTCGCGCTCGCGACGTTCGCGGTCCGCAACCGCGCGCGCTATAGCGAGCGGTGCTTCGAGCCGCCGGCCGATGGCAAGGCGGACTGGGAGATCTTGAACGAGCTCACGGTGCGCCTCGCGGCGGAGCGGCGCGCGGACGGGGTCCTCGAGCGGCCCGCGCGTGGCCTCGCGCGGTGGGTGGGAAGCGCCCTCGCCAGCGTTGGACCAGAGGGCCTGCTCGATCTCGGCATGCGCGTGGGGCCGCATGGTCCGCGCCTCGGGCGTCGCGACGGGCTGACGCTCGCGCGGGTTCGCTCCGCTCCGCACGGCGTCGATCTTGGGCCGCTCGTGCCGCGGCTACCCGAGCGGCTCGAGACCCCCAATCGAAAGGTGAACCTTGCGCCCGCGGGCTTCGCGGCCGACGTTCCGCGCCTCGCGGCCGAGCTCGATCGACCCGACGGCGGCACGGAGCTCGTCCTCATCGGGCGGCGGCAGCTGCGGACGAACAACTCGTGGCTCCACAACAGCCCGCGAATGGCGCGGGGTCGCGATCGTTGCACGCTGCTCATGCACCCGGACGACGCGAGCGCTCGTGGCCTCACCCACGGTCAGCTCGTGTCGCTGCGCTCCCGCGTGGGCGCGATCGAGGTCCCCCTTCAGGTGAACGACCGCATGCGACGCGGCGTCGTGAGCTTGCCACACGGCTTCGGTCACGATCGCGAGGGCATGCAGCTGTCGGTCGCCAGCGCGCATCCCGGCAAGAGCATCAACGACGTCACGGACGAGCGGCTCGTCGACGCGCTCACCGGGAACGCGGCGCTCTCCGGGGTGCCGGTGAGCGTGACGCCAGCCGACGGCGCGAGCTCAGGCGGCCTTCGAGGCGGCGCGTAGCGTCACGAGGCGCGCTTCGAACTCGCGGACCGCGCGGCGCTGGGTGAGCGCGATCCAGGCGCAGACGAGGTTCATCGGGCCGAACATGACGATCCAGGCGGTCCAGATCGGCGCCCCTCCGAGCGGCGCGAGCCACGCGGCGATCGTGAGCAAGAACAGGTGCGTGCCGAACCCGAGCCATGTCATCGCGGCCATTCGCGGCCTGAAGATGGTGCGAAACGCCTCACGCTCGGCTTCGCTCTCGATGCGGCGCTGCGGAGCGAGCCACGGCTCGATCACGCCGAGCTGCGGCAGCGTCCACTTCACGAACACTTTCATCAAGAAGGCGTAGAAGCGCTCGCCGCGCGCGCGGTACTCCGCCTCGTAGCCGCGGATGTCCTCGATGGTGACGAGCGTCGCGCCGCCGATGCTGAAGTTCGGGTTCGAGCCGTGGAGGTAGACGTTCTTGTGCACGTCGTAGACCCCGGCGTGCCAGAGGAGGCTCAGCGCGGCGAGCCAGCCGAGCGGCCATACGGTCCCGTAGGTGTAGCCCTGCCGCACCAGATAGAAGGCGAGCCCGTGCATCACCGATACCGGCGCGACGATGTCGACGAGCCCGTCGAGGATCCGGCCCACCGGTGAAGTGGTGCCGCGGATCCGCGCGAGCTGGCCGTCGGCGCAGTCGAGGACGATCGACACGAGCAGCATCGCGCCACCCGCCGCCACGAGCCAGCGGCCGTACCAACCCGCGAGGCCCATCATCAAGCCGGCGACGAGGCTCGCGATGCCCGAGGCGATCGTCACCTGGTTCGGGGTGATCGGGGTGTCGCGGAGCACTTCGACGAGCAGGCCGGCGAGCGGCCGGTGCCAGTGGTAGTCGATCGGCTCTTCGACGTCGGTGGGCTTGAAGCCCTTGCGGGTCGCGCGCCACCGGTCGAGGAAGGTGCGCGCGCCAGGCTCGTCGCGTGTGCCCTCGGTCACGCCCGCGACTCCGCGATCGCCTCGGCGACCAGACTCGCGCGCGCGAGGTCCGCGGCGTCGTCGATCTCGGTCCACGGCAGGCCCGCCGTGTCGAGCGCGTCCATGCGCCAGCCGCCGCGTCCGAGCAGGCGATGGTAGACGTCCTCGTAGTAGGCGCCGTGGTTCCCCTCGCGATGGACGACCTCCTCGATCGCCTCGAACAACGACGGCGCGTCCTCGGTCGCGATGCGCTCGACGCCGATCGATT
>VGRJ01000001.1 GCA_016875405.1 Deltaproteobacteria bacterium | reverse complement strand
CCTCCGCCTCCCGGAGGACCCGCGCCTTACGGAGCGCCTCCTCCGCCTCCCGGAGGGCCGGCGCTTTACGGTGCGCCTCCTCCGCCTCCCGGAGCGCCGTCACCTTACGGTGCGCCTCCTCCGCCTCCCGGAGCGCCGTCACCTTACGGAGCGCCACCTCCGCCTCCCGGAGGGCCGGCGCTTTACGGTGCGCCTCCTCCGCCTCCCGGAGCGCCGTCACCTTACGGTGCGCCGACTGCAGGCAAGAAGCTCGTCCTCTACTACCGCGGGCAGCGCGCCGAGGTCGACAAGGACCGCTTCATCATCGGACGCGGCAAGCAGTCGAGCGACTTTACGGTCAAAGATCCGAACGTCTCGCGTCAGCACGCGATGGTCGAATGCCTCAATGGCCAGTACTTCATGGTGGACATGGGGTCGACTAACGGCGTCGAGTACAACGGTCAGCGCTTGCAGCGTAAGCCGATTGTGAGCGGTGACGTCTTCTCGATCTGCGACCACGAGTTCCGCTTCGTCGTCGAGTGAGCGCGGCGCGCGCCTCCTCGGGTGCGCTCACGGCCCTCGCCATCTCCTCCCTCGCTGGGGCGGTTGCGGGGGCCGATGCGCTCAAGGTCGTCTTGCCTCCTTGGTCTTCGGTCGCGCTCTCACCAGACGTGCGGAGCGTCCGTGTGCCACGAGGCGAGCAGACGATCGCGTTCGGTCCATCCCGCGAGGCGGCGAGACGGGGAACCGCCTCCGAGGGCGCGCTGCTGCCGCTCTTCGGGGCCGCGGTCGGCCCGGGTTGCAAGTCCACGTGGCTCCACGTCGGGCCCGAGGCCTGGCTCTGTGCCGACGAGGCCCAGCTCACGCAGGCGAGCCCGCTCACGGCGACAGAAGGGGCCCCGTCGTTCGAGGACGGTCTCCCGTTTCGGTATTTCTTCGCGGGCGAAGGCGGGGCACGCGCCTACCGTCGGCTGGTCGACTTCGACGTCGAGGAGCCCGCGTTCGAGCTTGAGCGTGGCTTCGCCGTTGCGATCGTGGCGGAGCAGGTGCTGCGCGGCGAGCGCTACGGGTATACGCGCCGCGGACTCTGGGTGAGGATGAGCGAGTTCGGACCTGCGCGGCCGACGACCTTCGTCGGCGAGCGGCTCGACGTGGCGGATGGAAGCGCAGAGCTGCCCTTCGCCTGGGTCCACCATGACCGAGCCCCGACGTTTCGCAGGGTCGGACCGGCGTTCGTCGCGACGGGAGACACACTCGCCCGACTCGATCGCGTCGGCTGGTACGGAGAGGAGCGCGTCCTTGGTACGACCTACGCGCGGATCGACGAACAGCGCTGGATCCGCGCGGCCGATGTGCGGCATCCGACGCTCGCGTCGGCACCGAGCGAGGTCGACGTCGCCAGGAGCGAGCGGTGGATCGACGTCGAGCTCGCGACCCAGAGCCTCGTGGCCTACGAGGGGCCTCGCCCGGTCTACGCGACGCTCGTCTCGACCGGGCGCGGCAAGCCGGGCAGCGCGCTCGCGACGCCGGTCGGCGCCCACCGCATCTGGGTGAAGCTCCTCAGCGCGACGATGGACAACCTCGAGGAGCCCGACGCGGCCCACTACTACCGGATCGAGGACGTCCCTCACGTGCAGTTCTTCGCGAAGGGCGTCGGTCTTCACGCGGCGTTCTGGCATCGCAGCTTCGGCCACACCCGCAGCCATGGTTGCGTGAACCTCGCGCCCCGTGACGCCGCGTGGCTCTTTCGGTTCAGCGGTCCACACCTCCCCGCGGGCTGGGCGGCGGCGCTCCCGACGCGCTTCGATCGGGGGACGGTGGTACGAGTTCGATGAGCCTGTCTGCGCATTCGGTCGCGCGTCGGCCGCTACGGGCCGCGCCGTCCGATGGTAGGCTCCTGGCGATGGCGAAGCAGGGGCTCTGGCTCTCGGCGCTCCTTGTCTTCGCCGCGTGTGCCTCGCCAACCGCGCCCCGAGCTCCCGCGCCGCCGCAGGCCAGCGTGACGGTGCGGCCTCCGCCTCCGCCATGGCGGTTCCACCCCGCGAGGCTCTCGATGCGTGCACGCGTCCCGCTCGACGACGGTCGGTTGCTCGTCGTGGATGAGGCCGGCGGACGATGGCTCGCGACGCGCACCAGCTCGGGTTGGATCGCGGACGCGGTCCCCGAGCCGAGCAGGCTCCGATTGCGCCACGTCGCGCGTCGCGCAGACGGTAGCTACCTGTTCTTGGCCGAAGGGGGCGAGGCCTTCGCTGCGCCCGCGCCGGACGCGCCTCTCGAGCTCGTCGCGACGACCTCGCGCTTGCTCGACTCGTACGCGAGCATCGGCTCGTCCGTGCTCGGAGTCGATCCGTTCGGCGGCGTCCTCCGGCTCGAGCGGGACGGCTGGACGCCCGTCGCCGTGCCGCATCCGGTCCATCGGCTCGTCGCGGGGGCCGCCGGTTTCGTCGCGCTTGGGTTCCCCGAACGCATCAGCGCGACGGGCGCGGATGGGGCGACCTTCCTCCGCGCGCCCCTCGAGGAAGTGGGCGCCTTCGACGCGATGGCTCGGGATGATGGGACCGTCCTCGTCGAGGGCGTTCGCGGCCTCGTCCTACGAACCCGCGAGGGCTCGTGGCGAGACGCCATGCCCAGCGAGGGCCTCCGCGCGAGCGCGAGCGAGACCATGGAGCCTCATCGTGGGCCCAGCGCGCGGGCGCTGCTCGATGGGCGAGCTTCACTCTCGGGGCGAAGCTACGCCGAGCTCGAGGTGCTCGAGGCCTCGGAAGCCGCAGAGCGAAGGGAGGCCTCGCTCGCGCTCTGGCACGGCGATCTCGCCGGGCCCCTCACGCGCGTCGGGCTCCACCTACCCCTCGGCGTCACCTGCGACCCTGTCGGCTTTGCTCGACGGGACGATCGCGTGTCGATCGCTTGCGCATCCGGAACGGAGGCGATGGTCTGGTCGAGTCGAGACTTCGGTCGAACCTGGCCCGTTCGCGTCGCCCTTCCGCTCGAGGCCACCAGCCGAGTCGCGCTCGCCTACGGACCCAGCGGCACGCTCCTCCTCGCTGGGATTGGCGCCTGCGCGAGCGCGCGCTGCGACATGACCTACCGTCTTGCGCCAGGGGCCACGACGCTCGAGGCCATCATGGTCGCGGACCGCGGGCGCTCTCGTCCCGCGCTCGAGGCGCCCTTCCTCGATTGGTCGGGTCCGCGCCCGATCGCCTTCGGCCTGACCGAGAAGCACGGGCTTGCGCCGTTCGTCTCGGACGACGACGGGCACACCTTCCGACCGCTCCCGCTGAGCGGTCGAGCCGAGCGTGCGAAGGCTTTCGTTCGTCGCTTCCAAGCCACGACGGACGTGCGGCGAATTCGAGCACGCACCTGGGGAGACGCAAGCCTCTCGCTCGAGCTCGACGCTGGCGCCGCCCCCGTCGCCGCACGAATCGCGAGTGACGGGACCGTGGTCGCTACCGTGACGCCGCGTGGCCTCGGTGAGGTCCTCGCCATCTCGGGCGCGCGCGGGCGATGGCTGCTCGCGACCCGCGGCCACCGAACAGACCGTCGCATCGACCTCTGGCAGACGCTCGATGACGGCGCGTCCTTCGACGCGGTCGCTCCCCCGTCTGCGCTCAGCGACGAGCGACGCGAGGCCCTTGAACTCTTCTGCAACGAAGACGCATGCGTGGTCGGCGATGAGCTCACTCGCTTCGGCTGGACCACCGCCACGAACTCGCTGCCATCGGTGGCCGCTCTCGACTTCCAAGCGAGGGCCGTGGTGGCGCAGACGCCCCTCGTATGCGCCCTCCGCTCGTCAGGGTTCCAGCCGATCGACGACGTCGAGGCCGGCGCGCTCCCCGCGCCCGAGGACGCCTTTCGCGGCGACTCCCCGTGGTCGCTGCTCCTTCGCCCGGAGGATGGGTCGGCGGTCACGCTTCGCCCCCGCGAGCTTGGGCCACACGGCGAGGTGCGATTCGAGAAACACGTTCTATTCCCGTCGCCCGGTCGCGAGCGAACGGCCGAACGCATTGAAGCGGAGGCCGAAGGCTGGGTCGGCGTTCGGGCGGTCTCGATGCGCACCGGCGGGCACCGCCTCGACGTCGCCTGGGACGACCTCGCGTTCGGTCGCCGCGGCCGAGGCGTGGTCCGCACGGGCTCGTTGCCGAGCGCGGCATTCGGGGCCGGACCACGACCGTTCCTCCACGGCGTGTCCCTCGCGCTCACGCCGCGCGGCGCGTGGCTCAGGCTCGCCGAGGGACGCGAGTCGTACTTCGTCGATCCGACGGGTCGCGTCGATGGCCCACTCGTCTTCGGCCCCACGGTCGCGAGCCCGCTCGCGCGAGTCGAGACCGCGACCTTCGCCGAGGGGCCGATCGTCGTCACCGCGCACGTCGACGCGCGGCACGCGGTGCGCGCATTGACGACGGTCAAGCTTGGAGGGGGAGGCCGCCATGACGCCGCGGTCGCGCCGCCAGCGACCGCGACCCGCGAGGTGTCGACGCACTGGAGCTACGAGGGCGAGTCGGCCGGCGTCGTGGTTCACGTGCTGCAGCGCGATCGCACTCGGGCATCAAGTGCCTTTGTCCCCTTGCCCCTCGACGCGCGCGCGCCCACCGGCGTTAACGTTCCAACCCAGCTCGACCTCGGCGCGGCCGGGCTCACCCCCTGCACCGAGCGCGACCGACGCTCGACGCCGAGGGTGATCGCTCCTTTCTTGAGGGGCTCGCGCCATCCCGTGATCGTCGATGGACAGAGCGAGCCGCTCATGACGAGCGAGGCCATCCTCCACGGAACTCCAGAACGCCCGTGCGTCCTCGGCTTCGTCGCGGAGCCGCCCCGCCGCGGCGGTGTGCGTGCGTTCGTGGCGCTCGATGGCCGCTCTTCCTGGCTGCTCCAGGTCTCGCCCACGCGACTTCGGGGGCTCGACGTCGCACCCATGGAATGCTCCGAGTCGCCGGCCGCGTCCGCACCGCCCTGGGTACGCGACTTTGCGGCCACTGAGGAGCTGCCATGAGTCCATCGCCAGCCCGTCGCCGGGTCCTCCTCTTGTGGGGCTTCATGGGGGTCGGCAAATCGGCCGTCGGAAGGCGGCTCGCCGAGCGGCTCGCGGTCGAGTTCGTCGACCTCGACGACCGCGTCGAGGCGCGCGCCGGTGTGAGTGTCGCGCAGCTCTTCGCGTCGAGGGGCGAAGCGGCCTTTCGGGCCCTGGAGCGAGCCGAGGTCCTGCTTTCGCTCGAGGCTCCGGCGCCGGTCGTCGTCGCGCTTGGTGGAGGAGCCCTGCTCGAGCCGCGGCTCCGCGAGGCGGCGCTCGAGCGCTCCTTCGTCGTCGTGCTCGGAGCCACCGTCGACACGCTCGTTCAGCGCACGCGAGGAAGCGCTCGCCCGCTCCTCGCGCCGACACCCGAGGTCGCGATTCCCAGGCTGCTCGCTCAGCGAGCGCGCGCCTACGCAGACGCCCACGTCACCGTACGCAGCGATGGCCGCTCGGTAGAAGACCTCGCGAGCGACCTCGCGCACCTCTGGCTCGGCTGGACTTGAGCGCTTTTTTGCCGAGTCCGCAGGTCCCCGTTACAATGTGCCTTGCGGCACCATGAACAGGAAGAACCAGGGCCTCGCGGCCATCATCGGGTTGGCAGCGCTCTCCTTTGGAACGGGTTGTACCGACAACCAGCAGACGCTCTTCATCCGTCAGGTCCCGGTGCCGGATCCTGAAGACCAGTGCTCGGTTACGGCTGACCCGAGCGCGCCGGCTCTCTTTTCCGGTCGCCTCGACGCGACGCTCGCGACGACGTACCAACAGTTTTTCCTTGTCGGAAACCAGATGATCGCGCGCGGCGATGCGCAGCGCCTGCTTCCGGAGACCTCGCGCGTCCAGTTCTACGAAGCCGACGTGCAAATCTTCGTGAGCGACGTGCTCGTCGACGAGTTCACCGTGCCGGTCTCCGGCTTCGCAGACGAGGCCGCTGAGACCACGCCGAGCTACGGCCTCGTCGCCGTCAATCCCGTGCTCACGAGCTCGACCGTCGACGGCGTCCTTACGGTCAACGGCCCTCAGGGAACTTTCGTCGTGGCTCGCATCGTGGTGCGCGGCACCACCCTTGGCGGCGTCGACGTCGCAACGGGCATCTACGACTTCCCGATCTTCGTTTGCGGCGACCGAGCCAACAAGGGCCCCTGCATCACGATGAGCCGACCTACCTCGTGCGAAGACGACCTGAACCTCGCGTGCCTCCGAGGCCAGGACATCCCTCACGACTGCCGCGAGGTCCAGGCGGCCGTCGGCGGGAGCTTCTGCCAGGACTCGAGCGGCACCGACTGCCAGTAATCGCAGGAGGCTCGGGCGACCGCGCGCCCACTCGAAACGCCAGCCGTGCTACGGTCCCATCCGATGGGCAGCCGAGCCGTCGATCTCACCGTCGCGGGAATGACGTGTCGCGTCGTCACCTCGGCGACAGACGACGAGCTCGTCACGCTCGCAGCGCTGGTGGATGAGCGGCTCGCCGCGATCCTCAAGTCAGGTCGTCCCGTCACGAAGCAAGCCCTCGCCCTCGTCGCGGTGGCCCTCGCCCACGAGGTCACCGAGGAGCGCCAACGCGCGCGCGCGATCGCCGACCGCGCGAGGACCACGCTGTCGCGCTTGCTCGAGCGTGTCGATGGCGTGCTCGCGACGAGCGATGACCTCGCCCTCGAGCGTCATGGCAACGCAAGCGCGGAGGCCCGCCCCAAGGAGCGCCCCGAGTTTCGTGAGGAGCCTCGGCTCGCGCCACGAATGGCGCCGGTTCGAACGTCGACGGGCCGCAAGCCGGTCCCCGACGTGACCGCCGAGCGTCTGCGTGACGTCGTCAGGGTCGACAAGGTTCGCCCGCGCCCGAACGACAAGGAGAGAGGGCGCGACTGACGTGCGCTCGCCTTCCGACGTGGGCGGGCTGTCGTTCCTCCGCGCCGAGCTCGAGGCGCTCGAACATGGCGATCTCCTCCGGCAGCGGCCCAAGGTCGGAGACGCGCTCGTCCTCTGCTCCAACGATTACCTCGGCTACGCCGCCGACCCGCTCGACGACCCTCGTGCGCCGACCGTGGTGCCTCCGTCTGGAGCTGGAGCTTCCCGCCTCGTCAGCGGCGAGCACCCCGCGCACGTCGAGCTCGAGCGGTCGCTCGCGCGATGGGTGGGTCTCGAAGCTGCGCTGATCTTCTCGTCGGGCTACGCTGCCAATGTCGGCCTCTTGCCGGCGCTCGCGGGCGAGGCTGACGTCATCGTGTCGGATGAGCTCAACCACGCCTCGATCATCGACGGCTGCCGGCTGAGCCGCGCGCGTGTCGTCGTCACGCCACACCTTGACCTCGCGGCCGTGGAGCGCGCCCTCGCCGCAAACGCAACCGCGCGCCGCCGCTTCGTTGTGACGGAGTCGTACTTCAGCATGGACGGCGATGCTCCTCCGCTCGCCGAGCTTCGTTCGCTGTGCGACGCCTACGGCGCGGCGTTGATCGTCGACGAGGCCCACGCGCTAGGGGTCTTTGGCGCGGGCGGGCGCGGGCGCTGTTGGCTCGAGGGTGTCGTCCCCGACGTGCTCGTCGGGACGCTGGGCAAGGCCATTGGCTTGCAGGGGGCGTTCGTCGCCGGCTCACCGGACCTCGAAGCGTGGCTGTGGAACCGCGCGCGGAGCTTCGTCTTCTCGACCGGCATCGGCCCCGCGCTCGCCGCTGCCGCGGTTTTACGCGTCGAGCGAGTTCTCGCCGACGACCTCGGCCGTGCGCGCCTCGACGAGCTCGCGTCGCGCCTTCGTTCGGAGCTTCGCTCGATGCACGCTCCGCTTCACGGTTCGACGGGCCCGATCGTGCCCATCGTCGTCGGCGACGCGCGTCGCGCCGTCGAGCTCCGAGAGCGCCTGCTCGCGGCCGGTGTATACGTGCAGGCGATCCGTCCGCCGACGGTTCCCGAGGGGACGTCGAGGTTGCGCGTGACGCTCCACGCGAGGCTCTCCGACGCCGAGCTCGAACGGGCGCTCGGGGCGCTCCGCCTCGTCCTCGCGCCACGCCATCGCTAGGCCGCGCGGGCGGTTGTCGACGTGGCGTCGCTCGCGCGCGGCTCGGCGGCACGCGCCGCGACGGCAAAGGCGAGCCCCGCGAGCGTCAGTCGGCAGCGCGCCGCATCGACGAGCCCTCGGGCTTCGAGGTGTCGAAGCGCTCGCGCGACCTGGCTCGGGGGCAGACCTGTGCGCGACGTCAGCGCATCGCGCCCTGCGGGACGGGCACGCTGGGCGAGATCGAAGAGGGCACGGAGGACGGTGAGCGGGGATGGCGTGAGCATGGGCGGAGCCTCTCACGAATACTGAATAAATGTCCAGTAATGAGCGCGAGCGGCCCTTCGGCGCGTCGCCTTTACAGCCGCCCAGGGCCGTGGGACATCCGACCCGATGACCCTCGCGACGTTCAAGAAATTGCCGCTTGGAGGCGTCGATCGACGCGAGCTCGTCAACCTGCTCGCGGCGCACGGACCAAGAGTGGCTCGTGAGCTCCTCGCCGCGCAGCGCTCGAGGCTCACTCCGCAGGGCGTCGCGCTGCCGAAGGACGTCGCGGTCCTGATCCTCGGCGGCTCCAACGGCATCACGCGCCAGCTCGCAGTGCAGCTGCTCTTCGGGGAGCGCGTCGCGGTCGCCGGCGTGCACTACGACAGCGAGAAGATGCAGATCGGCGTGCATCACGTCGCCGCGATTCGGGAGGCTGCGGAGGCCGAGGGGCTCGACTGCACCTTCTGGAACCGAGACGCGACGCGCGAGGAGTCGGTGCAGGAGGTCGTCGCCTCGCTCAAGGGGCGCTTCAGGGCCGTCCACCTCGTCAATGGGATCGCCGCCGGCGCGACGAAGCGCTTCGCGCAGCACGGGCCGACGCAGGTGAAGGACGTCGACGTCGCCTTCGACCCAGTGCTTCAGGTTCCCGACTGCACCAACCCCGCGGCCGTTCGAGGGGTTGGCCTCGTCGACGTCGAGTGCGCCACGGACGCCGAGATCGAGCGGACCCACAAGTTCATGGGCACCTCGTCGATGTTCTGGGCGGCACCGCTCGCAGAGGCAGGGCTTCTGGTGCCCGGCGAGAGCACCGTTTCGTTCTGCGACTACGACTACGAGGCCGACGACCCGGTCTATGGAATGGGGCCGCTGGCGAGCGCAAAGGTCCTGCAGCGCGAGACCATGCAGCAGATCCGTGAGCGCTACGGCGTGCGGACCGTGAAGCTGTGCTACCCGGCGGTGTGCACCACCGCGCTCGGGGCGATCCCGGGAGGCCTCGCGATGTTCATGATCTCGGCGCAGATCCTGAAGGAGCGCGGGGAATACCAGTCGATCGAGGACCTTGCGCGCGCGACGATGGCGCTCTACCGAGAGCCGTATCCGCAGACCGAGCTCCGCCTCGACGAGGCGTACCAGCGCTGCTTGCCCGAGTGGCATCGACGAAAGGACGTCCTCATGTCGTCGGACCTCCCGTCGTGCTTCGATCGTTTGTTCGGCAGCGCGCTCTGAGCCCCAGCGGGGCACGTCGACGCGAGCGTCTGCTGGGTGGTCCTGGTCTGGGCTCTGCGATCGCGCGTCGCGATCAGTCAAAACCGAGCCCTCGGAGCGCCCCGAGCGCGGCGGCGCATGCCGTCTCGGTGCGCAGGACGAACTCGCCGAGCTTGATCCGCATGAAGCCGAGCCGCGTCGCCGCCGACAGCTCCTCTCGCGAGAACCCGCCCTCGGGACCGACCAGCACGAGCGCGCTCTGGGCATCGCTCGCCATCCGTTTTCGCGGCGGCTCGCCGCGCGGGTCGAGCAGCCAGCGAACGTCTGCAGGCTCCTGCATGGCGTCGACGAGCGGCATCGGTCCGGCCACGATGGGCATGTCGCCGCGACCGCACTGGCGCGCGGCGTCCTCGGCGACACGACGCCAGCGCGCCGCGCTTTCGCCGTCGGGCCTTCGGACGCTGCGCTCGCCCAGCGCCACCACGAACCGGGTCACGCCGAGCTCGGTCGCGTCGCGCAGCACGTCGTCGATCTTGCTCCCCTTGCTCGCGGTCTGCACGACGGTGAGGCGCCGCCGCGGCACGCGCTCGGAGGGCCGCGGCTCGGCGACCTCGATGATCGTCTGGCGTCCGACGCTGACGAGAAGCACCTCGGCCTCCTCGGCTCTTGCTGGATCGAAGGCCAGGAACGACTCTCCCTCGGCCAGGCGATGCACGCGCGTGACGTAGCGAGCGGCGTCGGCCTCGAGCGCCCGCTGGCCCACCCTGAGGTCGGCGAGCGGCACTCGCAGCAACCCACCATGCACATCCCCCGGACGTGCGCTTGGAGGCCCCGCGTCCGCTTCGCCGTCGAGCTCGATCATTCGACTCAGCCGTCGGAGCGTCGTACCGCGATGGCCACCCAGGCGTCCTCGCCCTCGCCGCGGTGGGTCACGCGGTCGACCACGAAGCCGTCGTCGGAGAAGCGTTGCTCCACCTCCTCGCGCTCGCTCGCGAGGATGCCCGAGAGCACGAGCACGCCGCTTGGGGAGAGGCGTGCCCGCAGGGCGTGCGTCATGCCGACGAGCGTCGTGGCGCGGATGTTCGCGACCACCACCGGATACTCGCCCACCACCTCTTCGAGCGGCGTCGTGCTCACCTCGACCGCGTGCTCGAGACCGTTCCGTTCGGCGTTCTCGCGAGCGACTTCGATCACCTCGGGATCGTTGTCGACTGCGACCGCGTGCGACGCACCGTGCAAGAGGGCCACGAGCGCCAGGATGCCGCTGCCGGTGCCGACGTCGAGCACACGCGCTCCGTCGAGGGTCGACTTGCGCGCCTCGAGCGCTTCGGCGACGAGGCGTGTGGTCGAGTGGAGGCCGGTGCCGAAGGCGCGGCCGGGGTCCATCCACAGCACGCGCTGGTCAGGCTCGACGACGTGGCCATCGACCCACGGAGGAACCACGACGATCCCCGCGGTCAGGGCGAACGGAGCGAAGAACTGCTTGTACGCGTCCCGCCACGCGTCCCCGACGATCTCGCCGAGCTCGCAGCGCACCTCGGGGGACGCTTCGACGACGGCCGCGCGCGCCTCGTCCGCCGTCGCCTGCTCGTCGAAGCTCGCGACGAGCCGTACGAGGCCGCCTCCCGGTCCCCGCGGCGTGGTGGTGTCATCGCGCGTCTCGACACCGGTCGCGCCGACGTCGAACAAGAGTGACGCGAACTCCTCCGCGAGCTCGGGGGCGGCGTCGAGCTGCAAGTAGGGGAAGCGAGGCTCGGTCGTCACCGGATCACTCGGTCACGCGGATCGTGACGTCTGCGCTGGAGGTTTGCGCCGACACCACCACGATCGGGATGACGATCGCCGCGACCACCGCGACGCCGACCGGGACCCAAAGCCAGGGGCTTGTGATCACGCTCTGCGACTCCGGCACCGCGATTCGCAACGGAGACTCGGCGTCGCCCCGGGTCGCGACGGGGATCCCCTTGTTGTCGAGCGCCACGAGGTAGTACTCGACGAGCGGCGGGGCCACGACCGACGCGGGCAGGTCGACGCTGAAGCGCCGCATCGCATAGCGCGCCTTCAGCGACTCGAATTTCCCCGAGGAGCCCTGGCGGAAGTAGAGCCGCACCTGGCTCACCACGCCTTCGGAGTCATCCAGCTCGCCGCTGAGCGGTACGACGTCGTTTGAGCTCACCTGCGCCGGCGACGAGTGCCGAAGCTTCACGGTGGCCTTTGGCGCCTCGCCACCGGACGCTTCCGAAGCCTTCAGCCCAGGGCGCCCTTCCTCGACCCAGCGCTTCCGCGAGGTCGAAAAGAACTCGCGAAACCGGGGCGACTCGCTCTTCGGCAGCTCGAACGTCTCGTCGGTCACGAGCAGGCCGCGGACGGCGCCGTCGGCCTCGTCCTGCTTGCCGAGGAGGATGTAGTTAAAGGCGAGGAGCTTGTAGACCTCGATCTTCTCCGCTTGCTTGATCTCCGGGCGAAGGAGCGCCGCCGAGAGCGTCTGCGTCGACTCTTCGTAGCGCTGGTCGTCGAAGAAGTTCTGTCCCTTCTTGATCAGGCCAGCGACGTTCTGGCCGCCGCGTAGTGCGAGCGCGCTGCCGGGCAGCGAGCAGACGGCGAGCGCGACCGTCGCGAGGAGCACCATTCGCAAGAACCAGCGAAACATTTGCGGAAGGCTACCTTTGCGGCGCGCGGGGCACCAGCTTCCTCTGTCGACGGAGGGCTCGCGTGTGGGGTCAGCGGACCTTGATGCCGAGGACCAGGATCCCCTTGTCGTGCTTCTGCCCGGCGACGAAGAAGATCGCGCCAGGCTTTGCCTTGACCTGGACGGTCGACTCGTCGCCGCCTGGCTTCTTCACGATGGCCTTGAGCACAAAGCGCCCTGGCCGCTCGCCCTTGCCCTCGAAGTCGTCGAGGACGACCCGCAGCTCCCCCCCATCGGGGAGCTGCAGCGCGACGGGCTTGTTCTGCGCGAGCGGCCGGGTCGTCTCTTCGAGCAGCGCGTAGCTGTTGTACGAGGAGAACGGCGGGCTCTGCAGCTCCTTGTGCTTCGCGAGGCGTGGGTCGATGCCCTTCCCGTCGTTCTTCCCGTGCGCCACGACGAGCTCGACGGTGGCCTCGATCTGCGCGGTCTTGCCGCCTTGCCCGCGCGACACGCGCTCGTTGGACTCAGGTGGACCTGCCAGCGCTGCGCGCCCGGTGGTCAGGGTGGTCAGCAGCACGATCATCGCGGCCCAGGCTCTCATCGCTCATCTCCCGAATCGTTGATCCAGACAACCGCGGTCGCCGCACCATCGCCTGGTACGTAGAACACCGAGCCCTCCTCGGAGCCGAACTCTACCGACGCGACCTCGACCCCGGTCTCGCCGGGCGCGACCCCGCTCGGCTCGCTCGTCGCAGGCGCGGGGACGGCGAGCCCGGCCGACATCTCGGCGACGAGCGGAGCCTCCGGCGCCGGAGCCTTGACGAGGTCGAGGTCCGCCGTCTCGCCGCGGCCCCACACGAAGAGGGCTGCCGCCGCCGCCGCCGCGAGGCCTGCGACCGCGAAGATGCTGCGCGCGTTGTCGTTGGCCGGCGCAGACTCGAGCGGAGCTCGGTGGCGCCACGTCGGCTGGGGTGCCGGCTCGCTGGCCTCACGGACGTTCTCCTCGAGCGACGCCATCACCGCGTCGGCGATCCCGTCGACTCGCGCATCGGTGAGCCCGGCTTCGGCGCGCTCGGCGTCCGCGCGCAGGACGTCACCGACGGCGACGAGCGACGCAAGCTTCTGCTGGGCGAGCGGCGACGCCTCGAGGCGAAGCCGCACCGCGGCCGCCTCCTGCGGCTCGAGCTCCCCGTCCATGAACCGCATCAGCAGCACGTCGTCGAGGTCATCGGGCTCCGCTCGCGGGATGTCGTTGATCGTGGTCACGTTGGCTCCTCGCGCTCAGTCGGACGCAATTCCATCCTGGCTCGCTTTGGGCTCCGAGCCCAGTTGCTCGCGGTAACAATCCACGAGCGCGCGCTGCAGCTTCTGGCGCGCGTGAAAGAGGCGACTCATGATCGTCCCCTTGGACACGTTCATCGCCTCGGCCATCTCCTGGTAGCTGAGCCCGTCGACCTCGCGCATGACGATGACGGCGCGATGGTAGGGCGGGAGGGCATCGAGCGCGGTCTGGATTCGCGCGCCGATTTCTTGCCGACGAACGGCCTCACCTGGGTCACCGTCGGGTGGCGCAACGAGCTGGATCGGGCTCTGGTCTTCTTCCTGGCTCGCCTCGAGGCTCTCGTGTCCGCGCTGCCCAGGTCTGCGCCGACGATCGATCGAGACGTTGGTGACGATCCGGTAGAGCCACGTGAAGAAGGCCGACGTGCCCTCGAAGCGATCGAGCTTGCGGTAGGCCCGCAGGAAGGCCTCTTGAACGGCCTCGCGAGCCTCGTCCTCGTCCCGCAGGAGCCGCAGCGCGACGCCGTACGCGCCGCGCTGATATCGCTCCACTAGCACGCGAAAGGCCTGTCTGTCTCCGCCGCGCGCACGCTCCACCAAGGCACGGTCCTCCTCCGCTTCTCGTCGACGCCCCTGAGGGTCAGACGAGGCGCTGACGCGCGTATTCACGGCGAAATCCGGCCGAGGTACGGCTCGTCGAGGAGCCGCCTCGCTGCCGCGGCGAACGTCGTCTTCGCGCGTCTGCGCGACACCGGCGTCGGGGGAGGGGGGCGACTTGAGGGCCACGATGGCGCGCGTCCGAGAGCTACTCGGTGAGTTCGCCCAGGGTGACGCGCATGTCAAAGGTTCTTTCGCTGCGGGCGACCCTCAAGTTTACCGTGCGGCGCACGCCGGCGATGCTCGCGAGCCAGCGAAGCTCGTTCGGATCCTTCACCGGCTTTCCGTCGAACCCGAGGATGACATCGCCCGGCGCGAGGCCGGCTTGGTCGGCCGCGCCGCCCGGCAACACCTTCAGCACCTTCGCCCCGTGGCGCACGGCCTGGCCGAGCTTCTCGGCGTCGCTCGGGGCGACCTCGTCGACGAGGATCCCGATCGCGCTGCGAGTCACGCGGCCGTCGCGGAGCAGCATGGGCAGGAGCTGAACCACCATCTCCATCGGGATGGCGAAGCCGATGTTGTTCGCATTCGCGCGCACCGCGGCGTTGATGCCGACCGCCTGCCCCGCCATGTTGAGGAGCGGCCCGCCCGAGTTGCCGGGGTTGATGCTGGCGTCCGTCTGGATGAAGTTGAAATAGCCGGTCGGGTCGAGACCCTTCACGTCGTCGCGCGAGCGACCCTTCGCCGAGACGATGCCCGCCGACACGGTGTGCTCGAGGCCAAACGGGTTGCCGATGGCGACGACCCAGTCGCCGACCTCGACCGCACGCGAGTCCCCAAGCGCGAGAGGCGTGAGCTTTTCGGCCTCGATCCGGATGACCGCCACGTCGGTCGGTTTGTCGGCGCCCACGACTTGAGCCTCGATCTCGCGCCCGTCGTCGAGCTTCACGACGAGGTGACCCGCCTCCTCGATGACGTGGTTGTTCGTAAGGATGAGGCCTTTCGGGTCGTAGACGAATCCGGAGCCGACACCGCGTTCTTCGAGCGCTCCGCGGCCGAACGCGTTCTGTCGACGGGCGTAGGACTTGATGGTCACCACGCTCGGACCGGCCTTCGTCACGAGCGGCGAGAGCGAGGGGAGCGCGCCGAGCGCAGTCGACGGGGCTGGCGCGACGGGAGGGGGAGTGAGCGGCTCTGCGCCGCTCGCCACCGGGATGGCACCGGATGGGAGGCCGAGCGACGCGGCTCCGCCCGGGCTGCGCTTCCGCTCGAGGACGGTGCAGCCAGTGAGCAAGACGAGGAGCGCGAGGGCGACCCTCACTTGCCCTTCGCCACCTCTACGTAGCGCAGCCGAACGTCGTACAGACCTTGGCTGAGCACGCGCTCCTCTTCACCGGTCAGGTTGCCGCGCGTCTTCTCTTGCAAGAGCGCGAGCAGATCGATGTCTTGCCGAGCGAGGAGTAGGTTCGGCGGAGCGGCCTTGCCCGACTCTGGATCCGGAGCGTCGCCCAGGTGAACGAACGCCGAGCCCAGCACCGACATGATGAACGTCGCGAAGTCGAGCGGTGGGATCTCGATGGCTCCGCTCGGGGGCAGAGCTTCCTCGTCTTGATCGTCGGCGCTCATGGCTCGCGTGTCTCCTCGAACCTCGAAATTGTCTCGCGGCTACGCGATGGCGGGCTCAGTTCGAGTCGTCGTCGTCGTCGTCCGCGCCACCACCGACCGCGGGCTGATCGAGGCCGAGAGCCTCGGCTCCGTCGGCGGCGTCGGGGAGCTTTTTCAGGCTCTCCGTGACCGCGTTGCGCTCGTCAGACGTCCAGACGGCCCTGCGGTTCAGGATCCGCTTGTCCATCTCAGTCCAGTTCACCTTTTTGCTGCTCATCGTGTCGGTCCTGTCTTTGGGTTCACGCGGAGCTGCACGAGGGGCGGCTCCGCGGCGGTGTGGCCGTCCGACCCTTCGTCGGGCTCGGTCTGATACCCGATCGTCTCGGCGTAGACAATACGCTCGTCCATGTCGGCCTCTGCCGAGGCGAGCTCCTCGTCGGTCGCGTCCCGCACCGCGAGCACGTCGACGTCGAAGCGAACGCGCTCGCCCGCGAGCGGATGATTGCGATCGGCGACGATCTCGCTCTCGCCGATCGAGACGATTCGGTAGGTGCACTCGCTGCCGTCCGGCGCCGTGCAGACGAGCTCGTCGTCGACCTTGGCGCCGTCCGCGTCTGGGAAGTCACGGCGATCGATTTCGAGGAGCGCCTCGGGGTCGCGCTCGCCGAAGGCCTCCTCCGGCTCGAGCGCGAGGCTGCGCCGCTCGCCCGCGCGCGCGCCCTCAAGGCCAGCCTCAAGCCCGGGGATGACCTGCGCGTAGCCATGGATGTAGCGAAGCGGCTCTGCTCGCGTCACCTCGTCGTGGAGTGCGCCCTTCGCGTCGTAGAGCCGGTACGCGACGGTCACGTGAGCGTCGGGAGCGACCGCGCGAGACGCGGGGTTCGCCCCCGGTCTCCGCGGCCGAGCTTGACCGCCGCCTCGCTCGCCGCCTCGCCTTGCGTTCAACGCTCGAGCTTCTTCAGGAGGTCGCCGAAGGTCCCGAAGGTCGCCTCGCGTGCCACCTTCTTGCGGTACTCGCGGTACGCGTTCTTCTCCTCGTCGTCCTTCATGGCGCGCACCGACAGGCGCGTCTCGCCGCGGCGCGGATCGTGGTCGATCACCTTCGCCTGCATCATCGAGCCGAGCGGGAAGGTCTTGCGGAGGTCGGTGCCGCGCGGAGTCCCTGTCTGACCGGCGGGGATGAAGCCGCGCGCGTTTCGACCCGTGAGCCCGACGATGCGAACCCCGAGACCCGCCTCCTTGATCTGCTTAACCTGCACCTGCAGCACCTGATGCAGCGCGACCTTCACGCGTGGCTTGCCGCGCTCGTCCTCAGGCGGCGCGGGGTGGAGGGCGATCTTGTGCTTCTCGCGGTCGAGCCCTGCGACGATGACCTCGAGCTCGTCGCCTTCGCGGACGACCTTGCTCGGGTGCTCGACCGACTCGAACGAGAGATCCGCGACGTGGCAGAGGCCATCGACGCCGGGCTCTAGCTGCAAGAACGCGCCGAACTCGGTGATCCGCGCGACCTTCGCGCGGTGAACGCTACCGACGCCGTACTTCTCCGCGACGGTGGCCCATGGGTCTTCGATGGTGGCCTTGCGGCTCAGCCAGAGCTTGCCCTTCTCGTCGATGCGGAGGACCTTGACCTCGATCTCCTGACCGGGCGACAGCACGCTCGAGAGGCGCGCGCCTCGGTCGTGGCTGACCTCGGTCATGTGGATCACGCCCTCGATGTCGCCGTGGTCGGGGAGCGACGCGAACGCGCCCCATGCGAGGACGTTGCGGACCACCGCCTTGCAGACCGCGCCCGGCTCGATCGCCGAGAGCACCTCGGCCCGCCGCTCGGAGTACTCTTTCTCGAGCATCTCCTTGCGCGACAGGACGAGGTCCCGCCCCTTCTTTCCGTACTGCGAGACGAAGAACGGGAGCTTCTCGCCGAGCAGCGGCGCGAGCGACGCGCCCGGCACGAGCTCGACGTGCGACGCGGGCGCGAACCCTCGGACGCCCTTGTAGTCGACCTCGATGCCGCCCTTCACGAGCCCGGTCACCCAGCACTCGATGGGGTTCTTCGACTCGAGCGCGACCCGGAGCTCGAGCCGAGTCTGCTTCGTATCGAAGGGCTCCGGGCCGAGGATGAGCATGCCGCCGCGCGTGCTGAGGCCCTGCACCTTGGCGATGAACTGCTCGCCGACGAGCGGCGGGACGGCGATGAGCTGCGAGCGGTCGAAGAGCCCGAGCGCCTTGCCGCCTGCGACATCGATGAACACCGCGTCGCGGGTGACCTTCGACACGCGGCCGAAGACCTCGTCGCCGACGTTGAACGCGGGGCGCTCTGCCGGGACGGGTTTCTTCTTCGGCTTCTTTTTCTTAGGCTTGGCGCCGCTCGCGTCGGGGCTCGCCGCGTCGCCCTCGCTCGCGGCGTCGTCCTCGCTCGACGACTCCCCGTCGTCCTCGGACTCCTCCCCGCCATCGCCCGCGTCGCTGCCGTCGTCGCCCTCCGCAGGGGTGGTCGTCGCGCCGCCTTCCGTCGCTGGCTTCTTCTTGCGCCGCCGCCGCCGTCGCTTCTTCTTCGGACGGTCCTCGGCGTTCGCCGCCGCGCCGTCTGCGCTCGTCGTCGCGACGGTCTCCCCTTCGGCGTCGTTCGACGTCGCGTCCTCGGCGGTGCTGGCGAGCTCACTCGAGCCGCCGCTCGGACCTTCCGCGGTGGTGGGCGTGGCGCTCGTCTCTACGTCGGGCGCGTCGGTCTGGGCCGCCGCGTCTGCGATGGTTTCGTCGGTGCTCATGGCGGGACTTGGGAGCTCGTTCGAGGCACACGGCGACGACGAAGACTCCGTTGGGGCGGCGAGTCATAGCGCGAAACCGCGCGCCTCGCGACGACGATTTCGCTCAGCGAGCGATGGGCAGATGTCGGTTTTTCCCGCCGCTGCGATCGATGGTGAGGCGGGGCATGCGCTCCGCGTTCACGACGCTTGCGCGGTCAGCGATCCGCTCCGCGACGGATTGGAAGGCCTCGGCGATCGGAGTACCGGGCGCTGCCTGGACAATGGGCGTCCCGGCGTCTCCCCACTCGCGCACCGACGGGTTCATCGGGATCTGTCCGAGGAGGGGCGCTTCTGCGTAGTCGGCGACTTTCTGCCCTCCGCCTGCGCCAAAGAGCTCGTGGCGTTTGCCGCAGCCGTCGCAGAGGAAGTAGCTCTCGTTCTCGACCACCCCAAGGATCGGGATGCTCACCTTCTTCAGCATCGCCACCGCCTTGTAAACGTCCGCGAGGGCGACCTCCTGCGGCGTCGTCACGACCACCGCGCCGGTCGTCCGCACGCGCTGCGCGAGCGTGATCGCGATGTCCCCGGTGCCGGGGGGCAGATCGAGCACGAGGTAGTCGAGGTCGCCCCAGTCGACATCTTTCAGGAACTGCAGCAGCGCGCCTTGAAGCATCGGCCCGCGCCAGATGACGGCCGCCTTGTCATCCTCGAGGAGGAAGCCAATCGACATCAGCTTCACGCCGAAGCGCTCGAGCGGACGGATCTTTCCCGACTCGGTCGCCGCAGGCTTGCCCATCACGCCGAACATCGTCGGCACGCTCGGGCCGTACATGTCGGCGTCGAGGAGGCCGACCCGACACCCCGAGCGCTTCAGCGCCAGCGCGACGTTGGTCGCGACGGTGCTCTTCCCGACGCCGCCCTTGCCGCTGATGACCATGATGATGTTCTGCACGCCAGGGCAGGGATCGTCGTCGGCGATGGGGCGCTGGAGCGGCTTCACGCCCCACTCGATGGTGACGTCGCGCGCGCCGGCGGCCTGAGCCGCGGCGCGGACATCGCCCTCGATCTTCCCTTTCAATGGGCAAGCATGGGTCGTGAGGTCGACGCCGAGCGTCACGGCGTCACCCTCGACCTTGACGTCTCGGATCATGCCGAGCTCGGCGAGCGGCCTGCCGATCTCGGGATCGAGGACGCTTGCGAGCGAGCGGTGAACGGCTTCGAGGGTGAGGCTCATGGCCCGCGGAAGATGGATCGCGCGGAGTGAAAACGCAATCGCCCGACCTGACAGGCCGGGCGATTGACGACGATCGCCTCTCGGCGCCGTCAGCGAGCGCTCAGGGGATGCCGACGCCGACCGTCGCGTTGATCGTCACGCTCGCCTGGATCGACGCCGACAGGCTGGCCGATGCGACCACCGAGGCGTTGAAGGTCGCGAGGATCGACGTGCTGTAGAGCGCCGCGCAGCCGAGCGCGTCGACCGCAGCGTCGGCTGCCTCGACGCCCTTGACCGCCACGTCCGCGCCCGCCTCGACCAGGTTCGGGCCGTACTCGAGCGCCGCGACGTAGAGCGCCGGCAGGTTCGTCGTGAGCGTCTTCGCGAGCGCACCGTCCCCGACGCCATCGAGCGTCACGATGAGCGTCGGCGGCGTGCACTCGGCCTTCAGCTGAGCCTGCGCGTTGCACGCGGCTTGGCAGTCCACGTCGAGGTTGCACTTCGGCGGCACCAGCTTGCCTTCGCAGTAGGGGGCCTTGTAGTCGACGCTGCAGCCGCCCTTGCAGGACCCCGAGCACTTCGCGCTCGGCGGCACGACGTCGCACGTGCCGGTGCAGGCGCCTTTGCACTCGCCGTAGCACTTGCCGATGCACGTGCCGTTCGAGTCCTTCAGCGAGCAGGTGCCGGCGCACACTCCGTTGCAAGTGCCGCTGCAGCCGCCCTGACACTCCACGCTGCCGGTGGTCACGGTGCACTCGCCGGTACACTGTGCGTCGCAGGTCCCCGAGAGCTCGCCCGGCTCGCAGCGGAGTTCCACGCTGCCCGGCTCGCAGGTGCCCGAGACGACGCACTTCGACTCGCACGCGAGCTGGGCGCTCGCGTCGATGCGGCACTCGCCGCCGATGACTTCGACCGCGAGCAAGGGCTTCGCGGCGAGCGCTGCTTTAATCGCCTCGTTCGCCTTCGTGCACGCCTGCGTGAGCTTCTCGTCGAACTTCGGGTCATCGAGGTTCGAGAGGTCCGGCACGTCGGTCGCGCCGAGGTCCTTCGCGATCGCGACGCAGCTCGCGCCGACGGACGCTTTCAGGTCCTGGCTCACGTTGACGAGCGCCTCCACGGCGCCCGCGTAGGCGTTGAAGCGCGCCTCGATCGTGTCGTCGCAGACCAGGTCGAGCGCGTTGTCGACGAGGCAGCCCGAGGTCGAAAGCGCGGCGAGCCCGAGGCCGAAGGCGATCGAGCGGACAATGGTAGCGAGCTTCATTGTGGGTACTCCAAGGCAGCAAGAGGTTCGAAGGCCATCTTCGCGGATCGAGGCGTCCGCCGCCCGCCCGAGCACGTCCTCGGCGGGCGCGCGTGTCCGCCCTCCATCACGGGAAGCAGCTATAGCCGATGACCTGCCCACCGTCCTTCTTCGCGGGGAAGTAGCAGCGGTGGTAGACGTCATCGCCCTGGTTCACGCCGTCGTTCTCGTCGAGGCAAGTGCCGAAGGCGCCGCCGGGGGACTTCGGGCACTCCGAGTCCTTGGTGCAGGTCTTCGAGAACGATTGGTCGAAGCAGGCGCGCTCCCCGTTGCCGAGCTCCGCGCAACCCCACGAGCTGTCAGGGCCGCCGCAGTCGAGGTCGGACACGCAGGCAAAGCAGAAGGGCTCCTCGCCTGCGCCCTCGGCGTTGCAACCTCCCGAGCGCGGACGGCAAATGTTGCGCGGCAGGCACGTGTCGTCCTTGGTTGGGCAGTCCACCGCCGTCGTGCAGAAGACGCCGGGCGTCGCCGTGCAGGTGTTGCCACCGACCGCCACGCACGCCTGATCGGGCCGGCAGTTCGAGTCATCGGTGCAGAGGTGGGCGCAGGCGAGCGCCGGCTTGTCCTGCGTCACGCCCAGGTTCAGGCAGAGGTCGCCGTCGCCGGCCGAGCAGTCGAGGTTCGTCGCGCACGGGCGGCACTCGTCGCGGCGCAAGCACGCGCGGCGCATCATGCACAGCGGCCCCTCTTCGAAGGTGGTCCCGGCGGGCTTCGCCTTCGGGTCGACGCACGGCTCGAGCGTCTTTCCGCAGAACGCGTTGTTTCCCTTCTGGCAGTCCCCGTCCTTCGCGCAGGTGCGACCGTCGGAGCACTTGCCATCGCTGCAGGTCTCGCCGCAAACGTCATGCGGGTCCCGGACGTAGCCGCAGTAGAATCCGGAGCCGCACTGGTCGTCGGAGGCGCAGTCCGTAAGCATGCAGTACGCGCGGGTATCACCCTCGCCCGCAGAGTTGCAGCTGAGCGCCTTGCACTCGGACGCGGGGCAGGTCGTGACCGTGCAGCGGCTCCCGTCCGAGGTGCACGTGCCGATGTTGCACAGCTCCTTGTCGCCGCAGGCGACCGCGTCCTTTACGCAGTCCTCGGGCTTGCCGCCGCAGGCGGTCGGGTCGCACTCGAGTCCGTTCGCGCAGGCCTTGGTCGCGCAGTCCCCATCGCCGAACGGACAGGGCTGGCCCTGCGCGAGACCGGTCGCGGGAGGCTGGTGCCCCGTCTCGAGGCAGACCGCGACCGCGGCGCCCGCGTCGTCGGTCGTGGCCGTACACGACTGGGCCGGCAAGAGGACACCGTTTACGAGGCCGCCGGCGATGCACTCGCCGTGAGAGGTGCAGGTGAGGCGGCAGCCGTTCTCGACGCAGACGTTCCCCGCGAGACACTTTGACGGATCGCACTTCGGGACGCAGTCGCCGTCGGCCTCGAGATAGCCGAGGCAGGAGGGCTCTTCTGCGGGGTCGCAGCCGGTGGTCGGGAGCACGGCCGAGCCGACCAGCGCGGCCAGGCCGAGGGCGAAGGTGGACAGGCGGAGGGCGTGCGCCCGAGCGAGGAAGGCGGTCATGGGGTGGTCCCGGAGGTGAGCGTCGGTCTACGGCGAGGAGTTGAAGCGCGCGACCGCGCGAGCCAAGGTTGACTCCATCGGACGAACGCGAGGAGAATCCTACTGCAACGCCCTCGCTCGCGTCACGATCCCTTCGAGGCCTCGTGCCTTCATCTCTCGCTCACGACCAGGACACCATGCGAAACCTTGCACTTTTCGGTTCCGTTGCCCTCCTCTCCTCGCTCCTCAGCGGCTGCGCCGGCGACAGCGAGACCATCCCGCTTGGCGAATTCGCCGAGGGCCAGGGCCAGCTGCCAGTGGCGCAGGCCTCCTATCCGAGCAACGCCGACTGGGGTACCGACGTCGACAAGGTCGTGCCGAACTGGTCGTTCATCGGCTTCGCCAACTCGGAGGACCCGGCGCTGCAGGGTTACCAGATGGTGAGCCTTGGCGACTTCTACAATCCGAATGGCTACCTGTTCGCCGATTGCGTCGAGAGCGCCGCCGCGGATTGTGCCGAAAAGTACCCGGACGCGGTGTTCCCGGAAGGCTCGCCTTGGGGCGCGGGCACGCCGAAGCCGCGCGCGCTCAGCGTTGGCCAGTCGGCGGTGTGGTGCGGCCCGTGCAACCAGGAAGCGAAGTCGATCTTCCCCGCCAAGGTCGCCAAGTATGCGCCGATGGGCGGGCAATTCATCGTCGGCCTCATCGACGGCCCGAAGCCCGGCACCGCGGCGACGCTGACCGACATCACGAAGTGGACGCAAAAGTACAACGTGGCGTACCCGCTCGTGGCCGACCCCAACGGCTTCTTGCCGCGCTTGTTCCCGCCCTCGCTACCGAGCAACGCGGTCATTCGGACCTCGGACATGAAGATTGTGCTCGTTGCGGCAGGCGCTCCCCTGGACGCGGCGAGTGCCGACTGCAAGCAGTTCCCGGACGAGCCGGCTTGCCAGTACTGGCCGACGTTCGAAGCAACGCTCGAGAGCGCGAACTGACGACCGTCGAACCCCGGAGGCTCACATGAAGCTCGTCCCCATCGCGCTCGTCGGAGCGCTCCTCGGCGGCTGCACCGAGACCCCAGACGCGAAGGCTCCCGCGAACGGCGACGCCGTCCCCGCTGCGGCCGACGACGCCGTCGGCTCGAAGGCGCCCGACTTCGATCTGAAGACGCTCGACGGGGAATCGATCACGCTCTCGTCGCTCCGCGGCAAGGTGGTGCTCGTCGACTTCTGGTCGACGATCTGCGACCCGTGCCTGAAGGAGATGCCCGAGCTCGTGAGGCTCTACCAAGAGCGCAAGGACAAGGGCTTCGTCGTGCTCGCCGTCGCGACCGACGGACCTGAGACGGTCGCGAACGTGAGCCGCGTCGCGAAGGCCGAGAACATGGTCTTCCCCGTGCTGCTCGACACCGAGACCACCGTCCTCGATCGCTACAATCCTGAGGGGCGCTTGCCGTTCACCGAGGTCATCGATCGCAACGGCAACGTCGTCCTGAAGCGCAGTGGCTATCAGCCGGGCGACGTCGAGTCGCAGAAGCGACTCGTCGAGGCGATCGACAAGGCCATGGCGCAGTGAGTCCTCGGGCGTCGGGGGGGAGGGCTCCGATGCTCGCAAGGTGCTCGCCGCACGCGCCGACGAGAGCTCTCCGACGAGTCACGTGAGCCGAGCCCGCACGCGCTGTCGCCTCGGAACGTCGCTCGCGCTTGCTGCCGCTGCAGGGGCGCTCGGTGGTGACGCGCTCGCGTTCGACGTCCCGATCGGCAAGGACGCGATCACGCTCGACGTGAGCAACACGAGCGATGTCGGCTATCACTTCGACAACCGCAACACGGCGCCGCTCGATCCGAAAAACCCCACGATCGCGCCGCTGAACCGCCTCGACGACGACTACGGCGACTGGTTCGACCGTCTTCAGGTGCGCGGCTTCTACAAGAAGCTGTCGTTCGGGCTGCGCGTCGACAGCGCGGTCTTCTTTCGCCTCCTCGATCGCCAGGGTGTGCAGGAGTTCATCCGCGAGAAGCTCGGTCGCGACGACCTCGCTCTCGAGAACCGCTTTGGCGAGGAGCTTCACTCCCACTTCGGTCAGCTCTTGCCCGGCGGCGCGCGCGGCCTCGTCTATCCGTCGAAGCTCTGGCTTGGCTACAAGAACGACTGGCTCGAAGCCACCGTCGGCGACTTCTACCAGCAGCTCGGGCGAGGCCTCATCCTGAGCGTCCGCAAGATCGACGAGGTCGGCGTCGACACGACGATCCGCGGCGCGAAGTTGCGCATCGGCAAATCGATCGGTGACACGCGGATCGAGGCGAGCGCCTTCGCGGGTCAGTTCAACCCGATCCGCATCGACTATCCGACGGGGCGCATCCTCCACGGCGCCGGCTCGCCGCTGTTCTTTGGCTTCCCCACCGCATCCGACTTTCAGTCCTGGGTGCCGAACCCTCGCTACAACCCGAAGAACCCGGGCATCGAGCCCGAGTTCATCCTCGCCACGAAGCGCGCCAAGCCGAGCTACCTCGAGGACACCGTCGTCGGTGCCAACGTCACCTTCGGCCGCCGTCAGTTCGAGGTCGGGCTGAACGGCGTCGCGCTCTTGCGACAGGCGAACAGCCTCGACCTCGAGGTCTGCAAGGCCCAGCCGGGCGCGGACGTTGACGCCTGCCAAGCGTCGTTCCCCACCTTCGGTCAGGTCGGCGCCTCGCGGCTTCACGACCAGATCAAGAACTTCAGCGCGACGCTACGCCTCCCCGACGTGAAGGACGTGCTCGATGCGTACGTGGAGGCCGCGGTTCAGCACCAGACTCAGGGGCGTGTCTCGTCGTTTGGTCCCGACGGCGCGGTGCGCGAGCACGACCTCTTCGGCTATGCGCTCTACGCCAACGTCAACGTGCACGTCCGCGACTTCTCGGCCACGCTCGAGGGGAAGCACTACCGGTCGTTCTTTCCGCTCGCCTCCAACACCGACGCCGGCGGACCGCCCTTTGGTGCGCCTGAGCTGAACCTGCTCACCTACAGCCTCTCGCCGCGCGCCGAGTCGATCTACACCGAGCCTATCGGCGCGCCCGACGTGTGCATCTCGGGCGGTCGCGGTCGGTTCGACTACTCGCTCACGCGCGAGAAGAAAATCTACGCGTGGATGGGTCGCTTCGCGAGCTGGTCCGAGCTCGACGCGACCAACTCCGACTGCAAGACGGACGCGTCGCTCCGCACCGACACCTGGGACATGGCGGCCGGCATGGAGCTCTCGACCGTCGACGGGAAGTCGCACTACTGGGGCTGGCTCGGCGCACGACTCACCGACCTCGCGGAGCCCACGCTGCTGAACGCGGAGCAGGTCGAGCCCACCACCGTCTTCTACCGCGAGGGTTACGTGCGCTACGACCTCGGGCAACATCTTCGGGGGCCGTTTTCAATCGGGATGCTCGGCTACCACCGCCACCGCACGCAGGCGCTCGAGACCTGGGTCGAGGGCGAGAACCTCCTCGCCTTTAACTACAACCCGAGCTTCTCGTTCATCTTTGGCTCCGAGTACACGACCCGCGAGGGATTTCCGACGACGTACTTCAACGGCACCATCGCCTACCGAGCCAAGTCCCGAGATCGCTGGTACCAAAGGCTCGCCGAGTCGGTGCGCCTCTTCGTGGGGCAGCGCCGCGCCGCGCTGCGCTGCGTAGGCGGAGTGTGCCGGGTGTTCCCGGCCTTCGAGGGTGCGCGCCTCGAGCTCGTGTCGCGTTTCTAGTCGGGCTTCGTCAAGCTCGCGGCTCAGGGGGTGCAGGGCGTCGGATCGCACTTGTCGCCTGCGGCGAAGCACACCGCGCACGTCTCGAACGATGTGCCGCTCGCGCTCGCACGCCAGATCTCGATCGGCCCAGGCGCCTGACCGTTCGAGTCGAAGTCGAGCCGCCCGGATGTCCCGTCGACGTCGATGCTGCGCGGCATGAGAGCGAGGTCGGTGAGGCCCTTCGTGGCGGTGTTCCAGCTGCTCGAGCCGATCATCACGCTCTTGCCCGACGACAAGCTCGCGAGCCCCTCGGCCACGTTGCGGCCGTCGAAGAGCTCGCTGCTCGCGTGGGCCCAGCTGAGCGCGTAGCCGGCGAGGTAGACCGCGTCGTACGAGTTGGCGATGAAGCTGTAGTCCTTGGCGGCGATGCTGAACGTCGTCATGAGCTGCGTCTCGAAGGTGGAGTAGTGCGGCCCCGTGCTGTGGTACGGGGCCGTGCCGCGCGCCTTCGAGACCAGCGTGCGCACGCCCACCGAGAGTCTCGGATCGAGCAAGGTCGTCGCCTCTTTCGCAGCGTCGGCGAGGACGTAGCCCTTGAAGCTTCCTTCGTTCTTCGTCGCGAGGACGGCCTCGAACGCGAGCGTTGCGGCTTTGCCATCGGTGCCAATGATGAGGAGGACGTCGGGCTTGTCGTCGCCGCTCATCAGCTCGTTCAGCTTTTCCTCGAACTCCTCGAGAGTCGGCGTCGCCGAAAACGCCGCGAGCTTGACCTGGAGCTTCTTCGGAAGGTCGGCGAGATTGGCGACGGCTTCTTGAAGCGCGGTGCCGTAGTCGTCGTTGACGTAGAGAATCGCGAGTCGCGTTGCGTCCTTCGTCCCGTCGACGATTCGCGCGAGAGCGCGCGCCTGGATCGTGTCGTCCGGCGCCGTGCGCCAGAGGAGCCCGGCCTTGGCCCCGGGGAGGACGTCGTTGAAGTCGTTCAGGGTCGGGCTCGTCGAGAACGACGAGAGGAGCGCGACCGGGATCGCCTGATCCACCAGGTGCTGAATCGCGGTGTTCGTCGCGGAGGTGGAGCTGCCCGCGACCACGATGCGCGCGCCGAGGCCCGGGCCGAGGTAGTCGAGACCCGCGCGGATGGCCGGTTCGGCTTTCGTCCCGGCGTCGATCCCCTCGCTCCCGCCGTAGTCGCACGCGACCATCGCGAGCTTGGTCGACGGCCCCATGGGCTCACGGATCCCGCCTGCTTCGTTGATTTGCCGAACCGCGAGCCGCATGGCCTGGAGACGAGGTAACTCTCCCTGATTCTTCAGCCGGAAGAGCGTGCCGAGGACGTGGTGCTTCGTCGTCCAGTCGAACTCCGCGACGGTCGCCTTCTCGGTCGGCTCGAGCACCTTGCACTCGACCCCATTCGGGATCGGGGGGAGCGCGGTGCAGGCGCCCGCCTGACAGAAGCGCCCCTGCTCGCACTCGAGCGCACTCGTGCAGCCCGCCGGGCCGCCTCCTCCGCCTTGGCCTCCGGCTCCGCCTTGGCCTCCGGCTCCGCCGGGTCCGCTCGAGCTGCTCGGGGCCAGCGTGCGGCGCTCGAGGCCGAGGACGCGGTCGCAGCCCGCGAGCGCGGCGAGCACGCTCAGCGTGACCACGAGTCCGCCCACGCGCCTCACCACGCACCCCCGACCACCGCGCCGGCGGTGCGTCCGTCGAGCCACGGGGCGATCGACAGGCCCACCGATGGCGATTTCGCGGCGGCGAAGATCGAGCCGAACATCAGGCCGAGGGACGTGGCCCCGAGCACACCGGCCGCGATGGTCGTCGCGGTCGCCACGTCCGCCGCCACGAAAGCCTCGTTGCTCCGGTCGACGGCCTCTTGTGAGGTGCAGGTCGGCGTCGAGCAGAGCGCGCTCGCTTCGTCGTCGAGCCCGACCGCGCGCACCGAGAAGCCAACGGCGACGCCCGCGCTCGCGAGGGCAGCGACCCCTGCCGCGAGAGCACCGACGCGCAGCGCGGACGCGCGGGGATTGGGCTCGGGCACGGGGGTGGCCTCGGGTCGCATGGTCGGGCGCTTCGGCGTTGTCGTGACCGGCTCGGCAGTCGGCGTCGGTGGCTGCGGCGTGAGGGCCGGGATGGTGATGCTCTTCTGCTCGGCGTCGCGCAAGGCGACCTCTTCGCGGTGCGGAGCATAGCCCGGCGCGCTCACCTCGACGACGACCGTGCCAGCGTCGACCGGCAGCGCCACCGAGGCGGTCGCGGCGTTGAATGCGATCCCGCCCCGGGTGACGACGAGGCCTTCGAGCGTAGCGTTCGGGCCCAGGTCGATGGTGAGCCGAGCGAGCTTCGGCGCGAGCTTCGAGGCGAGGTCCGAGGCCAGCTTCTCGCGCGAATCGCGGTCACGTCGCGCGATCGCCGCGGCCTCTGCGTAGTTTCCCCAAGCGCTCGCGAAGCGGCCTGCGAGCTCGTAAGACTGGGCGAGGTGCAGGAGGTTTCCGATCCCGGGGTCGAGCTTCTGGACCTGCTCGAACTTGCGCGCTGCGTCGAGGTACTGCCCGGCGGTCTTCAGGCGCAGGCCCTCTTGAAAGAGCGTCTCGGCGGCGGCCTTGTCTTCGGCCGACGACGGCGTCGCGCGCGACTCGCCCGTGACCGCGGTCGCGGAGAGGGTGACGAGGACTGCGACGATGGTGGCTCGAACGCTCATGCTCGTGCGACGATAGCGCGGCATGGCCAGTCGCGTGAAGGTTGCCGCGGTCGCCGCTTTGCTCGTCGGTAGCGTGCTTGGCGAGCCGACGAGCGACGCCGCGCCGCGCTCGTACGATCGCGTCGTCGTTCGCTGGGCGACGCGCGCGTCCGGCGGGGACACGCGGCCCCGCTTCATCACGGCGCGGCAGCTCGCCTTCGAGGCGCGCATCGAGGCGCTCTCCGAGGGGCGAAAGCCCACTCAGTCCTTCACCGATGCGCACGTGCGTGCCGCGATCCAGCGACGCATCTCCGAGGACATTCTCGCCGAGCTGCCGGTCGAGCCCGCGCCGGAGCCTCGCGACATCGGTCGCTACGCCGAGGACGCGCGCGTCCTCATCGAGCAGCAGGTCGGCGGTCGTGGGAGCCTCAACGAAGCCGCCGTCGCGGAGGGTATCACCGCCGAGGAGCTGAACGCGATGCTGCGACGCCGTGCGCGCGCGAGCTACTACCTCGACAAGATGGTGGCGCCGATGCTGCAACCGAGCGAGGCCGATCTTCGAGAGGCGCACAGCCGCGGAGACACGCCATTTACCGACCAGTCCTTCGAGGCCAGTGAGGCTCGCCTGCGGAGCTGGTACGTGTCGGCCCGCCTCCGCGCCGCGCTTGACAGCTTCTACCGCAGCGTTCGCACCAAGGTCAGCGTCGAGCTCGTGACCTACGGGCGTTGACTCACGTCGCCGCGATCTTTCGGCGCGCCACCGTCGCCGAAGACGGCGTCGCCGTGCCGGCCGTGGTGGGAGCGCCTCCGTCCGAGGAGCCAAGGTCGCCGTCGTCAAAGCCCTCGAGTGGTCCGGGCATCGAGGGCTGCGAGTCGAGCCCAGCGGCGAGCCGCGCGCTCATCCGACGCGACTGGAGAAACTCACCGAACGCGGTCAGCTGATCGAGCTCACGCGGGCCGAGCGCCTCGATGACGTCGCGCAGCCGTCTTCGGAGCGCGTCCGCGGCGCGCGAACGTGGCGCCGGTGCGATCGCGGGTTGGCTCGCGCGCTCGGGCGCCGGTGTGGTTCCAGGGATGGTCGGCGGAGCCGCTTCGAGGGTCGCGGCGGCCGTAGCGTCACCGGTCCAGGTCGGGCGCTTCACCGGGGTCAGCGCGTGGGCGTTGAGCCACGCTTCCATGAAGATTCGGAGCCGCTCGCTGCGGAACGTGAACCACTTCTCGCGATCGGGGCCATACGTCATGAGCACGTCCTTGAAGCGGCGGAACGCGCCCTTCCCGTCGATGGCGCGCGCGAGCTTCTCCTGAAGCTCCTTGTCCTCGACCATCGGGATGTAGCGTTCCATCCAGCGGTACTGCTCACGCGAGCTCACGGGCTCGATGCGCAGGTAGCTCGTGTCGGCGGCGATCCGCGCGTGCATCTGCGGATCCGCGACGCCGTCGACGACGCGGAGCACGTCACCGGTCGGGACATGGAGGTACGAGTGCACCTCAGGAGCGTTGTTCTCGAACGCGTCTTCGAGCGCCTCCCAGTCGATCGGGACGTCCCTCCACTCCTGGGGCTCGGTCCCGGTAGGCGTCTTGGGCAACGATTCGGTCGGCATGATGTCGTGTCTCCTCCGCGCGAGGACCAGCGTGGCTGGGTGGGCTTCCTCACGCGAGCAAGCGCTCGTCCGCGCGTCGCGGACGAGGAACGATGAAGTGTGTAACAAGCGATGGACGTGAAAGCTTCGCGGCGTGGGCGTCTCGAAGCTGCTCGCGCGAGGTGCGGGGCGCCTCGCGAGGCGCACTCCCCAACGTACAACGAAATCCGAGTGGATCGAGTCCGGGATTATGCAAACGCGGGGCCGCGCGGAGCGTCCGTTCAGCGCCTCGGGCCCGCGACCGCGTGGGTTTCGTCAGCGAAGGCGCGCGCGCGCGACGGCGAGCTTCCACCCCTCGCGATCGGCCGCGCGGCGTGCGTCCGTCGTCGGCGCGAAGCGTCGCTCCACCGGCGCCATGCGGCGAGCGTCGTCGAGGTCCGCGAAGAGGCCGCTGCCGACCGCCGCGAGCATCGCCGCGCCGCGCGCGGTCGTCTCGAGATCGAACGGGCGTTCGATGGTGAGGTTCGCGAGGCGGGCCTGCTCGCTCATGAGCAGCACGTTGGCCGCGGCGCCGCCGTCGACGCGCATCGTCCCGAGCGGCGAGCCGAGGTCTTCGGTCATGGCCTCGAGCAGGTCGGTGACCTCGTGCGCGATCCCCTCGAGCGTGGCGCGCGCGAGGTGTGCCGCGGTCGACCCGCGGGTCAGGCCGCACACGAGGCCGCGGGCCTCGGGGTCCCAATAGGGAGCGCCGAGCCCTGCCAGCGCCGGTACGAAATACACCCCTTCGCTCGAGGGCGCCTGCGCGGCGAGGGCCTCGATCTCGCCCGCCGACCTCACGAGCCCGAGCCCGTCGCGCAGCCACTGCACTGCGGCGCCCGCGATGAAGGCGCTCCCTTCGAACGCGTAGCGGACGTCGTCGCCGACCTTCCACGCCACCGTCGTCAAGAGGCCGTGCTGGCTCACCTTCGGCGCGTCACCGATGTTGACGAGCACGAACGCGCCCGTGCCGTAGGTGCACTTCGCGTCACCCGTCGCAAAGCAGGTCTGGCCAAACAGCGCGGATTGTTGATCGCCCGCCACGCCCGCGACCGGGATGCCATCGGGCAGCGGACCGAACCCGCGCGTCGTGGCGATCCGTCCCGCCGAGGCGACGATGTTCGGCAGGACGCCTCGCGGGACGCCGACGAGCTCGAGCATCCGATCATCCCACGCGAGCGTCTTCAGGTTCATGAGCAGCGTGCGCGACGCGTTGGTCACGTCCGTCGCGTGAACCGCGCCGCCGCTGAGCCGATGGATGAGGAACGAGTCGATCGTCCCGAAGGCGAGCTCGCCCCGCTCCGCTCGCGCTCGAGCGCCGGGGACCTCGTCGAGCAGCCAGCGCACCTTGGTGCCGCTGAAGTACGGGTCGAAGACGAGGCCGGTGCGCTCGCGCGCCTCCTCTTCGTGCGGCTTCAGCGCCGCGCAGATGGGGGCCGTTCTTCGGTCCTGCCACACGATCGCGCGGTGGATGGGCGCTCCGGTCGCCCGATCCCAGAGCAGCGTGGTCTCGCGTTGGTTGGTGATCCCGATCGCGGCGATGGCCCGGCCCTCGACGCTCGCGCTCGCGAGCGCGCCGCGGACTGCCGCGTCGACGCTCGCCAGGATCTCTTCGGCGTCGTGCTCGACCCACCCTGGCTGGGGGAAGTGCTGCGGGAACTCCACCGTCGCGCGACCGAGGGTCTTGCCCTCGAGGTCCATCACGAGGGCCGTCGAACCGGTGGTGCCTTGATCGATCGCAAGGATGAGCGAGCTCGCCATAGCATCGGGTTACCCCGCGCCCGCGGCGGGCGGCAACCGGAACGTGCGTCTTGGCCTCCGAGCCGCGGCGCGCCGGCGGGGCCCCATGCACCTGGGCCGCTGAATCAAATTGTGGAGTCTGCGGGAGGCGGATAGCCTCCGAGCTTCGCATGGCCAGGCTGGTCCTCGACTCCCGGGAAGGTCAGCAGACGGTTGAGCTGCGGGCTCATAACTCGCTCGGGCGCCACCCGAACAACACGATCCAGCTCCTCGACAAGATCGTGTCGAAGGAGCACTGCATCCTCGAGCTGCGCGCGACGGGCTTCGTGCTCCGCGACCTCGGGAGCTTGAATGGCACCTACGTCAACGGCACCCGCGTCGCAGGCGAGCGCGACCTGCACCACGGGGACGAGATCTCGATGGGGCAGACCAAGGCGCGCTTCGAGGATGCGCCGGCCTACCCGCACCCAACGCCGTCGCAGCCGCAAGGAGTCGCCGTGCCGGGTCGCGCCTCGAGGCCCGCACCCGCACCGCCAGGGCAGCGACCGGCCTGGCCGCAGCCTCAGAGCGTCGTCCCCGCGAGCGCGATGCAGGCCCACGGCTCGGGGCCCGCGCCTTACCCTTCCGCTCCCGGGCGCCCAGGACTCTACCCGTCGAGCCCCGCACCGTACGCTGGGGCAGCCCCCGTTTCGGGCTACCAGGCTCCGCCCCCGCCCGCGCCGTTCCCTCAAGGTCACGCGCAGCCATCGAAGCCGCTGGGCTTCCCGAGCGCATCGCCGGCCTTCGGGCAGACCCGCCCCTCGTCGCTCGAGCCTCGTCGCCCGCCGCCGCCGCCGCCGCCGACCCGCGCCGCCTCGCGAGCCTTCGCGACGGCCTTCCTTCCGGCGATGCCTGCGCCGACCACCGCCGTCGACCAGGAAGAGGATCAAGCCCAGCAAATCGGCGCCGAGATCGCAGCGAACGAGGCCGACTTCCGGCCCTACGACGAGATCGCGCAGAACCCACTGCAGCTGCGAGCCGACTACGAGCGGCTCCGCCTCACCTACGAGCTCACGCGCAACATCGCGTCCGAGACCGATCTCACCAAGCTGCTCGACAAGATCCTGCAGACGGTCTTCAAGTTCACGCAAGCCCAGCGCGGCGTGATCTTTATGCCGGACGTCGACGGCGAGATGAAGCCGGTCGCGAGCCACCGCGAGGACGGGGGCAGGGGCGCGATCTCGGTCTCGAACACCATCATGCGAAAGGTGCTCGAAGATCGGAAGGCCGTGATCACGCACGACGCCGGGCTCGATTTCGCCGCGTCGAAGGGCAAGAGCATGATCTTGCACCAGATCCACAGCGCGATCGTGGCGCCGATGATCCACAACGAGGAGCTCTTCGGCGTCCTCTGGCTCGACAGCACGTCGCTCGCTCAGTTCCAGCAGAAGGACCTCGAGCTCGTGATCGCCGTCGCCAGTCAGGCGGCGATGTTCATGGAGATCAACATCCTCGACAAGCAGAAGGAGCGCCTCTCCTGCTTCGTCTCGCCGGCCGTCGCCGAGCAGGTCATCAGCCGTCAGGTCGATCTCAACCCGGGCGGCGCGCGCACCGAGTGCACCGTCTACAACTCCGACATCCGCGGCTTCACCCGGATGAGCGAGAGCACGTCGCCCGAGGCGATCGTCGAGATGCTGAACGCCTACTTCGAGGCGATGGTCGAGGTGATCTTCAAGTACGACGGCACGCTCGACAAGTTCATGGGCGACGGCATCATGGCGCTCTGGGGCTCGCCCGTTCATCACGACGACGACCCCGAGCGCGCCGTCGAGTGCGCGCTCGAGCAGACCGAGGTGCTCGGGCGCTTCAACCGCTCGCGCATCGAGCGAGGCCTTGCGCCGCTGGGCGTCGGGACGGCGGTCCATACAGGGCCGCTCGTCGCCGGGTACATCGGCACGAAGCGCGCCCTCAGCTACACCGTCATCGGCGACGTCGCGAACACCTCGGCGCGCCTGTGCGGGCAAGCGCTCGCAGGGCAGATCGTGGTCAGCGAGGACACTCGCGTCCGGCTCCCGTCGCGCTTCGAGCTCGAGGAGCTCGCGCCCCTTCGCGTGAAAGGCAAAGAGAAGCCGATGCGCGTCTTCAACGTCGTGCGCTCGCGTCCCCTGGTTTCGGTCCCCGGCGCGATGCCACCGAGCGTTCGCGGCGTGCCGGCGTGAGGTCGCGGCGCTCGGTCCGCGGCGCCCTCGGGCGTGTTGAGCGGAGCGGCAGCCCGGCTGCGGCATCGCGCCCGTCATGGTAGGAGGCTCGGGCCATGGCAACGCTGACCCTTCCGTTCGAAAGGCCGGTGGTGGAGCTCTTCGAGCGCATCCGTGAGCTCGAGGTCGCCGCCGTGACGGAGCCCGGGCTCGAGGGCGAGCTCGCGTCGCTCCGAGGGCAAGCCGAGGTGGTGGCGCGCGAGCTGTTCGCGACGCTCTCGCCGATGCAGAAGGTGCAGCTCTCGCGGCACGCGAACCGGCCGTACACGCTCGACTACATCGGGCGCATCGTCGAAGACTGGGTGGAGCTCCACGGTGACCGCCGCTTCTCCGACGACGCCTCGATCGTCGCTGGCCTCGGCCGCTTCGAGGGGCGCAGCGTCGTCTTCGTCGGGCACCAAAAGGGCCGCGGCACGAAGGACAACGTGAAGCGCAACTTCGGCATGCCGCATCCCGAGGGGTATCGAAAGGCGATCCGGCTCTTCGAGATGGCCGATCGCTTCGGGCTGCCCATCGTCACCTTCATCGATACGCCCGGCGCCTATCCCGGCCTCGGCGCGGAGGAGCGTGGGCAGAGCGAGGCGATCGGCGCGTCGATCGCCGCGATGGCGCGGGCGCGTGTGCCGATCGTGTCGGTGGTCATCGGCGAGGGAGGCTCGGGCGGCGCGCTCGCGCTCGGCGTCGCGAACCGAGTGCTGGTCCTCGAGCTCGGCTGCTATTCGGTCATCAGCCCCGAGGGGTGTGCGGCGATCCTCTGGAAGGATGGCGCCCGCGCCGATGAGGCCGCCGAGCAGCTCAAGATCACGGCGGCCGACCTGCTTCGCCTCGGCGTGGTCGACGGCATCGTCGAGGAGCCGCCCGGGGGCGCTCATCAAGATCTCGCGGGCGCCGCCGATCGCCTACGCGCGGCGCTCCGCGATGTCCTCGCCGAGCTCGCGCGGCTCTCACCCGAGGCGCTCGTCGAGGACCGCTACGCGCGCTTCCGCAAGCTCGGCTCCTTCGTCGAGCGTTGACCAGCGACAAGCCGCGCCGTCATGAAGATCAGCGTCGTCACCCCGACCTACCAGCGCCCGGGCTGGCACGAGCTGCTCTACCGCGTGTTCGACGCGCAGGACTGGGAGGACAAGGAGCTCGTCGTCGTCGACGACAGCCCCGAGCCATCGCCGTTCTTCTCGGGCCTGATGGACCGCCGGGTCGTCTATCGCCACGTGCGTCCACGCATCCCGATCGGACCGAAGCGCGATCTGCTCGTGCGGCTCGCGCGTGGCGAGGTGATCGCCCACTTCGACGACGACGACTACTACGCCCCGGATTACCTGCGCTGGATGCATGGCGAGCTCGCGGGCCACGACGCGGTCAAGGTCGGCGGCTTCTACAGCATGAGCGTGCTGCACGACGCGTTCGCCTAGTAGGACGTCGTGACCGAGGCGCCCCACCACTTCAAGCTGGCGCCCTCGGAGCCGCTCCACCCGGTTCCCGTGAAGAACTACTCCGCGGAGGCGCGCGCGCGATTCCGCGACAATTTCCTCTACGCGCTCGGCTTCTCGTTCATTTACCCCCGCACGACGGCGGAGCGCTGTCGCTTCGGCGACAAGCGAGTTCCTTCGTGCGGTCGACGCGAGCGGGATGTCGATGCGGATCGTCCATGACCAGGCAGGGCACCTCTGCTGCTTCCGCCACGGCGAGGGCTCGACGCTGTTTCCTCAGTACCTCCTTTTCCTCAGTACCTCCTTCCTGAGTTCGTGTTCGCCGAGCGCTTTGGTGCCCCGGGTCTTGCGTACGTGGAGCGGGTGAAGGCGCTCACGGGGGCGACCCGCCCGTGACGGTCAGGACCTCGCTGCGCTGAACGCGAGGACCTCGCTGCGCTGAACGCAAGGACCTCGCTGTGCTGAACGTCGGAGCACCCCTCGTGGGCTCGAGCGGCGAGGCCCGGACGGTCCTTGACCGGCATCGCGCGTGTGAGTACCTAGACCTGCCTCTTTCCCAACCCCCCATCGAGGAGCGCTTGTCATGGCTGTGAAGATTGCGATCAACGGCTTCGGACGGATTGGACGCTGCGTCACCCGCGCGCTCTTCGACCGCGGCGTCACCGACGTCGAGCTCGTGGCGATCAACGATCTGACCGACCCGAAGACCCTCGCGCACCTGCTCAAGTACGACTCGGTCCATCGCACCTTTCGCCAGAACGTCGAGGCGACCGAGAGCGTCATCCGCGTCGGCGGCAAGGACATCAAGGTCACCGCGGAGAAGGATCCCGCGAAGCTTCCGTGGAAGGACCTCGGCGTCGACGTCGTCCTCGAGTGCACGGGCCTCTTCACGAGCCGCGAGTCTGCGGCGAAGCACCTCGAGGCAGGCGCTCGCAAGGTGATCATCAGCGCTCCCGCGAAGGGGGACGATCTGACGATCGTCGTCGGCTGCAACGACCACCTCTACGACGGCGCGAAGCACCACGTCCTCTCGAACGGCTCGTGCACGACCAACTGCCTCGCGCCGATCGCGAAGGTGCTGCTCGACAACTTCGGCATCAAGCGCGGCATGATGACGACGGTCCACGCGTACACGAACGACCAAGCGCTGCTCGACGTGCCGCACCGAAAGGGCGACCTGCGACGCGCGCGCGCGGCCGCCGCGAACATGGTCCCGTCGTCGACGGGCGCGGCGAAGGCGATCTACGCCATCATCCCCGAGCTCGCGGGGAAGTTCGAGGGCATCGCGGTGCGCGTACCCACGACCGATGTCTCGCTCGTCGACCTCACGGTCGAGACGGAGAAGGACGTGACCGTGGCCGAGATCAACGCCGCGATGAAGAAGGCCGCGAGCGAGGGCCCCATGAAGGACGTGCTCGACTATGTCGACGTCGAGCTCGTGAGCGGCGACTACATCGGCAGCCCCGCGTCGAGCAGCTTCGACGCGACCATGACGCAGGTGCTCCAGAAGAACCTCGTGAAGGTGTTCTCCTGGTACGACAACGAGTGGGGCTTCTCGAACCGCATGATCGACCTCGCCCAGCTCGTCGCCGCCAAGCTCTGATCGGCGCTGGCGGTCGTTCAATCACCCGGAGGCGCGCGTGGCCCACAGCGACATCGTCACGATCCAACAACTCCAGCAGGGGCCGCTCGAAGAGGGCGGTTGGCTCGCGAACAAGCGCGTCTTCATTCGCGTCGACTTCAATGTCCCGCTCGACAAGAAGACGCGCGCGATCACCGATGATTCGCGCATTCGCGCAGCGTTGCCGACGATTCGCTTCGCGGTCGAGGCCGGCGCCAAGGTGATTCTCGCGTCGCACCTGGGGCGACCGAAGGGCCGCGACGAGAAGCTCTCGCTCGAGCCTGTCGGCGCGCGCCTCGCCGAGCTCACCGGCTGGGAGGTTCACCTCCCGGAGGACTGCATCGGAGACGCACCGAAGAAGGTGATCCATGATCTCCGAGTTGCGTCCGCTGGTCAGCGCGGTGGCCCGCAGCTCTGCCTCCTCGAGAATCTTCGCTTCCACGAGGGTGAGGAGAAGAACGACGAGACCTTCGCGCGTGCGCTCGCCGAGCTGTGCGATGTCTACGTCGATGACGCCTTCGGTGCGATGCACCGCGCCCACGCCTCGGTCGACGCGCTGCCGCGCCTCGTGAAGGACCGCGGGATGGGCATGCTGGTCGCAGCGGAGCTCCGCGCGCTCGCCCGGCTCGTCGAGTCGCCCGAGCGCCCCTACGTCGCGGTGCTCGGCGGCGCGAAGGTGTCGGACAAGATCGACGTCATCGAGGCGCTGCTCGCGCGCTGCAGCGCGATCTGCATCGGCGGCGCGATGGCGAACACGTTCCTCGCGGCGCTCGGCCGCAACCTTCAGAGGAGCCTCGTCGAGTCTGACAAGCTCGCGCTCGCTCGGTCCTTGCTGTCGAAGGCGGACTCCGCTGGGGTGAAGATCCACCTCCCGGTCGACGTGGTGGTCGGGGCCGGCGTCGACGCGACCGAGGGACAGGTCGTCCCCGTCGACGCGCTCCCGGCCGGCACGATGGCGCTCGACATTGGCCCGAAGACCGTGGCCGCCTACCTCGACGCGCTCGGCACGGCGCGCACGGTGTTCTGGAACGGACCGATGGGTCTCTTCGAGTCGGCACCGTTCGCCGCAGGCACGTTCGAGCTCGCGCGGGCGATGAGCAAGGTCGATGGCTTCACCGTGATCGGCGGAGGCGACAGCGCCGCGGCGGTGAACCAGGCCGGTGAGGAAATCGCGGCGGGGTTCGATCACATCTCCACCGGCGGAGGGGCCTCGCTCGAGTTCATCGAGGGCAAGCGCATGCCCGGAATCGAGGCCCTGCGGAGCGGAGCGCGACCATGAGCTCGAACGAAGAGAACGACACGAACCCAGCGGAAGAGGCGACGACGGCGGCCCCCTCGAGCGAGTCGACGGAGGCTGCCCCTGCGACGCCCGAGGACACCGTCCCCGCGGCGGGCAAGGCGGGGCGCCGTCCGCTCATCGCGGGCAACTGGAAGCTGAACGCCGGCGGCGCGGACGGGTGCGATCTCGCGATCGCGATCGCGCGCTCGGCGGCTGATCGCGAGGAGGTCGAGGTCGTGGTCGCGCCTCCCTTCACCGCCATCGCGGCCGTGGCCAACGAGCTCTACAACAAGAAGAGCGACGTCGGCGTCGCGGGCCAGAACGTCTATTTCGAAGAGTCCGGCGCCTTCACTGGCGAGATCAGCCCATCGATGCTCCGCACCGCCGGCGCGAACTGGGTGATCCTCGGTCACAGCGAGCGGCGCCAGCTGTTCGGAGAGACCGACGAGCTCGTCGCGAAGAAGCTCGTCGCCGCGAACGCCGGGGGCTTGAAGTGCATCGTGTGTGTCGGCGAGACGCTCGACCAGCGCGAGGCGGGGCAGACGCTCGACGTGATCCGCACTCAGGTCTCGGCCGTCCTTCCCGAGCTCGCACGCTCGGTTGGAGACAGCGTGATCGCCTACGAGCCGGTGTGGGCCATCGGCACGGGCAAGGTCGCAAGCCCTGAGGATGCTCAGGAGGTGCATGCTGCGATTCGTCAGCTGCTCGCCGACGCCGACGCCGAGCTCGCCGACCAGACGCGCGTCCTCTACGGCGGCAGCGTCAAGGCGAACAACGCCGAAGGGCTCCTGTCGCAGCCGGACATCGACGGGGCGCTCGTCGGCGGCGCGTCGCTCGAGGCCGAGGGCTTCGGCAAGATCATCGACATCGCGGCCAAACTGGTCCGCCAGGGCAAAAACAGCTAGTTTTCTAGGGACGCGCTGTCTCCGTTCGAACCCGCTCGAGTACGCCATGCTTCATTCGATCTTGAACGTCCTGCACATCATCATCTGCCTGTTCTTGATCCTCGTGATTCTGGTGCAGCAGTCGCGGGGTGGCGGCCTCTCGGGCTCGCTCGGGGCCGGCAGCACGCAGGTGTTCGGTGGTCGAGGCTCGGCGAACGTCATGACGCGCATCACCTCCGCGATGGCCGTCGCGTTCATGGTGACGAGCATGCTGCTCGCCTACCTCTCGTCCGCGGGCGATCGGGACATGAAGGCGTTCGACGCCACGCAGCAATCTCGATGACCTCGACGCGCATCGCGTGCGCCCTGCTCCCCGCGCTGCTCTCGGCGTGCTGGCAGGTCACGCGACCCGCGTACACACCCCTCGCAGAGCTCGAGCCGCTCACCCCTGTCGCACCAGCGCCGGTCCCGTCGGCGCCCACCTTCGACGCGGAGGACGAGCGCGAGCTCGCCGAGCTGGTGCCGCCCGCGCGGGTCGGTCCCTCGCTGCGGATCCTCGAGCTCGTCGGCGTGACGCCTGCCGCGGTCGGCGCGATGCTGGCGCCGGCGGTCGAGGCGCTCGAGCGCTGCCGGACGTCGTCGACGGGGAAGCTCGTGCTCCGCCTCGTCGCCGAGCCAGGGCGTACGCACGTCCACGTCGTCGACAAGAGCGGGGTCGACGCCGACGTGGACCGGTGTGCGCTCTCGGCAGTCGGCACCGTCGAGGTCGACGAGTCAATCCAGCAGTCGTGGAGTCCGATCGACGCCGTGCATCGGATCGAGACCCAGCTCGTGCTGAGCTGGTGAGGGCGACGTGGCGCGGTCGCACGACGCCCCACGACCGTCGAGTCCCGGCGCGCGCGGCTCGTCGAGCGCGCCCTCGTCGCCTCTCATCGTGCCGCTCGAGGCCCTGGGTGGCCTCCGCGATCTCGCGTCACGCGTCGGAGAGCGCGGCGTCGGCCTCGTGAAGCTCGCGGCGCGCGGGATCGCGATCGCGCCGACCTGGGTGATCGCCCCGAGCGTGTTCGACGGGATCCTCCGCCATCACCTGCCGAACACGTTCGAGCAGCGCACTCTGCTCAAGCTCGCGCGCACGCCCGAGGGAGGCGAGCGCGCGGCGCGCCTCCACGAGGAGCTGCTCGCGGCGCCGCTGCCGGAGCCGCTCGTCGCGTCGCTCGACGCGTGGCTTTCGCTCCTCGGCGTCGACGGCGAGGAGGACGGATGGGTCGTCCGTCCGAGCCTCGTCCCGCGCGGCGAATTCTCGACCGACGGCGGCTCGATGGCGGTCGCGTGGCCGGCTCGTGGTTGCCGCGGCGACCTCGCGGAGGCCATCCTACGTGCCTACGCAGGAGCGGTGTCGACGACCGAGCTCGACTGTCGAGCGGAGTGCGGCGCTCGTGATTTCGGCGTCGCCCTGCTCGTTCAGCGATCGAGGCTTCGAGAGCCCGCGGCCTGGGTGGCGCGAGACTTCGACCCCCAGCGTCGCGGCGAGGGGAGGACGTGGAGCCTCGGGCTCCCGGTCGGTGAGGCGGCGCTCGACTCGAGCGCGCCACTCGCCTTCGCGGCGGTAGGCGCTTTCGCTCGCGCGGATCGCTCTCGCATCATCGAGCGAGCCCTCGAGCGCCTCGGCCCCAACGTGGGTGACTTCGCTGCGAAGGTCGCCGAAGCGCTCGAGGAGGAGGTCGGCCCCGACGCGTGTGCGGCGCTCGGGTCAGCGTCGGACGGCGCGCTCAGGGTGCTCTACACCGAGCCACGTCCGCACTGGCGGGCATGGCAAGCGGAGGGTGAAGACGCATGGGTCGAGCTCGGTCGCGCACCGAAGAGCACGCAACCCATCGGCGCGCTCGGTCGATCGCTGCTCCTCCACGCGGCCGAAGCCGGGGCCGCCGCGGGGCTTCGGTCTCTCGGTGCCGCGCATGACGAGCCCCGTCGCTTCGTCCGATCGGCCCTCGATCGGGTCTACCTCGGCGTCGACTCGGTCGCCGCGTCGCTCCGCGATTTGCCGGAAATTTCCTGGGAGGACGTGTACCGCGCCGTTGGGACGGGCAGTCACGACTTCATCGACGTGCGCCGCTCCGCGTCGGTGACGCCGAAGCGGCCGGTGCGCTCGGTGCTTCGAGTCGGGACGCTCGCGGCGCGTCAGGTCACCGAGGAGCGCGAGCTCGCCGAGCTCGAGCGTGAGCTCGGTCGAGAGGCCACGTCGCTCGCCGAGCTCGATCTGCTCCTGCTGCCAACCGATGGGCTCGGCACCACGCTGCTGCGAGCCGAGGACCTGGTCGTTCGAGCCGCGGAGCTCGGGGCACGGCTCGCTGCGCGGCAGCTCGCGCACCTCGTGGTGGTGAGGGCTGTGTTGCGTCGCGCGAGCCCCGAGGTGGATCTCGGGACGGCGGCGCTCGTCTCGAGCGCGCGGGGCGGCGTGTTTGGAGTGTCGATGCTCACGGCGCTTGCTCGTGTCGTCGACGTGCTTCGGAACGACCGCCGCGCAAGGGATGCGATTTGCGGCGGAGCAGCCGCGCACTCGGAGCTTCCCGATGGGCCTGCGCGCGGGGCGCTCGGCCAGTTCCTGTCGACGTACGGCGAGCTTGCTAGCGCACCTTTCGACATGGCGAGTACGACGTGGACAGAGGATTCGCGCGAGCTCGTCGGCCTCGTGCGCGCCTGGCTCGAGCGGAGCGGCGCGTCGCGCATCGCGGTAGAGACGGCCGAGGAGCGTGTTCGCGCGCGTGCCGACGCCGAGCTCGCCCGGCACGAGCCCGACCTCGGATGGACCGAGCGAACGGCGCTTCGAACCGTCCTCGCGAGGATGCGCGAGGTCGCTCGATCGCAGGGCGCCGCCGAGGCGTTGCTCTACCGAACCCTCGTGCTCTTTCGCCGCGTCGTTGCCGACGCCGATCGCAGGGTGCGGCGCATCGATGCGAGCGCCCGCCCGCGCAGCGTCGAGGCCCTCTCGATCGATCGACTCGTCGCGGCCTTCCGAACCGGGCGCCCCGAGATCCGCCACCTCGTGAGGCTCGCCGACTTCGAAGCCGAGCTCCACGCGCTCGCACCATCGCCGCCCCTCGTCTTTCGAGGCGCGCCGCCACGGATGCCTGCTCCCGTCGTGTTCACCGATGCGCTCTCGGGGATCGGCGTCAGCGCCGGCGTCGTCGATGGCGCCGTCGTTCCGCGCGAGGACGAGCTTTCCGTGGGCGTGGTCGTGACGGGGGCGCTCGAGCTTGCGGACCTCCCGCGCTACTTTCTCGCTGGGGCCGTGGTGGCAGAGGCGGGTGGTCTCCTGTCGCCCGCTGCGGGCGCGCTTCGAGCCCTCGGCATCCCCGCCGTCACGAGCGTTGAGGCGGCGACACGGATCGTCTCGGTCGGCGAGCGACTGCGAGTGGATGGTTCGCGAGGGGCCGTCGTTCGGCTGCCTGACGCGAGGAACGCGTGAAGCCTGCGCTCTGCTGGGTCGTCGTACCAGGCGACCCGCCCACGCCACGCGCGATCCTCGAGACGGTCCCAGGATTCCTTCCTGGCCGCGTGTTCGTCAACGGTCGGCCCGCAGTGCTCGACCACCCGCTCGAGCTCGGTGACCGCGTCGACGTCTACCCGCCTCGCTCGCACGAGCCGGGTAGCCTCGGGGTCCTCGCGCAGCGCGACGGCGTTCTGCTCGTCCATAAGCCCGCGGGGCTCGCCTCAGAGACGACGCGCCAGGGCGAGGACTCGGTGGTGGCGCGTGTGCTCGCGATGCTCGGAGGCGGACACGTCCACGCCGCGACGAGGCTCGACACGGCGGTGAGTGGCGTCGTCGCTTGCTGCCTCGGTAGGGACGCGAGCAGGCGCTTCGAGGAGTGGCGAGAGCGCGGCCATGTCGCCCGAAGTTACCTCGCCGTTGCGGTTGCTCGTGCGCTGCCCGACCGCGGCACTTGGGACGCGCCGCTCGGTCGCACCAAGGACCGCGCCGGTCGTGACCGCGCGCGGGTAGGCGGCCCCGGCAGCCTCGACGCCCTCACGCACTACCGCGTCCTCGGCCGCGCTCCCGCGTCGTTGCTCGAGCTTCGCCCCGAAACCGGGCGCATGCATCAGCTGCGGGCTCACGCCGCTCACGCAGGCTTGCCGCTCCTCGGAGATCGGCTCTATGGAGGCCCATCGAGCGTGGTCCTCCGCGACGGCCGCGTCCTGGGCCTCGATCGCGTCGCGCTTCACTGCCTGCGCCTCGAGCTCCCGGGGCTCGAGGCCGTCGCGCCCATCCCCGAGGCCTTGCGCGAGCTGTGGCGCGGCCTCGGCGGCGCCGACGCGACGTGGCCTGCGGACTGAGACCGAGGTCGAGTCACTTGCAGGCGTCGTTCGCCTTGCCGGGTGTGCCGTAGTCGGTGCTGCCTGCGATCAGCGTCTTCGCCGCGCAGAAGTTCGTGTCCGTGTCGTTGCCGAGCATGCTCATCGACGCCGGGTCGAGCGAGCGGCTCTTGCCCGTCACCTTGAGCTTCGCCGCGTCGTACGTCACGCCGTCGATCAAGGTCGCATCGGCGGTCTCCAGCGCGACGTAGTCCTTCGAGTTGTTCAGCGTGACCTTGCTCGAATAGACGTAGTCCACCTTCACGCCACCGTTCGTCACGAGGTCGCCGTTGTTGCCGAGCACGACGTAGCCACCTGCCGGCACCGTGACGGACTTCGCGATCGCCTCCGCCGCGTTCGGATCGACGGCGAGCGTCTGATGCCGGAGGACGAGGCCCTTCAGATCGATGGGCGCCGCGGTGACGTTGCGCACCTCGAACCACTCGCCCTTCGTGTCTTCGACCTTGGCGGGGTCGTTCATGATTTCGGTGATCAGGAGATCTCCCGGCAAGACCGTGCTCCCTCCGCCACCGGAGCTGCTGGAGCTCGAGGCGCTGCTGCCGCCGAGCGTGCCGCACGGGTCATTCGCGCACAGCTTTCCGGTGGCACCGACGCACAGCGGGTCCCACGCCGTCGAGCAGCAGTAAGGGTCGGCGCCGCACACGGCGGCGGAGCAGGTGTCGCAGGACTTGAGGAGGGGCCCGCCCTCGGTGCAGACGTCGTGGTCGCAGCTCGGCGGTGCGCCGCCGCTTCCCGTCGATGCCGCGCTGGTCGCCACGCTTGAGCTGCTGGCGACCGAAGCGCTGGTGCTCGTCGCGCTGGTCGCCACGCTGGAGCTGCTGCTCGTCGAGGTCGCGCTCCCGCCGGCTCCGGAGGTCGTCACCGGTTCGCTGGTCCCGCCGGCGCCGCTTCCAGTGCTCGCGGTCGAGGCGCCGTTGAACGTCCCGGTGCCTTCGCCCGACGTGGGGCCCGTCGCGGTCTGCGGTGGGGTCGTCGGGTCGTCGGTCTCTTCGGTCTCGCCGGCTCCCCCGCGGGCACAGGCGGCGAGGAGGAGGGCGGCGAATCCGAGGGTACGCGTTGGGGTCATGAGCACGTGAAGGGCGGCCATTCGGCCGGCTGGCCGGTGCAAGAAGGGTGCCTGTTGTCGCTGGGTCCAGAGCTGGTAATTGGCTGCAAAAATCCGATAAAGTCGGAAATCATCGACCGAAATTTTCACCAGCTCAGACCGCTTTGGTCGTGGGGATGAATGGTCAAAGGTCCATCATGGTCAATATGTTGTCCACTCTCCGGGCAGGCGGCGCGCCACCGCTCGGCCGCCTCATTCGCTGGCCCTTCGAAGCGGGTCGGGTAGGCTCTCAACCATGTCGTCGAACGCCGTCCTTGCGCTCCCGTGGCGGCAGCGGCTCCATCCGGTGTACGCGCTCTCGATCATGGTGTTCGTCGCGGTGCTGCTGACGATCGCCAGCCGCGAAGGGCAATTTCAGCCCGTGCACCGCGCGACCATGCTGGGCGGCGCCCTGCTGTTTGCCTACTCGCTCGTCGCGCAGATCGTGAACGTTACCCGCCTGTCGGTCGAAGATGGGGTGCTGCGCGTGGCACATGGCCCGCTGCCATGGCGCGGCACCACGGCCCTGCCGCTCGACGAGGTGAGGATGCTCCGCTGCGAGCCTCATTCGCGGAGGCTCGTCTTGAAGACCCGGATCGGCGAGGAGTTCGTGCTCGGCGAGAACTTGCCGGAAGCCCAGCTCGAGGCGATCGACCGCGACGTCCGCGAGCGACTCGGGATCGCGACGTCGCCCTGACGATGGTCGCGGCGCAACGGCAAGCCGTTCGTGCCGACGCGATCATCGTGCTCGGCTGCGCGCTCCATCGGGGCGCCCCTTCGCGTGCCCTCGAGCGCCGTCTCGCGCTCGCCGCCCGAGCTTACAAGGAGGATGTTGCCCCGCTCGTCGTCGTGTGTGGCGGGCGCGCCTGGGAGGGCCGTCTCGAGGCCGATGCGATGCGTGAGCGACTCGCCGTGCTGGTCCCCGAGGCGGAGCTTCTCTCGGAGCGCCGCTCTCTCACGACGGTCGAGAACGCCCTCTACGCGGCTCAGGTCCTGCGGGGGCGCTCCGTCGCGCGCGTCCTGCTCGCTACCTGCTCCTGGCACCTGCCCCGCGCCGAGCAGAACTTCCGCCTCGTCGGGTTCGAGCTCGTGCGGGCCCCGGAGCCATGGCTCACCGGCCCGCGGCCGTCGTGGGGTCAAGTCCTCCGCGAGCGGGTCGCGGCTCTCCGCGACGCGCGTCTCTTGGCGACTCGCCGAGAGGTGCGGTAGCACGCGGTGTGCGCGCTCGCTTCGCGATCCTGACTTCGCTCTCGTTCGCGCTCGCCTGCCGCACGTCCACCGGTGGCGACGCTGGCGAGGTCGCGACCGCCAGCGTCTCGGCGGCGCTCTCGGGCGACCCCGCCTCGACGACCTCGGCGCCTCTGGCCTCGGCGAGGCTCCGCCGCGCAGAGCTCGCGCGCAGACCCTCCGAGGTGACCTTCGAAGACCTCTCCGACCGCGCCGTCGACCTCCGACGTGCGGCGCTGCGTGCTCTCGCCCGAGCGCAGCTCATCTCGGAGCGGCCCCGCCTCCTCGTCGCGCTCTCGGACGAAGATCCCGAGGTCCTCGCGTTCGCAGCCTATGGCCTCGGGAGCCTCTGCACCTCGGCACGCGACGCCACCGTCGCAGCGCTGTCGGCTCGCGCCTCCTCCCTCCGCTCGCGCGCCTCCGAAGCGGATCGGATGGCGCTCTTCGCGCTCGCCCGCGCGCTCGGTCGCTGTGCCTCCGAGCACGCAGAGAAGCTCCTCCTCGACTGGGCGTCGTTGCGCGTACCGGGCTCGGAGGCCGCAATCTTGGGCCTTGGTGATCTCGCGACGCAGCGCGGTCGTCTGCGCGAGGAGACCGCGGTCGGGCTGCTCGAGCTCGCGTCGGGCAGCGCGACGGCGAAGCCCTGGGCGGCCGCGCTCGAGCCCCTCGGCCGGATGAAGCACTTGCCGCCGAGCGTCGTCGAGCGCGCCCGCGAGGTGGGCCTGGCGCGGCTCACCGAGAAAGGCGACGAGCGCATCTTGGCGATCCGCCTCCTCGGTCGAACCGATGAGGGCGCCGTTCCTGCCCTCGAAGGGCTCGTGCTCGCTGTCGGTGACGCGACCCCTTCGGAGCGCGCGTCCGCCGTTCAGGCCCTCGTGAGGCTCGGTGCCGCTGGGCAGCGCGGTCTCCGATCGGTCGTCGCCAAGCTGGTGCCAGCGGATACCGCGCTCGCTGACCTCGCCTCGCTCGCCGGCGCGGACTTCGGCCCGCTGCTCTCGGCCATCGAGGCGCTCACCGATCTCGAGGGTGTTCGAACGGCGCTCGACCGCATCGCCAAGCTTGAGGTCGCGGCCGACGCTGCGCCCACGCTCATCCGTCGCGTAAGCCAACTTCGCTGCTCGGCTGCGAGACTCCTCGCCGATCGAGATTTCGTCTATCCCTTGCTCACGCACTGCGACAGGACCGCGCCGAAGGGGAGTGAGGGTGAGGGGCGCTTTGGTGCACGCGCGGCCGTCGCGTCGATCGCCATCGAGGGCTCGCAGCTCGTGGGCAAGCGTCGTCGCGCGTGGGAGCGCTACGCGACGGGGAGCGACGGGCTCGCGAGGGTCGACGCCGTGCGCGCGATCGCCTGGCATCCAGAGCTCGACGGTCCGGACGAGGTCCTCGCGCTCGCCCTCGAGTCGAAGCAAGGCGCCCTCGTCGCCGCCGCCGCCGAGATCCTCGCGCACCACCCCGATCGCGTCCAGGTGAAGGACGATGGCGATGGCGCCAAACCAAAGCGCACGCGGCGGACCGCTCGTCGCGGCAGCGTCGACCTAGCGAAGCTTCTCGTTGGGCTCTTCGACGAGCCCAAGGTGAACGGCGACGTCGAGGTTTTGCTCAACGTGATCGACGCCGTCGGCGCGCTTCATGCCGACGGCGGCCGCGACTCGCTCGCGCGCTTCTGCCGCGGCTCGCATGCGCTCGTTCGCGAGCACGCGGAGAGAGCCCTCGCCCAGCTGCTCGGTGGCGACGCGAAGGAGAGCTGTGCGGGCCGAGACGGGCAGGCGCCGGTACCGATCGAGGCGGATCGACTCCTCGATGGGCCCACCACGCTCGTCTTCGAGACCGACGCGGGAGAGCTCCGTCTGCTCCTCGATCCGACGTACGCGCCGGTTGCGGTCACCCGCCTGCGCGAGCTCGTCGCCTCGGGGTATTACGATGGTCTGCTCGTCCACCGCGTCGTCCCAGGCTTTGTCACGCAGGTCGGTTCACCGACCGGGGATGGCTTCGGCGGTGCGCCAGAGCGGCCGGCGCTCCCGTGCGAGACGACGCCCATCGCTTTCTCGAGGGGCTCGGTCGGCATGGCCCTCGCGGGACGCGACACGGGCTCGAGTCAGTTCTTCGTCGTCCACGCACCTACGCCGCACCTCGACGGTCAATACGCGTGGCTCGGGGAGAGCCGCGGCGCATGGGATGCGCTCGTCGAGGGCGATCGGATCGTCCGCGCTCGGGTCGAAGAGCGCGCCTCGCCGTGACGCTGCTGAGCGGTCGCGCTATCGTTCGACCATGAACGCGCGGGTGCTTGCGCTCCTCGGTCTTGTCGTCCTCGCCGCGTGCGGCGGCGAGCCGACCTCTTCGAACGACGCGTCTACGGCTGGCCCGTCGAGCGGAGTCGGTGGCTCGCCGGTTCCCGAGCCGTCGTCGGCGAAGCCGGTATGCGCGAACCCCGAGTCTGCCGTTGGGCCTATTCCGTCTGCACGAGCGGACGTCGCTGGGGCACTGTCGCCCGACGGCCGCGAGCTCGTGCTGTTCGGTGGCGACGAGGCGATCGTGGTGTGCGGCGACGCTCCGAAGCGCGCACATGTCGGCGACACCTGGATCCTCGATACGGCCTGCGGTGGCTTCGCCGAGGTCAAAGCAGGCGTCGCGCCCTCGCCGCGCGCCCGACACTCGATGGCGTCCGATCCGACGCGCGGGCGGGCGCTGTTGTTCGGCGGTCGACATCGCGCGAGCGGCGCCACCGGGAGCTACACGCTCTACGGCGACGTGTGGTCGTTCGACTTCGTGTCTCGAGCCTGGACCGAGCTCCAGACGACCGGCGAGGCGCCGAGTCCCCGCTCGAACTCGGCGGCGATCGTCGCTGGCGACACCCTGTGGGTGTTTGGCGGTTCGACCTCGGCGTCCGGCCTCAGCTTCACGCCCAAGAACGATTTGCACGCGCTCGATCTCGAGACCGGTGTCTGGCGTCGCGTCACGCCCGCGGGCGACCTGCCCGAGAGCCGCCTCTTTCACGCGTTCGCGCTCGACGCGGCGAGAGGCCGTGCGTTCGTGGCGTTCGGCGGTGACGAGAACGCCTTCGTAGGGCCGTTTTTTACCGATCTCTACGCGCTCGATCTCGCCACGGCGACCTTCACGCGTCTCGACGCCAAGCTCCCTGCGGGACACGGATTCGGTCGCATCAAGCTCGGGCTCGCCGCGCGCTCGGGCGAGGGGGCCGAGCCGGTTCGCCTCCTCGCGTTCGGTGGGCACGACGACGTCAACGGCGGCTCTGCGCTCGGCAATCGAAACGACGTGCTCGGGCTCGACCTCCCTGCCACCGGCGAGCTCGCGACGCTCGGCGCGGTCGAGTGGCAGGTGCTCCGACCCGGCGACACCTTCCAAAAGCCCCCCAAGGCCCAGTGCGATTTTCCCGCCGATTTCGTCACGCCCGAGCAAATGGGCGTGGAGCGTCGGAGCGCCTTCGCGTTCGCGCCGACGACGAAGGGCGATGCGTTCGTGGTGTTCGGGGGCGACAGCGACTGCGGCCGCCTCAGCGACGCCTGGTGGTACGACACGAGGACGAACGCGTGGACCCCGATCGTCGAGTCGCTGCCGGGGCTCACCTGCCTGCGGACCGGAAACCCCAGCTGCAAATCGCTCTGCGGCTGAGGGGGATGGGCGCGCTTGCGGCGTCGATCAACGAAGCGCGCGTCCGAGCTCTTCGCCGAGCGACCTCGCGAGTGTCACGCAGGACCCATGGTCCGCTGGCCGCTGACGGCGCAGCTCCGCGCGGCGAGCGTTGCCTCCGGTCGCGTCCGCGAGCATCCCGCGCAGCCAGAGCTCGGCGTCATCGAGCACGGCGTGAGCGGCGACCGGGAGCTGGCAGTTTCCCCCGACGGCTTTCATGAAGGCGCGCTCGGCCTCCACGACGATGCGCGTCTCGGCGTGCTCGGTTCGTAAAAGCAGCGCACGGATGCGCTCGTCTCCCGCGCGGCACTCGATCCCGAGCGCGCCCTGGCCCACCGCCGGAAGCATCTCCTCCGGCGCGAGGATCTGGCTCGCGCGCGCGGCCAGATCGAGCCGCCGGAGCCCCGCGTACGCGAGGACGATGGCGTCGATCTGACCAGCCTCCAGCTTGCCGAGGCGGGTGTCGACGTTGCCACGCAGTGGCTCGGTGCGAAGGTCAGGTCGTTGCTCGCGGAGCTGGAGCGCGCGCCGCATGCTCGAGGTCCCTACGACGGCGCCGTTCGGGAGCGAATCGAGGCCGCCGCCTCGGGTCACGAGCACGTCACGCGGATCCTCGCGCGCGGGGATCGCCGCGAGCTCGAGGCCCGACGCGAGCTCGGCCGGGACGTCCTTGATCGAGTGGATCGCGAAGTCCGCGCGTCCGTCGAGCAGCGCCTCCTCGATCTCCTTGATGAAGAGCCCCTTGCCTCCGATGTCTTGAAGCGGTCGGTCCTGGAACCGATCGCCCGACGTGATGATGTGGAGCTCCTCGACCTCGAGGCCGGGGTTTAATCGGATGAGGTCGCGCACGTAGGCGCGGGCCTGAGCGAGCGCGAGCTTCGAGCGTCGCGTCGCGAGGACGATCTTCATCGGGCTGCCACCTTTGGTTCGTCTTGCGACTCGTCGTCGCTCACGGGTGGCGCATCCGCGAGGGTCCGCCCCTCTTCGAGCTCGAACAGCTCGCTGAGGAGAGCCGCCGCGTCGTCGCTGCGCTGCTGGATCGCGAGCTCTTTCAAGTGAGTCGTCGGCGCGTGAAGCAGCTTGTTCACTGAGGCCTGCAACATCGACTCGAGCGCCTCGCGATCGCTCGCCGACAGGTGCTTCAGGCGCCCTCTCAGGCTGCGCTCGAGCTCGGCGCGCAGCACCCCGTCGAAGCGCTGGCGGAGCGCGACCACGGTGGGCCGAACGCTGTCCTGCGAGCGACGCGTCGCGAACGCCTGCGTCTCGTCGCGGACGATCGACTCGGCGCGGTCAGCCTCGGCGGCGCGCCCTTCGAGCGTTCGTGCCACCGCGCGGGACAGATCGTCGATGTCGTACACGTAGACGTTCTCGAGCTCGTTGACGTCGGCCGCGACGTCGCGTGGCACGGCGATGTCGATGAGGAAGAGGCTCCTGCCTCGTCGGCGCTTGCACGCCGCACGAACCAACTCCTTTGTCACCACCGGCGTCGGGCTTGCGGTGGACGTCACCACGATGTCCGCTTCCGCCAGCGCCTCTCCCAGCTGCTCCCACGAGCGTGGCTCGCCGCCGACCGTGTTCGCGAGCTCGACCGCGCGCTCCCGGCTGCGGTTCACCACCAAGAGACGCGCCCCATCCTGCGCGAAGAGCTTCGCCGCCCCTTCGGCCATCTCGCCCGCGCCCACGAGCAGGGCCACATGTCCGCGGAAGCTCTCGAAGATCCGGTGAGCGAGCTCGATGGCGACGGTCGGCACCGACACCTGGCCTGCGCCGATCTCCGTCTCGGTGCGGACCCGCTTCGCGACCTGCAGCGCATGCCGCAGGACGGGCGCGAGCTTTGGCCCTACGGTCCCCGCGTCTTCGGCCGAGCGGATGGCGTCCTTCAGTTGTCCGAGGATCTGCGGCTCTCCGACGACGAGGGAGTCGAGCGAACAGGCGACGCGAAACAGGTGCTTTACGGCGCTGAGGTCTGCCGCGGTTCGAAGGTGAGGCACGACCTCCCGGCCGCCGATCTCCGCGAGGACGGTCGTGATCGCGCTCGCCGCGGCCTCGAGGCTCGTCTCGGGCTGCCTCGCCGCGTAGACCTCGACGCGATTGCAGGTCGACACGAACACGACCTCGGCGACGGAGTCGAGCTGGTGCAGGCGCTCGAGCACGGCGCGCTGCGCGTCCCCGCTCACCGCGAGGCGCTCGCGCACGGCGATTGGCGCCGTATGATGCGAAAGTCCGACGACGAGCACGTCAGGTCCCTCCGTCGCCGAGCAGAGGCCGTACGAGGTAGAGCGCGAGCACGACGAGCACGCACGCGAAGCCAGCGACCGTGCCGTACGCGGCGCGCCGACCGCGCCACCCTCCGACGACGCGCAGGCCGAGCACCACGGCGAAGAGTCCCCAGGTCGCGTAGCTGAGGACGTTGCGCAGGATTTCCTGGGCCGTACCGCTCTCGAGCGTCTTGGCCCAGACCGTCCCTGTCACCACAGCGAGGGTGAGGAGCGGGAAGCCCGCCACGAGGAAGCGGTGAACGGCCCGATCGAGCACGTCGAGCGCGGGCAGACCGCCCTCGGGAAGCCGCTTCGACTTCAGGCGGCGCTCCTGAACGAGGTAGAGAACGGCCGCTCCGAACGCGAGCAGAAACATGGCGAAGCCCGCGAGGCTCGCGAGGACGTGCAGGCCGATGAAGCTCGCGGGCAGTCGTCGCGTCGGCTGCGGAATCGAGAGAAAGAAGGTGCCGAGCGTCAGCACCAGCCCGAGCGGAGCCACGAGCAGCCCGAGCGCGTCAATCCTCGCCCAGCGGCGCCCAAGGAGGTAGCTCGTCGAGGCGAGCAACGACGCCATCGACAGCATGAACTGGAGCGAATGAACGGGGCATACGTGCGCGATCGCGCTCGCGATCGTGACGTAGGAGCCATGAGAGAGGAGGGCGACGCCGAGCAGTCCGGTCGCGAGAGGCCGCACCTCCGAGCCTCGCGACTTGGCCACGTCCCAGTAAAACAACGCCGACGAGCCCAGGTACGCGAGCACCGAGGCGCCAAAGGTGACGAGGCTCGCCGCCGACATTGTTTGCATCAGCCTAGTTCAACCCGAGGCTTCGCTCAAATCCGGGGGGGCTTCGAGGAGCGAGCGGCGCGCCACGTGTGCGGATCGCCCTCGCCGGGGGTCCCCGTCATCTCTCCGTCGGGCTCCGCCAGCACGCCGGCGACCACCTCGAAGGCTGAGTCTCCGACGAGCAGCGAGGTCCCGAGGAGCTCGCCTCCGAGCTCTTCGACGAGGCGGTGGCGAAGCTGCACGGTCCCGACGAGCCCTTGGACGTCGCCCTTGGAGACCTCTTCGGAGAGGACACGGACGGCCTCGAGCACCCGATAGCGCGCGCGGCCGCCTGCGAGCACGAGCGTGTCGCCGTCGAGCTCGAGCACCCCGGAGTCGACGAGCGCCTCGAGGCGCGCCTGAGGCAGAAAGATTGGCGTGGTCACGGCTTGGGGTGGAGCGAACGGCGCCCTCGGGTCGTGTCGCCCCGGAGTCGTCGCGACAGGCCCCACAAGGTCTCACCGATCCCGAGGACGACGTAGCAGCCGAGGAGCCACACGAGCACGAAGGCAGGCGACAGCCGCGACAGGATGACGAGGCTCGTCGCGATGACGAAGCCGACCAGCGCGAGGGCGCGGCCGTCGAGCTTCACGTCCTTGAAGCTTCGGAACCGAACCGTAGACACCATCAAGAACGCGAGTCCGAGCGTCACGCCGAGAAACACGCCGGCATAGCGCGCGCTCCCCAAGGCGCCGTGCGCCGCGTTGTTCGCGACCACGAGCGACACCAGGATCCCCGCTGCGCCAGGGGTCGGCAGCCCGACGATGTACTTGCTGGGCTTGGTCGGAGCGCCCCCGTGGCCCATCGACAGGACGTTGAAGCGCGCGAGCCGCACGGCCCCTGCGGCCACGAACGCGAAGCTCGCGACGAGACCGAGCGTGCCCAGGGTCGCCAGGGTGAAGCGGTGGATGAGCAGGGCCGGAGCTGCCCCGAACGAGAGCACGTCGGCGAGCGAGTCGATCTGCAGACCAAACGCGCTCTGCGTCTTCGTTATGCGGGCGACGCGCCCGTCGAGCGTGTCGAAGAACATCGCGAACACGATGAGCACGGCGGCGCGGTAGAAGTCCTCCTCGGTCGCCGCGCGGCTCGACATCACCATCGAGTAGAACCCGCAGAAGACGCTCGAGAGCGTGATCAGGTTCGGCAACAAGAAGAGCGTCTTCTGGAGGTCGAGGCGACGCGGCCTTGCGCGCCACCGGCGCACCGCCGCGCGCACGCCGAGGGTCTTATCGTCCTGGCCTCCGTCACGCCCGTCCTTCGCCGTGTCCGCCATGGCTTCGACCGTACTCCTGCGTGGTATCCTTGGAAAATCATTCGTCGCGCGCAGGCGAAAGCGTCACCGGCGCAGCCCCGACACGATTCGGTCACGTCCCGCGTAGTCGCGGGTCAGACGAACGTCCTCGAAGCGCGCCGCCTCGAAAAGCCCGACGACGGCGGGCCCGCTCGGCGCGTCGATTTCGAGCGCGAGCACACCGCGAGGAGCCAGGAAAGAGGCCGCGTCGGCGACGATGCGCCTTGTCAAATCGAGACCGTCTCCGCCCGAGGTGAGCGCGAGGCGCGGCTCGAAGTCGCGCACGTCGGTCGGCAACGTCGCGTGGTTCACGTCAGGGATGTAGGGGGGATTCGCCGTCACGAGCTCGACCCGCCCGCGCAGGCGCTCGAGGCCGCGGAACCCGTCCGCCTCTTCGAACGCGACAAGGCCGCCCAGCCGAACGGCGTTGTCACGCGCGACGACCAGCGCGCCGCGTGACACGTCCGAGCCCGTCACCGAGGTGGTCGGCCGCTCCTTCTTGAGCGTGATCGCGACGCAGCCGCTGCCGGTGCAGAGATCGAGGCAGCGGGCCGAGAGGCTCAGGTGACGCGTCCGTTCGAGCGCTACCTCGACGAGGTGCTCGGTCTCGGGGCGCGGGACGAGGACGCGCGAATCGACGACGAAGCGGCGACCGTAGAACTCACGCTCGCCGAGCAGGTACGCCACCGGCTCACCGCGACGCCGTCGCTTGTGGAGCTCGCGGTAGGTCTGGAGCTCGCTCGGCGCGAGCGGTCGTTGCCCGTCGATGACGAGGCGGACGCGATCGCACCCGAGCACGCGAGCGAGGAGCAGCTCCGCGTCGAGCCGCGGGCTCGTCGAGCCGCGCTGCCGCTAGTCGTCCGCCGACCAGCGCAGCACGCGCTGGACCGTCCAAGGCTCCTCGCCGCTACTGCCCGCGGACTCGATCAACGGCAGAGCTCCGCTACGGCGGCTGCCACCACCGCCTCGACCTCCGCGCGGATCGCCGCGAGTCGCTCGGGCGTCGTCGCCTCGAATCGCAGGACGAGCACCGGTCCGGTGTTGGACGCGCGGCAGAGGCCCCACGCGCCCTCGCCGAACAGGATGCGCGCTCCGTCGATGTCGAGCACGTCGTGGGTGCCGCGGTAGTGAGCGAGAACCCGAGCGACGACCTCGAACTTGATCGCGTCAGGGCAAGCGACCCGGAGCTCGGGCGTCGCCGCCGTCAGCGGGACGTCTGCGAGCAGCTCGCGCGGGCTCTTGCCTGCGTCCGCAACGATCTCGAGCGCCCGCACCGCGGCGTAGATCGCGTCGTCGAAGCCGAAGAAGCGGTCCGCGAAGAAGATGTGGCCGCTCATCTCGCCGGCGAGCAGAGCCCCTTCTTCCTTCATGCGCTTCTTGATGAGCGAGTGCCCGGTGCGCGAGACGATGGGGCGCCCGCCGTGCTGCGCGATGTCGTCGAACAGCGTCTGCGAGCACTTCACTTCGCCGAGGATCGCCGCGCCAGGGTGCTCGCGGAGGACGCCCCTCGAGAACAACACCATCAGTTTGTCGCCCCAGATCACGCCGCCGCGGTCGTCGATCACGCCGACGCGATCACCGTCGCCGTCGAAGGCGATGCCGAGCGTCGCGCCCGTCGCGAGCACGCGCTCCTTCAGCTGGACCAGGTTCTCCTCGACCGTCGGATCGGGATGGTGGTTCGGGAAGCGCCCGTCCATCTCGCAGAACATTGGGTCGACCCGAACGCCGAGCGCCTCGAACACCCGAAGCGACAGCGGTCCGGCCGCGCCGTTGCCCGCATCGACCACGACCTTCAGCGAGCCCGGTGCACGGCCGAAGCGGCTCCGCACGACGAGCGCCTCGACGTAGGCGGCCGAGACATCCTCGCGCGACAGCTCCCCTCGCGGCCCGGTGGCGTAGTCGCTCCGCTCGATGCGCTCGCGGAGCGCGCGCACGGCGTCACCGAACAGCGCTCCCGTTCCGCGCATCAACTTGAAGCCGTTGTCCTCCGCCGGGTTGTGGCTGCCGGTGATCATCACCGCGCCGTCGGTCGCGAGGTGGTGCGCCGCGAAGTACAGCATCGGCGTCGGCCCCACCCCGATGTCGATCACGTCGGCACCGGCAGCGAGCAGGCCTTCGGTCAGCGCTGCGAAGAGGCGCGGGCTCGACAGGCGACAGTCTCGCCCGACCGCGACTCGGATCGTGCGGTCCGCTGGTGTCTCGACCCCGAGACGAAGGTCGGTCGCGAGTGCTCGGCCGATCAAGCGAACGAGCTCGTCGCTGAGATCGACGTCGGCGACGCCGCGGATGTCGTACTCGCGAAAGACGTGGGACGGGAGCTTCATGGCGTCGGCATACCACTCTTCGCGCGCGGCCTCCCGTCCTCGGCGGCGCAGCCGCTCAGCGCTCGCAGCGCACGCGCCCGCCGATCTTTCCGGCTTGGACGTCGACGGCGCAACGCCCGGCGCACCCGGTCACATTCGGCTCGGGCTCTCCGTCTCGAGCCTTCGCGCGGCAGAGCTTCTCGCACGCCTGCTCGAGCGCGCTTCGACGCGCCTTCGCCTCTGGGTCGGTCGTTCGAACGCTGGCGCGGTACGTCCCCGCCCCCTCCGTCACCTCCGCCGTGCACTCGACCGGCTTCGTGCAGCCGCCCGCGCCGAAGAGCGCGACGACGAGCGTGCCGAGCGAGGCGGTCCTTGCGAACGAGGCTCCCATCCGGCTCAGCATGCCACCACCGCTCGGCCCCGTCACAGGTCGAGGAGCGCGCCGAGAATTCGCTCACGGCCGATGAACAGGCACTCGAGGATGCCGAGGATCAAGAAGGGCCCGAAGGCGATGCGCGCCTTGCCGAGGCCCTCCTCCGGCTCCTCTGCGAGCGGGTCGCTCGCGAGCTCCTCGAGCACCGCCGCGCGCTCCTCCTCCGACATCGTTTCGAGCTCGGCGCGGAGCTCTTCGCGCTCGCGCTTGACGGCCTCCGGCTCCCCCGGCGCACGTCCCGCCACCAGCAGGAGGACCGCCGCTGCGGTGCCCTGGATGGCTCCCGCTCCGAGCACGAACATCGCCCCGGACGGCCCGAGCCAGGTGCCCGCGAGCGCGAGCAACTTGGCGTCGCCGAGTCCCATCCCCGGTCTCCCGCGTAGCTTGCTATAAATCAAGTCAAAGGGGACGTACACGAGCGCGAACCCAAGCGCCCCGCCGAGCAGAGAGTCGGTCCACGCGAGGTCACGGATCGGGCTCGTCGCGAGCCCTAGGAGCGCGCCGCCGATGCTCACCGCGTCGGGGATGAACATGTGCTCGAGGTCGATGAACGCCGCTGCGGCGAGCCCGAGCGCGAGCGCGAGGTGAGCGACGTACACCATCCCCGCGTGGAGAGCGCTCGTGTCGGGAGGCAACGCAAATACCAGCGTCTCGAGGACCGCGAGCGACAGCACGCCGCCGACGAGCTCGACGAGTGGATAGCGAACCGGGATCGCCACGCCGCAACAGCTCGCCCGCCCGCGGAGGAGCAGCCATCCAAGGACCGGGACGTTGCGGTGCGCATGGATCGGCGCGCCGCAGGCGGGGCAGTGCGACGCAGGGCGCACGACGCTCATTCCTCGAGGGACGCGATGGATGACGACGTTGAGGAAGCTCCCCCACACGAGCCCGAAGAGCGCCGCAAACGCGCGCAGGAACGCAGGTGGAAAATCCGCGAGGAGCATCGATGCAGCCTGCCGCCTAGCGCGGTCGCTCGCCCTGCGCGGCGAGCTTCAGCATCATGGTGAGCGCGAGCTCCAGCTCCTCGCGCGTCGGCTGGATCGGCTGCTCGGCGAGGGCCTGCTTCAGCTCGACGAGCTTGGCGCCAAACACCTCGTACTGACGGCGCACGTTGCCGGTCGGTGCTTCGGCAAGCCAGCGCTTCACGACCTCGCGCAGCTCGTCGAGATCGCTGCCGAGGATGAGCTGCGCCATCTGCGACGCCATGAGGTCGGGTGCACTGGTGTTGACCACGCGCAACGGAGTCTAGCCTTCCGCATGTCGGAGGGCGAAGCGAACCGCACGTCGCCTCGCGTCGCTGCTCGGGGTTGGTGTATGGGTGCGGCGTGAAGCTCGGTCGTGTTGCGGCGTGCCTCCTCGCCATCGGCGGCTGCAAGCGAGCCGACGACAAGAGCTCGCCTATCGCCGCGGCGACCGGGAGCGCTGCGCTCGTCGAGGCGGCCGACGAGCCTGCCGTGTCGCCGCGCGGGGATCAGAAGAAGGGCAGCGCGCGTCGTCCCGGTGAGCGCATCACGGTCCCGGCGGGAGCCTTCGTCGCGGGGAGCACGCCGGGCGATCGCGGCCGTGACTCCACGCTCGAAGCGCGCGAGCTCGAGGTGAGCCTCGGCGAGTTCGCCATCGACGCGCTGCCTTACCCGAACGATCCGTCGCGCCCGCCCGTCACCGGGATCCCGCGGGCGAAGGCGCAGGAGGCGTGCGCCCAGGCGGGCGGACGGCTCTGTCACGAGCTCGAGTGGGAGCGCGCGTGCAAGGGCCCCGAGGCCAGCGAATACGCGGGCGGGAAGGCGTGGGACCCTGAGTGCGCCAAGCACCCCGAGACGTGTGCTTCGGGCTTCTCCGTGCTGGCGATGGGGGGAGCCATGCGCGAGTGGACGTCGAGCGACGTCGAGCCGCTGAAGGGCTACCGCGCGGTCGCCGCTGCGGCGGTGCGAGGTTCGGCTGCCGACGCCGCCGACGTCGATCACCGCTGCGCGCATCGCAGCGCCGTGGACGGCGCGACGAGCGCCGGTGACCTCGGGTTTCGCTGCTGCTACGGCGCTGCGCCGACCGCGACGATCCCGGTCCCCGAGCTCGGTCCGACGGTTCAGAAGGTCGAGTTCTCGACCGACCGCCTCGCGTCGTTGTTCGCCTCGAACCCGAAGCTCAAGCCGTTCGCCGAGGGGCTTAAGTTCTTCCGCGACGAGGCCGGCGTCGCTGCTGTTCTTCAGCGTGGCAAGGGGTGCCCCGAGTCGACGCCGCCCACGCCTGCAGAGACCCTGACGACGGCGCCCATCCTCTGGAATCCCGTCCCCGGCGAGGAGCTCCTGCTCGTCGCCGGCCAGTCTGCGGGGAGCCGCTCGTTCGTCGTCGCGTTCCACCGACTGCCGGGCGATCGGTACCGCGTCGCCGCCGCGATGCTTATGGACGATGAGCCCGGGCCCGTTGCGCTCGCCTACAACCCAAACGTGCGCAAGAAGCTCGAGTGGTCGATCGGCTGGCAGTGCCCAGGGGAGAGCGGCAACGTCACCTATCGCGACGAGCACCGCGTCACGATCACGCAGCGCTGACGCGGCGTCGTCATCCGCGCGGGCAGGGGAGCGACACCACGAGCTCGCTCCTGTCGCCTTCGCCCGCAATCGCGAGCCCGAGGCCGTTCGCGTCGGCGACGACCTTCGCCACGAAGAGGCTTGCCCCGCGGCCGCGGCGCAGCTTGGCGTCGCGCGCGCTGCTTCCTTCGCTCGGGAATCCGGTCGCACCCTCGCGCAGCGCCTCGGGGATGGCGCCGCCTCGATCGATCACGACGAGCTCGACCCGCTCGGGAGCCCGACGCATGCCGAGCGTCACCCGGCTCCCGCGCGGGGCGTGCTGGAGCGCGTTCGTCGCAAGGTTCTCGAGGATGAGCGCAAGCGCACGACGGCTCACGGGCACGCGGCCTACTGCCTCGGCGCCCTCCATCGCGAGCTCGACCTCTGCCATCCGCGCCCGCGAACGACACGACGCGGCGACCTCTTCGAGGACCTGCATCGGAGCGGCGCCAAGCTCGTCGCCTCCCAAGTCTCCGTGTCGCGCGAGCGCTTCGAGGTTCGTCACGAGGAGCCGCAGCACCTCACACGCGCCTTCGGAGTCCGCGAGCACCTCGTCGAGCTCCGGGTCGGGCTCTCCCTCTCCCTTGTCGACGAGCCGGCGAGCAAAGCCGAGGTTCGTCACGAGCGCTGAGAGCGGGTTCCGGAGGTCATGCGCGAAGAGCCGCATCAAGGCCGCGAGTCCGCGAGGCTCCTCGGGTCCGTGGTCGTTCACGCGCATCCTCGTCGTCCTCCGAGGGTTCCCGTCAGCCACGTGCGACGCGCTCGGTCAGAAAGGCGACGATGCGTTCGCGCACGAGCTCGCGGCGCTCGATCGGGACGACGTGCGTGCCTCCTTCGACGAGCAGGAGCTCGGCGTTCGGGATCGCATCGGCCATTCGCCTCGCGAGGTGCGGCGGCGTGAAGCTGTCGAGCTCGCCCGCGACGATCAGCGTTGGGACCGCGAGCGTCGGCAACATGTCCTCTGCGGACACGTCGCCGACGGCCGAGAGCATGCGCATGAACAGCGCGACATCGAGGCTCGTGACGTGCTCCATGTAGGGCAGCAGCGCCTCGGGGTCGACGCCCGCATCGACCTCGCCGGTCGCGAGCGCGAAGCGCGTCGCGGCCGTCGGCGGGAGGTTCGCCCACACCGCACGCGCGAGCACCGGGTGGCGCTCGACCCGCTCGATCAGCTTCGGCAGCGTCCGCGCGAGGGCGGCGCTTCCCTTGAACGAGTGGGTGACGCGCCCTGGCGCTCCGCAGAGGAGCACGATGCCCGCGACGTTGGCGGGAACGCTCCGATAACTCTCGAGGACGACCTGGCAGCCGAGCGAGTGCCCGAAGAGGACGACCGGTCCGTCGGTCGCCTGGCGGCGCACCGCGACGAGATCGCCTGCGAGCGCATCCATGCCCACCCGCGTCGAATCGTCGGGGGCCGCGCTTCGCCCGTGACCGCGGTAATTCCAGTGGACGAGGTTCGCGTGAGGCGCGAGGTCCTCGATCAAGTAGCGCCAGATGAAGCCGTCGCAGGCGATCCCGTCCGAGAGGACGGCGGTGAGCCCTCGTGCCTCGGACGTGTGCTCGCGGACGTAGAGTCGAGTGCCGTCGCAGCCATCGACGAAGCGCTCGCGCCAGTCGGTCACGGTCGGGCGTCCTCGCCTAGAGCGGCGCGCTCACGCGCCGGGATCACTCGTCGACGTCGTCCTCGCCGACGTCGTTCACGCTCGGGATCTTCCGGATGTCCGCGCGCGCGAGCTTCCAGGCGCGCTGCACGACCCAAGACAGCGAGCGGTCGAGCCGGGCTGCCTCGTCCTTGATCTCGGTCAGCATGGTCTCTGGGAAGTAGAGACTTTGCTTCCGCTTGTCGCTCCGCTGAGCGTTGTTCGCGTCGGACATGTTCCTTCAGACCCTATGCGCCCACCGTATACCCCAATGTGGGACGACTCGCCAGACCCAACTTCCGACGCGTCGGTCTCCGCTGTCGACGCTCGTCGATCAGCGCGCGGCCCGACGTCGCAGCACGACCTCGGCGACGCGCACCGTGTCGCCACGCTCGTCCGACGCCCGCAGCTCACCTTTCATCGCGTTGTCTTTCAGGGTGGCGGTCAGGCGGCCCGCCATCGCAGCCTCGCCCGTGGGGTCCTCGGCGGCGACCCCCGCGCGGAGTACGCCGCCTTCGACGCGGCCTCGGATGCTGAGCGCCCCGAGCGCACCGCTTACCGCGCCGCGGACATCGCCGCTCCCCTCGATCGTCAGCTCGACGACCCCCTGGCCGAGGCGCTTTCCGTCATCCTTCCGCCACGCGGGCCAGGGCGAGTCTTTGGGCAGGTCGACCTTCCCGCGCTTTGCCTCGTAGCTTCCGCTCCAGATGCCTTCGAGCGCCTCGGTCGGACGAGCCGACGCGGTGGGTAGGGCGCTCACCTTGGCGCTCGCCAACGGGCTCGGCGTCGACGCGCTTGGCATCGCCGTCGAGCGGCTCGTGCCCGGGCTCGGGCTGGCGCGCATCCCCGAGTCCTCGCAGCCCGCGAGCGCAGAGAGCAGCAAGACCACCGTGGCGCGAGGCGCGACCATGCGGCGCGGACTCTACCGATTTCCGCAGCCGGGGGAAGAGCGTCGGCGGCTTCGAGCGACGAGTTGCGCGTTCGTCGCGCCCGAAAAACGGTGTAGAATCCTCGACCCTCATGAAGCCGACGTTGCCTCTCGTCGCGGCGCTCCTCTGCTCCGCCGTCGTCGCCTGCAGCGAGTCGCCGCCGCCCGAGGTGCCGAAGGGCGCTCCGCCTCCGCCGCCCCCGCTACCGAAGTGCGAGGCGCTCGCCGAGGCCTGCCTCGCTCGAGCGGACACCAAGGCCCGCCTGCCTGGGCTCGACTGGACGATCACGCCGCCGAAGGGGTGGCGCTATGCCCAGCTCGCGGACGTGACCGTGGCCGAGCAGTCGAAGGACACGGGAGCTGTCCTCGCGATCACCTCGTTCGCGCCCCCCAAGGCGAGCTGGGAGCTGAAGAAGGCCCGGATCGATGCGCTCGACGCGCTCGCGAAGAGCTGGAACGTGCAGCTCGCCTTCAAGAACATCGTCGACCTTCATCTGCGCGGCCCCGACATCCCGGACACGCTCGACGTCGCCGGTGTGAAGCTCTCGATCTGGGAGCAAGAGGGCGCGAAGCGTGGCGCAGCCCCCGGAAACGTGGTCGCCGTCGTCGGCACCGTCGACGAGCGCGAGCTCGTGGTCATCGCGTTCGTGCCGAAGGCAGGCAGCGCAGCGGCCGAGGCCGACAGCCAGTCCGTCTCCGCCGCGATCCAGTCGCTCGCCTTCAAGAAGCGCGAGTCAAAACCGTCGGACTCGAAGGGCGGGAGCGCCAAACCGTGACCGCCCCGCACCTCGCCCCCGGGCAGGCCGTGGCAGGGCGATACACGCTCCGCGCCCTCCTCGCCTTTTCGGCCGAGGCCGCGACCTACCACGCCGTCGCCGCCTCCGGGCATGAGGTGGTCCTCAAGCTCTTCGATCCGGCGCTCGGCCAGCGTGCGGACGCGATGGGCAAGCTCGCCCAGGTGCAGCAGCAGGTCGCCCAGCTCCCGTTCGAGCTCGTCGTGCCGGTCGCAGACTCCGGCTACGACCCTGCGACCAGCGCCCCGTACGTCGTGAGCGAGCTCATCCGGCAGACCTCGCTCGCCTCGCTCGTCGGGCAGCGACCGCTCGCGCCGGCCGAAGTGGCGAGCTTCCTCGAGGGGCTTGGGCGCGCGCTCGACGCCTGCCACGCCCGCCAGCTCCATCACCTCGCGCTGAAGCCCACCAATGTGTTCGTCGGCGCGCAGAGCGACCACGTCCGCGTCTGCGACTTCGGCATCGCGGTCGTCCGAAGCACGAGCCCGACCCACGAGTCGTACGCGAAGTCGGCCCCGTGGTGGGCACCTGAGCAGCTCCAGCCCGCTGCGACCCTCGGCGCTCCGGCCGACGTGTTTTCGGCCGCGTTGCTGGCGTTCTACGCGCTGACCGGCGGGTCATTCTGGGGCTCGTGCCAGCGCACGCCGCCCGATCTCGCCGGTTGGCAAGTCGAGCTCATGGGCCAGCGCCCGTTGGCTTCGCAGCGCGCCGCGCAGCTCGGGGTTTCGCTCGCTCCGTCGCTCGACGCGGTCTTCGCGAGCGCGCTCTCGGTGCACCAGGCCGAGCGGCCGCGGTCCGTGTCAGAGCTTGCGCGAGCTTTCGCGGCGGCGCTCGGCGGCGGCTACCGAAGCGGTTACCGCGCCAACGAGCCCCTCGTTCCGACCGTCGCGTTCCCGCAGGTCGACGGCTATCCGCCGGCGCCAGGCCCGATGGTCTCGCCTGCGGGTCCGGCGGCGTCCGCGCTGCGGACCAGGGCGAGCGCCGAAGCGGGCGTCGGGATTAGCCCCGGACTCCCGCCGACCCCGCCCGAGGAGAGGCGCTCCTCGTTCCCGGTTAAGCCGGTGGTCTTGGGGATCCTCGCGGCGCTCCTCGTCGGGGGCATCGCGGCGGTGGTGCTGGTGCGCCGCCCAGCTTCCGCGGACTCGCCGGCCCCGCAGGGCGAGCCCGTCGCGGTGCCGCCGCCGATCTCGTCGGTGGCCTTGCCGGAGCCCGCACCGGGGCCATCGGCCTCCGAGGCGGCGACTGCCCCCGCGGCCGCGTCAGCCCAGGCGCCCGCGGACGACCCGACCGACAAGGTCGAGCTCACGCTGATCTGCGTCCCTGCGTGCGACGAGCTCCTCATCGACAACGAGAAGGTCGAGAAGATTGAAGAGAAGACGAAGGTTCAGGTGCTCCCCGGCAAGCACACCATCGAAGCGCGCCGGGCGATCGGTGGTTACATTCCGCTCAAAGAGACCGTCGACGTCGAGAAGCCCCTCGAGAAGACGATGCGCCTCTTCAAGGCTGGGCCGCTCCCGGCGCCCGTCGCGAAGCCGTGCGTTCGGACCATCCTGAAGCCTCGCTGCCCCTGACGCGCCGTCAGGGCGGGCCCCAGTTGTTTCCATCGTCCTCCGACGCGAGCGCGTACCAACCGCGTCGGCCCGTCGAGCCGACGTCGGCCGAGAGCAGGAGCACGAGGCGCGACTGGAAGCGCAGCAGCGCACCGAAGGCGAGCTCACTTCGCGACTCGGCACCTTCCCCGATCGTCCGCGGGAGCTCGAAGGTAGTGCCGCCGTCGTTGGATTGTCCGAGGTAGAGCCCCCAGCGCGTGCCGGTGCGCGCGCGCATCACGGCGACGAGCCCCCGTGCGGTTGGCACGGACCAAATCTCGCGCTCGTGCTTCTCGCTCCAGACCGCGAACGGCGGCGCCTTCGGCTCGGAGCATCTGCCATCCTGGCCGCATCGTACGAGCTGCGGCACGCGACGCTTGCGCTCCGGATCGCTCGGGTCGACGACGGTCGTCTCGGTGACCACGGCATCGGCCGCGCAGCTGAGCCGCGCGACCTCCGACGCGGGGAGCTTGAACGCGAGGGCGCGCTCCCCCGACACCCCGACGACCCACGGCTGGGCTCCGGCGAGTCGACGATACGAGAAGGCTCCCGCTTCGCAGCTCGGCCCCTCCGAGAGCTGGGCGAGCGTCGTCGCGTCCGGACGTAACCCCGGGATCGCGCTTGCCACGCCGAGCGGCTCTCCTGGGGCGGGCCAGCTGCGCAGCTCGACCCCCGCCTTGCCCACCGAGAGCAGCTTCGGCGGCCTGCCGAACGGGAACGGCACGAACGCTTGCATGTCCAGCTCGTTGGGCGGAGCAGCCGCCGAGCCTAACGATTTCGCGTTTACGAGGACCGCGTTCTTGCCGCTGCGGCCGCCCAACAGCGACACGCCCTCCTCCACGAACGCCGGGCTCCCGGCCGCGTTCGGAAGCGTGACGCCGGCGAGCGGCCCTTCGCCCGGCAGCAGCGCGCGCGGCCCGTCGAGCGACTTGTCTCCCGGCGCGGCGTACCACCACGTCACCTCGGTCACCGGTGTCGCTTTCGGCACGGCTGGCCCTGCGGTCTTAGGACGCTCCGGCGCCCCTGACACCAGCGCGAGCGCGCCCGAGGACGCGAGGCCCCAGCTCGCCCACGATTTGACGGTCGCGGACACGCTCGACCAGGTTCGTCCGCGGTCGTTCGTCCGCAGCGCGTACGCGACGTCGTTGTCGCGTCCCAGCAGCACGGCGCGCTCGTCGTCGAGCACCACCACGCGCTCCCAACGAACGCTCGTCGGCGCGAGGCCGAGTCGAAGGGCGAGCCCCGTCCCGAGCTCCGTATTGACGACGTCGAGCGTTGCGGCGTTGCGCGGCGGAACGGGCACCTCCTCCGGGCGCTCGTCCCTTTTCTTGCAGCCACTCGCGAGCCCGAGGGTCACGAGCGCGAGCGCGAGCTCACTCCGTCGTCGCATCCTTGCAGCACCTGAAGCCGGTCGAATAGTCGTGGTAGCCCTTACCGTGCGCCGTGGTCGCATACATGCAGCCCTCACCGTTGACCCGCGTATCCATGTAGAAGCCGCCACGGAACGTCCCGTCGGCGTCGGCGATCCACTCGTGCAGGTTGCCCACCATGTCGAACACGCCGAAGTCGTTCGTACACTCGCCGAGCTCGCCCGTGCGTCGAAGGGTGTTGGGCAGCTGGTTGATCACCGGGTGCTCCATGTTTTCGTACCAGAGCCTGCTCTCCGGGAGCTTCATCCGAATCGTCGCCTCCGACACCGGGTGCACGGGTCGCCCGTCGTCGTTGCACGTGTGGGCGCGGCGCGCGTTCCCGTACGGGTACAGGGTCCCGCCGGGGCCACGGCAAGCCTTCTCCCACTCGGGGGCCGTGCACAGGCGCTTGCCCGCGAGCTTGCATGCACGTTCGGCCTGAATCCCGCTGATGTACCCCTGGGGGACGACGTTCGGGACCGAGACCGCTCGAAGCGGCTGGCGAGATTGCTTCACCGTGAGAAACGGCGACCACGGCCGCTCGCGCCCTCGCTCGTCGACCTGAACCAGGCTCCCCTCCCAGCGGTCAATGCACACGCCACCTGGCAGGAGCGTCATCTCGCCTGGGCACGCCGGCCGCGCGGGTGTCGACTCGTCAACGGACGCGGGCGGCTCCGCGCCTGCCGCGCGGGGCACTTCCGCGGGCCTCGGGGGTGCCGCGGCTTGTCCCACCTCGACCCGCGCCACCGCTGCGGTCACCCCGACCTCGCTCCGCGCCGTCGCGACGGGCTTCGTCGCCGCCTGGGCCCCCGGGGTGGTTGCCGGGCGCGCCGGTGCTCCCGGGCCGCAACCCGTAAGGCCGCCGAGGGCGACGAGGACGGCCGGGAAGGATCGCCGCACGGCCGGTCAGTCTCTCACGCGACGCGCCGCTTGCCAACGCGTGGTGGATGGAGCGACTCTGCGCCCGTCGAACCTGCCCGACCTCACGGGCACCTCGACCGCCGGACGCGCATCTCATTTCGGGACTTGCGCTGTCCCGACGACCCTGCTAGAAAGCGCTCCCTTTCCCGTAACGGCGTCGCTGGACGCCGCCTGCCTCATCGGCCGCCGAGCGGACTTACACTCCTGCCGGCGACGCGACGAGGGCTCGAGGATCTCTCCTCCAGGCAGCGAGCCACGGCGTACGACGGACCCTCAACGACTGAACCCTCCTCCGGCGCAATCCTGCGCACGAGGAACCGCTCCGACCGAACCGCGGTCGGGGGCACGAAGAGCCCGAGGAATCGACCGATGATCAGCAAGGCCAGCGCAAGGTACAGCCGCATCGCCCCCCGGAAGGCGCGCGTGATCGCGAACCTCGTGAAGGGTCGCAACGTGGCTGAGGCCCTCCAGCTCCTTCAGTTCACGCAGAAGAGCGCCGCAGACGTGGTCAAGAAGCTCCTCGAGAGCGCGGTCGCGAACGCTCGTCAGAACAACGCCGACCCAGACAAGCTCTTCATCAGCAAGGCGACGGTCGACAAGGCCCCGAACCAGTTCTGGCGTCGCTGGCGTCCGCGCGCGATGGGCCGTGCGACCCGCGTCACCAAGGGCATCTCCCACATCTCCATCGAGCTCGATCAGCGCTGAGCTGATCCGCGATTCGAACCAGCTCGGCTACTCGAAGCAGCTCGGCCCCTCGAAGCACTAAGGAACCGAAGAAACATGGGACAGAAAACCCACCCCTATGGCTTCCGCGTCGGCGTCATCAAGACGTGGAGCAGCAAGTGGTACCAGTCCGGCGCCAAGTACAAGCAGTGGCTGCATGAGGACGTCCGCATCAAGCGCGCCATCAAGCAATACCTCTACAACGCGAGCATCGCAGGCGTCGAAATCGAGCGCGCCGCGAACCGCGCGAAGGTCATCGTCTTCACTGCGCGCCCGGGCATGGTCATCGGCAAGGGCGGTAAGGGCATCGAGACGCTGAAGAGCGGCAACTTGACGACCGCCGCGAAGGACGAGCCGAAGTTCCCCGGCGTGACGTCCTTCACCGAAAACGAGGTCTTCATCGACGTCCAGGAGGTCCGCAAGGCCGAGACCAACGCCCAACTCGTCGCCGAGAACGTCGCCCAGCAGCTCGAGCGCCGCATTGCGTTCCGCCGCGCGATGAAGAAGGCCGTCTCGATCGCGATGAAGTTTGGCGCGAAGGGCATCCGCATTCGCTGCGCCGGCCGACTGGGCGGAGCCGAGATGTCCCGCGTCGAGACCTACCGTGAGGGCCGCGTGCCGCTCCACACTCTCCGTGCCGACATCGAGTTCGGCCTCGCCGAGGCCCGGACCAAGGTCGGCATGATCGGCGTCAAGGTTTGGATCTTCAAGGGTGAGGTGCTCCAGCGCCGCGCCCGCGCCATCGGGACCTGACGCTCCAACCCAACTCTTCGCGGGAGCCGCCCTCGCGGCGCCCGCTCCTCGAGAGAGACCACCATGCTCCAACCCAAGAAAACGAAATTCCGCAAGGCGCAGAAGGGTCGCAATTGCGGCCTCGCCTGGAAGGGCTCCGACGTGTCCTTCGGCGACTTCGCGCTGCAGACCCTCGAGCCCGGTCGCCTCACCGCCCGCCAGATCGAGGCTGCTCGTATGGCGATTCAGCGCCACTGCAAGCGCGCAGGCAAGCTCTGGATCCGAGTGTTCCCCGATCGCCCCGTCACCAAGAAGCCCCTCGAGGTCCGAATGGGTGGAGGCAAGGGCAACCCGGAAGAGTGGTGCGCTCCGGTCAAGCCGGGCCGCGTCCTCTACGAGCTCGCCGGCGTCCCCGAGGACGTGGCGCGCGAGGCGTTCCGGATCGCCGCTCACAAACTTCCGCTCGAGTGCCGCTTCATCGCGCGCGACTTCCTCAGCCAGTAAGGAGACAGCCGTGGACCTCAAAGAACTTCGCGAGTGCAACGCCGAACGGCTGCAAGAGATCGAGAAGCAGATTCGTCGCGAGATCTTCGACGCTCGTCTCAAGAACTACACGAACCAGCTGGACGACACCGCGTCGATCCGCCGCGCCCGCCGCAACCTCGCGCGGGTGAAGACCCTGTTGACCGAGAAGGCGAAGGTGGGCTGAACGCCCCCCGCGAGACCACCGAAGGACACCACCCATGGCTAAGGTTCCGCCCCCCCGCCCAAGCGTCAAGAGCATCGGCGCCAAGTCTCCGGCCGTCGAGACGACCGAGTCGAAGCGCGGCTTCCGCCGAAAGCTCGTCGGCACGGTCAAGAGCAACAAGATGGATAAGACGGTCACCGTCGAGGTCATCCGTCAGACCCTCGACGAGAAGTACAAGAAGTACCTGACCTCGCGCGCCCGCTACAAGGCGCACGACGAGAAGAACGAATACCTCCCCGGCGACCGCGTCGAGATTCAGGAGCACCGCCCGCTCTCGAAAAACAAGCGCTGGATCGTCACTCGCCTCATCGCTCGCTCGGCCGACATCGAAGGCCTGCAGCTGAAGGACGAGGTTCTGGGCGTCCAGGCCTGAGCGCACCCGACAGGAGCTGAAACCATGATCCAGGTAGAGACCGAGCTCGAAGCCGCCGACAACTCCGGCGCGAAGACGCTCAAGTGCATCAAGGTCCTCGGCGGCTCGCGCCGCCGATACGCCGGCCTCGGCGACATCATCGTGGTCGCGATCAAGGAGTGCATGCCCAACTCCAAGGTGAAGAAGGGTGACGTTGCCAAGGCCGTCATCGTCCGCACCGTGCAGGAGTCGCGTCGCACCGACGGCAGCTACATCAAGTTCGACACGAACAGCGCTGTCCTCATCAACGACGCCAAGGAGCCTGTCGGCACCCGCATCTTCGGGCCGGTTGCTCGCGAGCTTCGCGCCCGCAAGTTCATGAAGATCGTCTCGCTCGCGCCGGAGGTGCTGTGATGCAACGCGTGAAGGTGGGCGACCTGGTCCAGGTGATCGCCGGCAAAGAGAAGGGCAAGCGGGGAACCATCAAGCGCATCCTCAAGGGCGGCGACCGCGTTATCGTCGACGGTCTCAACATCGTCGTGCGCCACACCCGTCCGACTCAGCAGGGTGGCGAGGGCGGCCGCATCTCGAAGGAAGCCTCGATCCACATCTCGAACGTGATGCCGATCGACTCGGCGACCGACAAGCCGACCCGAGTCAAGGTGGCCAAGGACGAGGCAGGAAACAAGGTCCGCGTGTCCGCGTCGAAGGGCGCGGCGCTGAAGCTGGCCTGAGCGACGACGACGATTCGACGGTCATAAGGCAAAGAGCCTCCTGATCCCCCAGGTGTGACAATGGCGAAAGAGAAAAAGGACAACGCAGAGGCGAAGTCGACCGGCTACGAAGCCGGCTACGTGCCGCGCCTCTCGAAGCACTACCAGACGAAGGTCCGCGCAGGGATGCGCGAGAAATTCGGTTACGCGAACCCGATGCAGGTGCCGCGTCTCGACAAGATCGTCATCAACATCGGCCTCGGTGTCGCCGTCCAGAACCCGAAGGTCGTGGACACGGCGCGCGAGGATCTCCGACTAATCACGGGCCAGCAGCCCGTCGTGCGCCGCTCGCGCAAGTCGATCGCGAGCTTCAAGCTCCGCGCGGGTCTCCCGATCGGCCTCTCCGTGACCCTCCGCCGCAACCGCATGTGGGAGTTCGCGGATCGCCTCTTCAACCTCGCCCTGCCGCGCGTGCGCGATTTCAAAGGCGTGAGCCCGAAGGGCTTCGACGGGGCGGGCAACTTCACGATGGGCCTGCGCGAGCAGATCATCTTCCCGGAGATCGACTACGACAAGGTCGATGCCATCCGCGGAATGAACATCTCGTTCGTGACCACCGCGAAGAACAACGAGGAAGGCCGCGAGCTCCTGCGTCAGCTCGGCATGCCCTTCCGCACCTGAATCCCAACGGCGCGACCGTCGCGCCCCCCCAACGACTTCGAGCGCGGTGAACGCCGCGCGTCTCCGAAAACGCAAAGGACCAAAGAAACATGGCGCGTGCCCAAGCCATCGCGAAGCTGAATCGCCCCCCGAAGTTCTCCACTCGGCACCGGAACCGCTGCAAGGTGTGCGGTCGAAGCCGCGGGTACTACCGCGACTTCCAGATGTGCCGCCTTTGCCTGCGGAACTTCGCGCTTCGCGGCGAGCTTCCCGGAGTGATCAAGGCGAGCTGGTAGCCCAGCAAGTCAGGACGTGTCGAATCAAAGCTGGTGAGCACCATGGTGAACGATCCCATCGCTGACATGCTGGCCCGCATCCGCAACGCCTCGAGCGCGCGGCACGACCGAATGGTCATGCCCGGCAGCCGCTTGAAGTTGCGCGTGGCCGAGATCCTGAAATCCGAGGGCTTCATCGCCGACGTACGAGAGGGGGAGGATGCTCGTGGTCACAAGACCATCGAGATCGTCTTGAAGTACGACCGCGACAAGCGCGGGGCGATCGACGGTATCCGTCGCGTCTCGAAGCCCGGGCGTCGCGTCTACGTGACGCACGACAATATCCCCAACGTCTTCTCCGGGCTGGGCATCGCGATCCTCTCGACCTCGAGCGGCGTGATGACGGACGGCGAAGCCCGTCGCCGGAAGGTGGGCGGAGAGCTCCTCTGCGAGGTGTGGTGATGGAACCCGCGCAAATCGAGAATAAGCTGGCGCCGAAGACGTCTCGCGTCGGAAAGAAGCCCGTGGTCACGCCGAAGGGCGTCACGGTCTCCGTCGCCGCGTCCGAGGTCAAGGTCAAGGGGCCCAAGGGGGAGCTCAGCTTCCCGCTGCACTCGAGCATCCAACTCAACCAGGCGGACGGCAGCCTCACCGTCACGTCGTCGGCGCCTGGCCGCGACGGCGCGCGTCTCCAGGGCATGACCCGAGCGACGATCGCGAACATGGTGCAGGGCGTGACGACGGGCTACGAGCGAACGCTCGAGCTGGTCGGCACCGGTTACCGCGTCGAGCTGAAGGGCACGACGCTGACCTGCATCCTCGGCTACTCGCATCAAATCGAGTATCCGCTCCCGAAGGGCATCACCGCCGACATCCCGAAGGAATCCAAGGGCACCATCCTCACCCTCTTCGGGAGCGACAAGGCCCTCATCGGTCAGACCGCCGCGACGATCCGTGGCTTCCGTCCGCCGGAGCCGTACGGTGGCAAGGGCGTTCGTTACAAGGGCGAGAAGATTCGCGAGAAGGCCGGAAAGGCAGGCAAGTGAAATGACTGCTGCACCCCGAAAACTGGAAGGTCGCGAGCGCCGCAAGCTGCGCATTCGCAAGTCCGTCAACGGGACCACGGAGCGTCCTCGCCTCAGCGTGTTCCGCAGCGCGCGGCACATCTACGCGCAGGTGATCGACGACACGACGGGCAAGACGCTCGCCGCTGCGTCGACGCTCTCCAAGGACCTCCGCACCAACCTCGACGGAACGAAGAGCGACGAGGCCAAGAAGGTCGGCGCCCTCATCGCCGAGATGTGCAGGTCGAAGAGCATCGACAAGGTGGTCTTCGACCGCAACGGGTACCGCTACCACGGCCGCATCAAGGCGCTCGCCGACGCGGCGCGCGAAGCCGGACTCAACTTCTGAGGGCTACGAAGATGGCATTCGATCAAATCGACGAGGAGCGCCTCAAGGAGCGCGTCATCCACATCAACCGCGTCGCGAAGGTCGTCAAGGGCGGCCGGCGCTTCAGCTTTTCGGCGCTCGTCGTCGTGGGCGATGAGGCGGGGCACATCGGCGTCGGCCTCGGCAAGGCGAACGAGGTCCCCGAGGCGATCCGCAAGGGCAATGACCAGGCGCGGAAGAACATGTTCAAGGTGCCGCTGGATGGCACCACGATTCCGCACGACGTGCTTGGCGAGAAGGGCGCGGGTCGCGTTCTCCTGAAGCCTGCCAGCCCCGGTACGGGCGTTATCGCAGGCGGCGCGGTGCGAGCGGTCGTGGCGTCGGCGGGCATCACGGACGTGCTCACAAAGTCGCTCGGCTCGGGCAACAAGCACAACGTCGTCAACGCGACCATCGAGGCTCTCAAGTCGCTGCGGGCTCCCGAGGAGTTCGCGCGCAAGCGAGAGATCGAGCGGGACAGGTTGGGCCATCGCTCGCGCAGCGCTGGCGTCTCGGCTCCCCGCATCAAGCCTTCGGTGACGTCGCTCCCCGGCGCGACCAAGCCCGCTGAAGAGACTGGAGGCGACGCATGAGCCTGGCGAAGCAGATCAAGGTGACGCAGAAGAAGAGCATGATCAGTGAGCCGCCCGCGATGCGTTCGGTGCTGAAAGGTCTCGGGCTTGGCCGCATCGGCCGCAGCGTGACCGTCGCGAACACGCCATCGTTTCGCGGAATGATCAAGAAGGTGATTCACCTCGTTGCCGTCGAGGAGGTCCAGTAACATGTCGATCCTTTCGAATCTCAGGCCGCCCGAGGGCGCCAAAAAGCCCCGCACCCGAGTCGGTCGCGGTGTCGGTTCGGGTCTCGGGAAGACCGCCGGTCGCGGCCAGAAGGGCCAGAAGGCCCGCTGCGGCCACCGCAAGCCGGCGTTCGAGGGCGGGCAGACCCCGATGGGTCGACGCCTGCCGAAGCTCGGCTTCAAGAACCTCTTCGCCGCGCGGATCGCCAACGTCAACGTGAGCGACCTCGAGGTGTTCGACGCCGGTTCTGTCGTCACGATCGAGGCTCTTCGCGCCAAGCGGCTCGTCCGTGGCGCCGTCGACGGCGTCAAGATTCTGGGCGACGGTGAGCTCGGCAAGAGCCTCACGGTCAAGGCCCACGCGTTCTCCGCGGGCGCGAAGGCCAAGATCGAGAAGGCCGGCGGCAAGGCTGAAGTCGTCGCCGCGGCCGCTCAGGGCTGACCACGAGGGGCGGCGGACGACGAAGGTCGCGCCGCCCGCCCCCGCACGCTCATCGCGCACCACAACGCCTCATGGCCACCACGCTCGCTTCGCTCGCCAACTGGCACAAGGTCCCGGAGCTCCGGCGCCGGGTCTTGTTCAGCCTCGGGATGCTCGCGGTCTATCGCGTGGGCGTGTTCGTGACGACGCCCGGCGTCGACCGAAACGCCATGAAGCAGTTCGTCGGCGAGAACGGCGCGGGGCTGGTCGGGTTCCTGAACCTGTTCTCGGGCGGCGCGCTCGGCAATTTGTCGATCTTCGCGCTCGGGATCATGCCCTACATCTCGTCGAGCATCATCCTGCAGCTCCTCGGCATGGTGTACCCGCCGCTCGCCGAGATGCGGAAGGAAGGCGAGGCAGGGCGGCGGAAGATCGAGCAGTACACGCGCTACGGCACGATCGTCCTTTCGTGCTTCCAGTCGTACGCGCTGGCGACGGCCATCCAAGGCAAGAGCGTCGCGCTCCTTGGGTCCGACACCAGCATCGTCAACGACCCGGGCCCGCTGTTCATCGCGATGACGATGATCACGCTCACCACGGGTACCGCCTTCCTGATGTGGCTCGGTGAGCAGATCACCGAGCGCGGCATCGGGAACGGCACCTCGCTCATCATCATGAGCGGCATTGTCGCGCGCGTCCCAGAGACCATCATCGGCTACGTGCAGCAGAGCGCGGGCGACCCCCGGCCGCTCAACATGGCGGCGGTGGCGGGTGCGTTTCTGGCGTGCATCGCCGTCGTTGCGTTCTTCGAGAACGGCCGCCGGCTGATTCCGATCGTGTACTCCCGCCGCCAGGTGGGGATGCGGGTTTACGGCGCGCAGCAGGCGCAGCTCCCTCTGAAGATCAACACCTCGGGCGTCATCCCGCCAATCTTCGCCTCGTCGCTGCTGATGTTCCCGGCGACCTTGGCGAGCCTGAACGTACCCGGGATGCAGAAGCTCCAGACGCTGGTCACCCGTGGCGACTGGGTGTTCAACACCGGCTTCGCGGTCCTCATCGTCTTCTTCTGCTTCTTCTACACCGGGATTGTGTTTCAGCCGGTCGAGGTCGCGGAGAACCTGAAGAAGCAGCAGGCGAACATCCCGAACGTGCGGCCCGGCAAGCAGACGGCGGACTATATCGAGCGCGTCGTCAACCGCATCACGGTCGCGGGCGCGGTGTACGTTGCGGCGATCTGCACCTTGCCGTCGATGTTCGGGCAGGCGATCCGGATGCCGATCACCTTCGGCGGCACCACGATCATGATCGTGGTCGGTGTCGCCCTCGACACCATGAGCCAGATCGAGGGCCACCTCATCAAGCGCAGCTACGAGGGCCTGACCGGCCCGAGCCGCTCCAAGGTCCGCGGGCGGCGCCCCGGCGCGACTCCTGAGGCCGAGGAGGACGCAGAGAGCTCGATGTCGTCCAGCGACACGGCGGAGTCGGGCGCATGAGCACCATCGTCGTCCTCGTGGGACCTCCCGGCTCAGGGAAGGGGACTCAGGCCAAGGTGCTCTGCGAGCGCTACGGCCTCGCGCACCTCTCCACCGGGGACATGCTTCGGGCGGCGAAGGCTGCCGGTACTCTCGAGCCCGAGTACCGCAAGCTCATGGATGAGGGCGGTCTCCTCCCCGACGCCGCCGTCATCGGACTCATCGAGCGCCGGACCAAGGATGCGGACTGCGGGTCGGGCTTCTTGCTCGACGGCTTCCCGCGAACGGTGCCGCAAGCTGAGGCGCTGGAGGCGATGCTGGCCTTGCGCGGGCTCGTCCTCTCCGCGGTGGTGCAGCTCGATGTGGCCCGCGGGCTCCTCGAGGAGCGCCTCATTCATCGCCGGACCGACAAACGGTCTGGACAAATCTATCACCTTCTATACAATCCCCCGCCCCCGGAGTTGTTGAAGGACCCGGGCTCGCTGGAACATCGCAAGGATGACCAGCCCGAAGCCGTCAACACGCGGTTGGACGCCTACGACTCGATGACGGCCGCCCTGCTCCCCTACTACGAGGAGCGTGGCCTCCTGCGCCGAATCGATGGCGTAGGGAAACCCGAAGAAGTGACCGGGCGCGTCGTCGCGTCGCTGGACACGGTGAAGTGATCACTGCCCATGGCGCGTAGAAACAAAGAGCTGCGGGCACCGAAGGAGCCCAAGGACGACAAGATGCAGTTCACTGGCGTCGTGGACGAGGCGTTGCCGAACGCCATGTTCCGAGTCGTCGCTGACAACGGTCTCGGCGTCCTAGCGACCATCAGCGGCAAGATGCGCCAGTTCTACATCCGAATCCTCCCGGGGGATCGTGTCACGGTCGAGGTCTCGCCCTACGACCCGACCCGCGGCCGAATCACCTACCGACACAAATAGACAGACAGGCAGTCATGAAAGTCCGACCGAGCGTGAAGAAGATCTGCGACAAGTGCAAAGTCGTGCGGCGCCGCGGCGTCGTTCGCATCATTTGCGAGAACCCGCGTCACAAGCAGCGTCAGGGCTGCTGAGGAAGGAACTGAACCATGGCACGCATCGCAGGAGTCGATCTTCCCCGCCGGAAGCACGTCCTTTACGCGCTTCCCTACCTCTTCGGCATCGGACCTTCGCTGGCCCGCCAGATCGTCGCGAAGGCCAACATCCCCCCGACGAAGCGCGTCGATGAGCTCACGGACGCGGACCTCCGCTCGATCCGCGAGATCCTGGACGCCGACTACAAGGTCGAGGGCGATCTCCGCCGCGAGATTCAGATGAACATCAAGCGCCTGATGGACCTCGGCTGCTACCGTGGCCTCCGTCACCGCAAGGGCCTGCCGGTTCGCGGGCAGCGCACCCACACGAACTCCCGTACGCGCAAAGGCCCCCGCAAGCGCATCATCCGCAAGTGATCGGCTGAGAGAACATCGTCATGGCGAATCCGAAGGCCAAAACCAAGAAGAAGGTCAAGAAGAACGTCGCGCTGGGCGTTGCCCACATTCGTTCGACCTTCAACAACACCATCATCACGATCACCGACGTGACCGGCCACGCGGTCGCAGCGTGCTCGGCTGGCGCGCGCGGCTTCAAGGGCTCGCGCAAGTCGACGCCGTTCGCCGCGCAGGTTGCCGCGGAGCATGCCGCGCGTACCGCGATGGAGAGCGGGATGCGCACGGTCGCCGTCTTCGTGAAGGGGCCCGGCGCCGGACGCGAGAGCGCGCTCCGCGCCCTTCAGTCGGCCGGGCTTCGCGTCACGGTGATCCGTGACGTCACCCCGATCCCCCACAACGGTTGCCGTCCCCCCAAGCGCCGCCGCGTCTGAGCGCACAGCCCATAGGAACACGTCATGGCTCGTTACATTGGTCCCGTCTGCAAGCTCTGCCGCCGTGAGGGGATGAAGCTCTACCTCAAGGGCGACCGTTGCTACACCGAGAAGTGCTCGTACACGCGCCGTCCGTACCCGTCGGGGCAGCACGGTCAGGGCCGCATCAAGCTCTCGGAGTACGCGATCCGTCTCCGTGAGAAGCAAAAGGTTCGCCGCATCTACGGCGTCCTCGAGACGCAGTTCCGCGGCTACTACCACAATGCGTCACGCCGCAAGGGCCGCACGGGCTCGGAGATGCTCGGGCTCCTCGAGCGTCGGCTGGACAACATCGTCTATCGCCTCGGCTTCGCCGCCTCGCGCAGTGACGCTCGGCAGCTGCTTCGCCACGGCCACCTCAAGGTGAACGGCAAGCGCGTCGACATTCCTTCCTACCTCGCCAAGGAGGGCGACAAGTTCGAGCTCGTCGAGGAGGCGCGCAAGTTCAAGCGTGTCGAGGCAGCCGTCGCGGGTGCCGCGACGCGTCCCGTCGTCAGCTGGCTCGAGGTCGACCGCGGCAATTTCGTCGGCACGCTGAAGGGCGCGCCGGTGCGCGAAGAGCTCAACGAGCCCGCGATCGACGAGCAGATGATCGTCGAGTACTACAGCCGCTGATTCGTGGCGGCTCCTTCACCGGAGTCGACACGATGTGCGCACCCACCACGCGACGTTGGGCGGTGCGCGGAGCAACGATGTTCCGTGGGCAGAGGCGGCCTCACGCGACCGAGTGCGGTACGTGAGGCGGGACCTTCGCACGGTGAACCCAAGAATCAGGAGACAGCATCATGAGTGAAGTGAAGGCAGAGTTCATCGCGCGCAACTGGCGCGAGCTGATCCGTCCGCGCGGCGTGTCGATCGACAACGAGACCGCTACGGGCACCTACGCGAAGTTCGTGTGCGAGCCGCTTGAGCGCGGCTACGGCACGACCATCGGCAACTCGCTGCGCCGCGTGCTGCTGTCGTCGCTCCAGGGCGCAGCGGTCACGGCGCTGCGCATCGAGGGCGCCCTCCACGAGTTCACGACCATCCCCGACGTCGTCGAGGACGTGAGCGACATCATCCTCAACCTTAAGGAGGTCGTCTTCAAGGCTGAGGACTCGAAGAGCTACACGGTTCGCATCGACAAGGAGGGCCCCGGGCCCGTCCTCGCCGGCGACATCCAGCTCGTCGATGGTCTCAAGATCCTGAACCCGGACCACCTCATCTGCGTTCTCGACAAGAAGGGCCCGCTGCAGGCGGAGCTCTCGGTGTCGGTGAGCCGCGGGTACGTCCAGGCCGAGCGCAACAAGACGGCGACGATGGCGCTTGGGACGATCCCCGTCGACGCGCTCTTCTCGCCGATCCGCAAGGTCAACTACACCGTCACCAACGCGCGCGTCGGGCAGGTCACCGACTACGACAAGCTCACCCTCGAGGTTTGGACGAACGGCGCGGTGACGCCGGCCGACGCGGTCGCCTTCGCGGCGAAAATCCTGAAGGAGCAGCTCAGCATCTGGATCAACTTCGAGGAGGTCGAGGAGACCTACTACGCGCCGGGTGGTGAGGAGGAGCCTCTCAACGAGAACCTCTTCCGCTCGGTCGAGGAGCTCGAGCTCAGCGTGCGGTCGGCGAACTGCCTACAGAACGCGAACATCCAGCTCATCGGCGAGCTGGTGCAGCGCTCTGAGCAGGACATGCTGAAGACGAAGAACTTCGGTCGTAAGTCGCTCAAGGAGATCAAGGAGATCCTGAGCAGCATGGGCCTGTCTCTCGGCATGAAGATCGAGAGCTGGCCGATGCTCCTCGAGCGCTGGCAGGCCGCGAGGAACCAGTAAGTCCCCGTTCGGGCAGTGAGCGGTCGCCAGGGAGTCCCCTCGACACGCGTCACTTCTCGAGTCTCGACATCGAGGTAGCACCATGCGTCACGGAAAAGACGGCAGGCAGTTTGGTAGAAATACGGCGCACCGGCGCGCGATGTTCCGCAACTTGGCGGCCAACTTGGTCAACCACGAGCGAATCATCACGACCGACGCCAAGGCGAAGGAGCTCCGCCGGGTGACTGAGCGCCTCATCACCAAGGCCAAGCGCCTCGGTGTCGTGGCGTACACGCCGAACGACAAGCTCTCGGCGTCGGACAAGGCGAAGCGCCTCCACGTGGCGCGCCTCGTCGGCTCGTTCCTCCCCCGTTGGGGAGTCGAGCGCGACGGCACGAAGCGCGACCTCGTCGAGAAGCTCCTCGTCGATCTCGCGAAGCGCATGGCCGAGCGTCCGGGCGGTTACACCCGCATCGTGAAGCTCGGGCCGCGCCGGGGCGACGGTGCCTCGATGAGCCTCATCGAGCTCATCGATGCCCCGCCGGTCCAGCCGATCGAGTCAGAGTCGGCGACGGCCTGAGCTCGGCGCAGGGTCGGCGAGTCCGCGGCGCCCGCAGGGGCAACCTGGGCCCGTCAAGAAACACGGGTGGCGAAGGACCTCGAGAGAGGCGTCGCCGCCCGTCGTCGTTTTGTCGCTCCGTCGGTGGCCGAGGAGGGGCTCAGCGACCTGAGGCCGGTTCGCTCGGATCTCGAGGGGAGCTCGGCGCCTCGACCGCGGCTTCCGGAAGCAGGCTCGTCGCGGCCTCGGCGACGGCCTCCGCGGCATCCAACGAGGGCGAGCCCTCGGCGATCGTGGGACGCTCGTCCTCGCTCGGTCGAGTGCCCTCGCTCAGCTCAACCGTCGTCAGCCTCGACGCATCGTGATGCGCGGGCTCAATGGCCGCTGAGTGCCGCAGCGCGCCGGAGTCCTCTGGTGCAGGGGCCGGCGATGGGGGCTTGGTCATGCCCTTCGAAGACGCGCTCGGCCGGCGGCGGGCCAGCCAGACCATCGCCATCGCAGCGAAGAGTCCGATCGCCCCGGCCGCGACGTAGCGCTTCGTCGCTCGTTCGACGTGGGCTGCGCGCTCCTCGAGGGTCTTCAAGAGCTCGCGTGCGTCGCGGTTGTTCGGGTCGAGCTCGACGGCGCGCCGAAGGATGAAGAGATCCGGCGTCCCCTTGTCGGCGAGCATGCGCCCCTCGAGGTACGCGATGCGCGCTTCGATGCGCACTCGGTCGGGCGAGTCGAGGTCGAGACGAAGCGCCTTGCGGAGCGCCACGAGAGCCTCTGCGTGCTCGTCGGAGGACTCGAGGGCGGTCGCGTGCGCGACGTAGGTCGGCGCCATCTCTTTGCGGCGCTCGAACAGCGGGGCGCGCGCGAGGACCTGGTCGTAGGCCGCAATGGCTTCGGCGGTGCTGCCCTTCCTCGCGAGCTCGAGGCCCTGCGCCATCAGCTCGAAGACGGCGGTCGCGCGCGAACGGTCGTGAACGCGAAAGAGCTCTTGAGCGAGCCTTCGGTGATCCCACGCGCGTGGCGGCTTGTCGCCGGTGACGCTCTCGTACGCGTCCTTCAGATGCCATACCGCGGCGTCGCCGAGCGCTCCTACCGCTTGGCGCGCAGCTCGCCGAAGGTGGACTCGCTCGCTCGCGACGAAGCTCAGGATCACCCTCGTGGCGTCGATGTCTTTGACGCGGCCGAAGGCGAGGAGCACGTCGGCGAGGACGGCCGGGTCGGTGGTCGCGATCGCTTCGCCCGGGATCGCTCGGCCCATTCCCTCGAGCGTGCGCCGTGACCAGTCGCGGACCTTCTTGGCGTCGTGCTCGCGCGCCTCGATCAGCGCTGGGACGGCCTTGTCTTTGAGCCGCAAGAGGGTGCGCTGCAGATCGATGCGGACGAGCTCGCCGAAGTAGCTGTAGGCGTTCACGAGCTCCCGGACCGCGGCGGTCGTCCCGAGCGCCTCGAGCATCCGAAGCATCCCGTAGAGGTGCACGAGATCGCGCCACGCGGGGTCGTCGCCTCGATCGAGGGCGAGCGCGAACTGGAGCCAATCCCCATCTCCCTCGCTCGTGCCCTCGTCACTCGTGGCGGGCGGCGGCTCTCTCTTTCCAGCGTCTTGCCCTCCGCCCTCGGTCTTCTCGGCGGTCTTGCGGCCCTTCCTTCGGCGATCGAGGGACTTCGCGCCTTCCTTCCGCGCCCGCTCGAGCAGCCCCGTGGCCGCGCGACCATCGAGCCCGCGGCGCAGCTGCTCGAGGCGCTGCGCGATCGCCAGGACCGACTCCTCGTCGAGCTCGGACGAGAGGAACCCGAGGTCGACCCGTGGCTCGAGCGGATGCTTGACGTGAAGGGCGAGCAGCTGCTCCAGACGCGCATCGAGCGCTTGTACCGCGGCGGGCGACGGAGACGGATGCTCGAGCGCCGGGAGCGGTGGGAGCTCGGGCAGCGGGATCTCGACCGCCGCCGCTGGCGAGTCGGCACTCGCCGGGACCGCGTGCGTCAGCGAGAGCAGCAGGAGCCAGAGGGGCCGTCGCATGTCGTGGTCCGTCGCTCGTTCGCAGCGCTTCGGATTGACGATCATCAAGTAGTCGCTGGCGTCGATCGACGCCGGCGAGGAGTCACTCGAGGATGCGGAAGTCGAAGAAATCGCCGATGAAGCTTCGCCAACGAACGTCGACACGCTCCACGCGCGCGGCTCCTGGGCCATGGTGGGCCCAGGCGACCAGGTCCTTGATGCCGGTCTCTTCGCCTTCGGCGACGAGCTCGACCGACAGGTCCTTCCGGTTCTTCACCCAGCCGGTGAGCCCGAGGCGCTTGGCTTCTCGTTGCGCCGACGCACGGTAGTAGACGCCCTGCACGCGCCCGTAGATCCGCAGGTGAATTTGCTTGAGACCCACGCGATATTCCCCAGCTTCGTCGGAAACCTAGTCTCGCCCGCGAGCCCGATGCAAGCGCCGCCGACAACTCAGCGCAGGAAGCGGAGCGCGAGCGCGACGATCCCGAACCCGAGGAGCATCAGCGCGACCGCTGCTGCGGCCATCGTTACGAGCGACTGGCGCCGCTCAGGTGCGCTCGTCGAGGGAAGGGCGGGGCGAGAGGTCTCCGGCGCGCGTGGCGCCGGCGCCGGGGCCGCGAACGGCGCGGATTGCGGCGTGATGGACATCGCGGTCGATGGGCGCTGAAGGGTCGAGACATCCTCGTCGGGGCGCTGCAACGGCCGCGGTTCGACGAGCACCGGCATCGCCTGAGTCGAGTCGGGGAGCGAGCGTCGTCGGGTGCCCGCATCCGTCTGCGAGTTCTCCTCGCTCGGGGTAGGCTCCGTCATCGCCGCCGAGCCTCTGTTTTGGCTCGCCGACGCGACGAACGACACGGCGTCGGATGGGCGCAGCGTTTGCCACTGGACGAGAGCTTCGTTCGCCGTCTGGAAGCGAGTGTCCGGGTCGCGCGCGAGGCCCCGCGCGACAAAGGCCTCGAGCCGTGGATCGACCGGCGCGCCGACCGCGTCAGCGAGCGTCAGCGGATCCTGTCGCAACTTCAGCTCCATCATCACTACGGCGTTCTTCGCGAGGTACGGGAGCTTGCCCGTCAGCGCCTGGTAGATCAGCGTGGTGCAGGCGTAGATGTCTGCGCGGTGATCGACCGTCTTGGCGCGCCCGATTTGCTCCGGCGGCATGAACGAGAAGGTTCCGAGGCTCTGCCCGACTTGCGTCAGGCTATCGGTGGTGATCGCTTTCGGCAGCTTCGAGATGCCGAAGTCGAGGAGCTTGACGCGCGCGGGCGACGTCTTCGTGAGGAGGAAGACGTTCGACGGCTTGAGGTCTCGGTGGATGATGCCCGCGGCGTGCGCGTCCGCGAGCCCCACCCAGACCGCCTCGACGACCCCCCACAGCTCGACCAGCGGCATCGGCCCCGTACGCTTCAGCCGATCGACGAGCGACTCCCCTTCGAGCAGCTCGAACACGAGCACGATCCCATGCTCGGCGTCTTCCTCGACGTCGTAGACCTCGGTGACGAACTCGCTGCGGATAGCCCCTGCCGCCCGTGCTTCGCGACGGAAGCGCTCGACGGCCGTCTGCTTGTCCTTCGACTCTGGTCGCAGGACCTTGAGCGCGACTCGCCGCCCGGTGCGGGTGTTCTCGGCAGCGAAGACCTCGCCCATGCCGCCCTTGCCGAGCAGCCCGAGCACCCGAAAGCGCTGCGCGACGAGCGTCCCTTCTTCAATGGTCACGCGACGTCCTCGCTCAGAATTGTCCGACGAGCGACGCTCCGACCGCGCGCTCCGTCCAGACGGGAAGGAGCGTCAGGTGGGCGCTCGAGGACGGCTCCACGCTCGAGCTCGTGAGCCCGAGGACGACGGTCGTGACTGCGCCGGCCAACGTCACACCCATGAGCACGTCGGCGCTCAGGTTCAGCGCCTTGACGTCATCGTGCTCGCGCGCAAGGTCGACACCCGCCACGGCGTTCGAGAGGGTATTCGTCGCCTCGTACTCGGAGCCTCGCTTGAGCGCGAGCGCACCCGTCACCGCCCACCCGGTCGCCGCGGCGAGGGTGAGGCTCCCTGCGACCCAGAACGATGCCGGGAGTCCATGATTCGTCGCGGGCTCGCTCGTGTAGCTGAGCGCGGCCCTTCGACGCCCGGCGTCGGACTCGGTGAAGCCCTCCGCGGTGACCGGCTTGCCCACGTCGAAGAGGAACTCCTTCGAGAGCTTGTCGCCGCTCTTCAATTCGATGGTCCACTTCTGATCCGGGTGCCCTTTCGCCTGCGCCACGAAGGAGTGGTCTCCGGGGTGGACCCCGAGGCGCAGCTTGGTCGAGCCTAGCTTGTAGGTGTTGCGCACCTCGGGGCCGCGGCGTGGGGTGCGCGTGTCTTGGATGGTGACCCCCGGGAGATCGGAGCTGAACGTGACGTGAGCGATCGCGGCCTTCAGCCCTCGCAGATCGTTCTCGACCTGTTGTTTGTCCTCGGCCGCGATGTCGGCGCCTTTGCGCTCGAGGTAGCGCTCGAAGCAGGCGATCGCTTCGCCGTCGAGCTCGAGCTTCGCCGCGCAGATCGCCATGTTCTGGAGGGCATTGAGCGAGCCTGAGAGCTCGTAGGCCTTAGCGAACTGTGGGTAGGCTTCCTCGCAGCGAGCACCCTCCGGGTCCTGCATGAAGGCCACGCCCGCCGCCATGTGCTTGCGCGCCGTGGTGAGGTCCTCAGGTGCCGTGGAGGCCGGGTGCGGTGGACAGGGGTCCGCGGCGCTCGCCGCCGTCGCGAGGAGCGAGGACGCGAGGACGAACGACGCCCCAACGCGGTGGACGTTGAACCCCCGACGCATGCCCGCGGAGGCTAGCGCGAGGTCGAACGGCGGTCACTCCTCTTCGGCACGCAGACGGGCCAGCACCGAGAAGTCCTCGAGCGTCGACATGTCGCCCGTCGATTCGCGGCCGGCCGCGACGTCCTTCAGCAGGCGCCGCATGATCTTTCCGCTGCGCGTCTTCGGAAGCGCGTCGGTGAAGCGGACGGCGTCGGGCTTCGCGAATTTACCGAGGCATTGTCCCACGTGTTCGGCGAGCTCCTCGGCCAGCGGCGGGGTGACCGTGACTCCCTGGCGCACCGTGACGAACACCACGAGCGCCTGGCCCTTCAGCTCATCCGGGCGACCCACGGCCGCCGCCTCGACGACCAACGGATGCGAGACGAGCGCGCTCTCGATCTCGGCTGTGCCGATGCGGTGGCCAGCGACGTTCAGCACATCGTCGATCCGCCCGACGACCCAATAGTATCCGTCTTCGTCGCGGCGCGCCCCATCGCCCGTGAAGTAGACGCCTTCGATCTCGCCGAAATACTGGCGCCGAAAGCGCTCGTCATCGCCCCAGACCGTCCGAAGCATCGACGGCCAAGGCCTCTTCAAGACCAGGAGCCCTCCCGCTCCGTTTGCGATCGGTGCTCCAGTTTTGTCGACGATGTCCGGCTCGACCCCAAAGAACGGCAGGCCCGTCGATCCCGGCTTCGCGTCGACCGCGCCCGGCAGGGTCACGAGGAGGATCGAGCCCGTCTCGGTCTGCCACCAGGTGTCGACGATCGGACAGCGCTCGCGCCCGATGACCTCGCGGTACCAAATCCAGGCCTCGGGGTTGATCGGTTCACCCACCGAGCCGAGCAAGCGCAGGCTCGACAGGTCGTGGCCATCGGGCCACTCGCGCCCCGCCCGCATGAACGCGCGGATCGCCGTGGGTGCGGTGTAGAGGATGGTGACGCCGTGGCGCTCGACGAGCTTCCAGAAGCGACCCCAGTCCGGGAAATTCGGGGCGCCCTCGTAGAGCACGCAGGTCGCTCCGACCGAGAGCGGCCCGTAGACGATGTAGCTATGTCCGGTCACCCACCCGACGTCGGCGGTGCACCAGTACACGTCGTCGTCGCGCAGGTCGAAGACGTACTTGCTCGTCACGTGCACGCCGGCGAGGTAGCCCGCGGAGGTGTGGAGGACGCCTTTGGGACGTCCGGTCGAGCCCGACGTGTAGAGGATGAAGAGCGGGTGTTCGGCCGGAACGACCGCGGGCGCGCTCGAGGCCTCGCGTGCCTGTTCGCACAAGGTGTTCCAATCGTGGTCTCGGTTCGCGACCATCGTAATCGCGCCCTCCGGGTGCTCCGCGGCGAGGCGGCGCAGCACCACGACATGCTCGACCGACGAGGTCGCGGGGCTCGTGAGCGCCTCGTCGACCATCCGCTTCAGCGGCACGACCTTGCCCCGTCGGAGCGCTCCATCCTGCGTCAGCACCACCTTTGCACCACAGTCGGCGATCCGATCGCGGAGAGCCTCGGGGGCGAAGCCTCCGAAGACCACGGTGTGGACCGCTCCGACCCGGGCGCACGCGAGCATGGCCACCACCGCTCCGGGGTGCATGCCCATGTAGATCGCGACCCGATCGCCCGCCACGACGCCAAGCGAGCGCAGCCCGCGAGACAGCGCCTCGACCTCGCGGAGCAGCTGCGCGTAGGTCAGCGTCACGACCTCCCCCGTCTCAGCCTCCCAGATGAGCGCGGCCTTGTTCTTACGGCCTCCGGAGACATGCCGGTCGAGGCAGCTCTCCGAGACGTTGAGCTCTGCCTCGACGAACCAGCGCGCGTGCGGCAGCACCCACTCGAGGGCCGTGGTGAAGCTGCGGCGAAAGACGAGGTCGCGAGTCTCGCGGCGCCAGAACGCCTCGGGCGACTCGAGGCTCTCGCGGTAGAGCTTCTCATACTCCTCGCGGAGCCCGACGTGAGCACGCTCGGCGAAGGCAGCGGGCGGCGAGAAGCGCCGATGCTCTTTTAGCAGGGAGCTGAGCGCAGAGCCGGCGGAGGGGGCCTTCGGGGAGGTCATCGGGGCGCGATTTAACCCCGAACGAGCGCCCTTCGATAGCGTCTCGAGTGCGTCCGACAGGGGCTTCGGCCCGTTCGGCATCGACCCGGATCATGAGAGCCCGGGACCCCGTTGCAACCCTCTCGGAGGGCAGGTTTAATGCCGGGTCCATCCCGCACCCACCCGTGAAATTTCTCGGGGGAACGCGGGGTCATGGCCGTTTCAAGCCGGAGTGAGCATGAGCCTCGATACGCTGCGTACCGCCCTCGTTGCACTGATCTCGGACCCCAACGATTCTGCTGCTTGGTCGCAGATCGAGGAGGCGGTGGCCGAAGGTGAGGGAGACGCCGTCGTGCGGGAGCTCGAGCGCTCACGGCTCGAGCTCGAGAAGCAGCGCTCCTGGGTGGCTGCGACGAAGCTCCTCGAGTTCGAGCTCAAGGTCGTCCAAGGCGACGCGCAGGTCGCCTCGAAGCAGCTCCAACGCGCGCGGATCTTTCACGAAGAGCTCTACCGTGACGACGACGCGCTCGTTGCCTATCGCAGCGCCCTCGACGCGCGCCCCGACGACGCGAGCGCGAAGGCCGCGATCGCGGACATCCTCGCCCAACGCGAGACCTGGGAAGCGACGGTCGAGCAACTGATGCTCGACGCGACCGAAGCCGACGACGACGGTCGTCGCGCGCGGTTCCTCGTGGCTGCCGCCGACACCACCTTGCGTCACGCACCCCGCATCGAAACCAACGTGAAGCGCGTCGCAGACTTCCTCGAGCGCGCCCTGGCCGGCGACGGGGACAACCGACGCGCGCGCGCGCTCGCGGCGGTCGTCTACGAGGAGCTCGAGCGCTGGGACGACGCCGCGCGGGCCCTCGGTCGGCTGGCAGACGTCCTGCCGACGCGCGCCGACAAGATCGCGACTGCGGCGCACGCCGCCCAAATCCATCGGACGCGCCTCGACGACGCCGAGGGGTCGATCCGAGCCCACGAGAAGGTGATCGAGCTCGAGCCCGGGAACGCGATCGCGGTCGACTGGCTCCGCGAGCACTACACGCAGAACGAGTCCTGGCAGCCGCTCGTCGCGGTCTACGAGCGCATGCTCTCGAGCGGGACCGTGAAGCAAGCCGAGGAGTTCGCCATCTGGGTGCAGATCGCGATGCTGCACTGGCAGGCACTCGGCAACCCCGAAGCCGCGGAGCCCTACTTCGAGAAGGTCCGCAAGGGTGAGCCCGCACACCTCGGGATGCTGCGATTCTTCCGCGAGCGCTACTCGTCCAAAGGAGACGCGGGGCGCCTCATCGCCGTGCTCACCGACGCCCAACGGGCTTCGACCGACGACGAGTGGAAGCGCAAGCTGACCGATGAAATCGCCGCGCTCGCGGAGAGTCAGGACAACTCGAAGCGCGCCATCGATCAGTACAAGGCTGCGCTTCGAACCGACCCGAACGACGAAGATGCGCGCGAGAAGCTGAAGAAGCTCTACCTCCAGACCGAGGCCTACCACGCGCTCGTCGACTTGTTGCGTCAGGACCTCCAGCGCTTGCCCAAGGAGGACGCCGCAGGCCGCATCGCGGTGCTTCGGCAGATGGCCGAACTCTACCGCGATCGCATGAAGAGCGACACCGCGCTCCTCACCGTGCTCACGCAGATCCTCCAGATCGACGAGCGCGACGTCGAGGCGGTGCGCGACGTCATCAAGGTCTACGAGACGCTAAGCCGCTGGCGTGATCTCCTCGGGGCGCAGCAGAAGCTCGCTGACATCACCGCGGATCCGAGCGAACGCATCGAGCTGCTGCGCGCCGTTGCGCGTCGGTGGCTCGAGCAATTCTCGAATGTCCAGAACGCCATCGCCGCCTACGAGGCGTTGCTCGAGTCCACCGGCGACGACGCCGAGGCCCGCGAGCAGCTCGTCGACCTCTATCAGAAGCGCCGCACTTGGCCGAAGCTCTACGAGCTCTACGAGAAGCAGCTCGAGGCGGCCACCGGCGACGAGCGCATCCGAATCTTGCGCGAGATGGCGAAGCTCGCGGCTGAGCGCCTCGACAAGGGCGAAGAGTCGATCCGTCTGTGGAAGACGATCCTCGAGGAGGCTCCCGAAGCCGAAGGCGTGCTCGACGCGCTCGAGAAGCAAGCGGAGCGGCAGAAGGACTTCGCGACATCCGCGTTTGTCCTCGAGGCGCGCATCGCCGAGAGCGACGCCGAGAAGAAGGTCGTGCTCTTGCAGAAGCTCGGCGCTTTCCAGGCCGAGAAGATGAACGATTTCCCTGCGTCGCTGCGAACCTGGCGACGGGTGCTCGACCTCTCGCCGGGACACACCCGCGCCCTCCGCGTGCTCCGCCAGGCCTTGGTCGAGGCGCGCGACTGGGACGGCCTCGAAGAGCTCTACGGCTCGCAGGACGACTACGAGGGGCTTGCGGACTTCCTCTCGACGACGGCCGATCGCACCGAGGCCCAGCCCGACAAGGTGGCGCTGTCGTTCCGCGCCGCGCGCATCTACGAGAGTCAGCTCTCCGCGCCCGAGCGGGCCGCACGCTCCTTCGAGCGTGTCCTCGCGGCACAGCCGAAGAACATCGACGCCGCGCGTGCCCTCTTGCCCATCTACGAGGCGGACTCCAAGTGGTCGCGCCTGCCGGGCCTTCACGGAATTTTGCTCGAGGCGACCAGCGACGTCGACGAGAAGATCGCCATCCTCGAGAAGATGGCGTCGATCGCGGGCGGGCAGCTCGCGAACAAGAATGCCGCGCTTCAGTACGCGCGTCAGGCCTACGAGCTGCGGCGCGACGAGGCGGGGCTCGAGCGACTTCGCGAGTGGTCGCAGCTCTCGGGTGACTGGTCGTCGTTCGTCGAGGTGCTGAAGGCCAAGCTCGGCGAGGCCGGGCTCTCTATCGCGGCGTCGCGGGAGGTCGAGGCGAAGCTCGCCGACGTCTACGCCACGCACCTCGGCAAGACGGACGACGCCGTCGCCATTTACCGTAAGCTCGTCGACGCCGATCCGGCCGATACCGAGACCGTCGCTACGTTCGAGCAGCTCCTTCGCAGCAACGCGCGCAAGGAGGATCTCCGCTGGCTCTTCGAGATCAAGGCTTCTCGGTTCCAGGGCTATGCGCAGATCGAGGCACTCGAAGAGTGGGCGCAGGTCGAGCAGGACGTCTTCGGCGAGCCCGAGCGCGCCGTCGACCTCCTCGAGCGAGTTTTCGCTCTCGACGCGTCGCGTACGGGCTCGCTCGCCGAGCTTACGCGGCTCCTCGCGGCTGCCGGCAAATTCAAGCGCGCCGCGGAGGTCATGCAGGCTCACCGCGATGCCGAGGTCGGCGACGCGCGCGTCCGTCTCGAGACCGCCCTTGCGGCCCTCTACCTTGAGCGGCTCGACGCGCCTGTCGAGGCCTTCGACGCGTGCGTTCGCGCGCTCGAGATCGATGCCGAGTATGGCCGTGCCATCGCGCTTCTCGAGACGCTCGCCGGGCCCCTCCCGAAAGGACTCGAGCCAAAGCCCGGGGCTGTCCGCGCTCGGGCCGCCTCGGTGCTCGAAGAGTACCACGGCCGCAAGGGCAACGCCGGCGATCGCGCTCGCGTGTTGCGGGTCCTCCTCGAGCACGAGGACCAGGCGGATCGTCGTCTCGAGCTCTTCCGATCGCTCGCGGAGGCTCTCGAGACGGAGCTCGAGGACCGCGGGGCGGCCCTCGACGTGGTGCTCTCGGCGCTGGCCGAGGCACCGGCAGAGCTCTCCCTGTGGGACAGCGCCTCTCGCCTCGCCGGCCTCTCGGGGCGCACGAAGGACCTGGCCAACGCCTACGCCCGCACGGTCGGCGAGGGCGCCAAGCGCGCCCCGGAGCTCGAGCGCGACCTGCGCATCGATCTCTGCGATCGCGCAGCGACCCTGCACGAGGAGCACCTCTCCGATCCGGAAGGGGCGGCGCCTTACCTGCAAGTGGTGCTCGATCTCGATCCGAAGCACGACGGCGCCTTCTCGCGCCTGAAGGCGATCCTCACCGGCGCCGAGCGCTGGTCGGACCTCGAGGGTCTCTACCTCCGCGCGATCGAGACCGCCGAGGACGATCTCACGAAGGTCGAGCACCTGCACCAGGTGGCGCTCCTCGCCGAGGAGCTCATGAGCGATGACGGCCGTGCGATCGGCTACTTCGAGCGCATCGCGGGGCTCGATCCGCTCCACAGCGAGGCCACCGAGTCCCTCGATCGACTGTACGTCCGCAACGAGCGCTTTACGGAGCTCGCGGCGCTCCTCGAGCGGAGCCTCGAGACGGCGTCCGAAGAGGACGCGGTGACGCTTCGAATCCGCCTCGTCGATCTCTACCTCCACGCGCTCAAGCAGACCGCGCGCGTCATGGCTCATCTCTCGGCCGTCCTCGAGGGACACCACGATCACTCGGAAGCCCGAGAGCTCGCCGAGGAGTGCCTCGCGGTCGAAGAGCTCCGGCAGCCTGCGGCGCTGCTCCTCGACGGCGTCTACGATGCGCGCGGCGAGATCCGCGACCTCGTGCGAATCCTTGGGGTTCGCCTCGAGGCCGAGCTCTCGGACGACGATCGTCGCGAGCTACTCCGCCGCGTGGCGACCTTGCGCGACGAGCGGCTCCGGGACGACCCCGGAGCCTTCGCGGCCCTCCGTCGGCTCGTCCCACTCGAGCCCGAGGACGCCTCGGTTCGAGAGCGTTTCTTGCAGATCGGTCAGCGTACGGGGTCGTATGCGGAGGTCGCCGATGGGCTGACCGAGGCTGCCAAGCGCTGCCAGAGCGCGCAGGCTCGTGGCGAGATCCTGATGGCCGCGGCGCAGGTGTGCGAGCGCGATCTCGAAGACGATGTCCGCGCCGAGGGGCTCCTCAAGGAAGCACTCGAAATCGATCCGGCCGACCCCGAGCTCGTCATTCCGGCGGCACGCGCCCTCGCGGCGATCTACGCGAAGCGGGGCGACCACGCGAACCTCGTCGTGGTCCTCGGAATTGAGGTCAAGCTCGTGGACGAGGCCGACGAGCGCGCACGCCTCTTCGAGCGTATCGCGACCCTCTACGAGGAGGCGCTCAGCGACCGCGCGAACGCGATCGTCTCCTGGAACGCCCGCCTCGCGGACGAACCGACCGATCTCGTCGCGCTTCTGTCGCTCGAGCGCCTCTACGGCGACAGCGAAGAGTGGCGTAACCTCATCGATGCGCTTCGTCGTATCGAGCAGGCGACCGACCATCCGCAGGAGCGCAAGCGCTGCATGGTGAAGTGCGCCGAGGTCCTCGGCGACCGCCTCGACGAGGTCGCCGACGCGATCGCAGCTTGGCGCGCGGTGCAGGATGACTTCGGGCCGGAGCCGCTCGTGCTCGACCCGCTCGCTCGCCTTCAGGAAAAGGCGGGGCGCTTCGAGGAGCTCGCCGAGGTCCTCGAGACGTGGATTACGCTCGCGGCGGATGCGACGGACCTCCAGGTCCGCCTCGGCGACGTCCGTCGTGCGCGCCTCGCCGACCCCTCGGGCGCGATGGCGTCGTATCGCACCGTCCTCGAGCGCGATCCGACGAACGCGCCTGCGCGCGCCGGGCTCGAGTCGCTCCTCGGGCACGAAGTCGCCGAGGTGCGACGGGAGGCGGCGCAGACGCTCGCTCCGATCTTCCGAGCCGACGGAAACGCCGAGGCTCTCTTGCGCGTCCTCGACATCGAGGTCGCCGCAACCGAGGAGCCGAGCGAGCGGCTCGAGATCCTAGAGCGGGCGCTGAACACGGCCGAGGACGTCCTCGACGACTCCTCCCGGGCCTTCGACTACGCCGCGCGCGGCGTACGTGAGGCGGCAGGCGAGATGAACCTCGCGCACTGGATCGCCAACGCCGAGCGGCTCGCGGACAACACCAAGCGTCACGCCGACCTGCTCGAGCTCTTTGAAGCCGTGCTCGGGCAGATCCTCGACTCCGAAGTTCAACAGTCGACCCGCCTCCGCGCGGCCGAGCTCGCCCGCGCGCAGCTGGGCGACGACCGCCGAGCCATCGGGCACTACCGAGCGGCGCTCGATGCGGTGAGCGATGACGCGACCGCCCTACTTGCGCTCGAGGAGCTCTACGCGGCGGTGGCTGACGACGCTGCGCTGCTCGGGATCCTCGTTCAGCGCGCGGAGCAGGCACAGGACGACGCCCGCGTCGCGCTGCTCCTTCGAGCCGGCGCGCTCCAGGCCGGTCCGCTGTCGGACAAGGGCGCGGCGATCCGTACCTACGAGGACGTACTCGAAATCATCCTCGACCCGGAGGCGGTCGCGGCCCTCGACGGCCTCTACCGCACCGAGCAAAAGTTCGACTCGCTCGTCAGTTTGTTCGAGCGCCAGATCGACTCGGCCAAGGGGAAGGCGATCGCCGATCTCCGAGTCAAGCTGACGGCGGTCCTCGTCACGCACCAGAAGGACCTCGCCCGAGCGCTCGATGAGCTCGACGCGGCGCTCGAGCTCGAGCCACTGCACTCCGGCGCGGTCGAGGCGCTCGAGGCGCTCCTCGAGACCGTCACCGACAGCGAGCAGAAGGCTCACGTCGCGCGTGCCCTCGAGCCGGTCTACCGGACGACCGCCAACTGGGAGCGCCTCAAGGTTGCGCTCGAGGCCCGCGTCGACACCTGCGACGACCCCGGCGAGCGCGGACTCCTCTTGCAGAAGCTCGCGCAGCACTACGAGGAGCAGCTCGAGGATTACGGCATGGCCCTCGAGACCGTCGCGCGTCTGCTTCGCGAGGAGCCGAGCGATGAGCGCATCTGGGACAAGATCGAGAGCCTCGGTCGCCTGATCGGGACTGGCGCCGAGGAGCGAGTCGCCGAGATCTTCGACTCTGCCCTCGCCGGAGTGTCCTCGGACGACGGTAAAACCGCTCAGCTGAGCGAGCGGACGGGCGAGCTGTTCGCGATGGCGGGACGCAACGTGGACGCGCTCTCGTGGTACCGACGCGCGTTCGAGTTCAGCCCCGAGAGCGAGCCTCTCTTCGTCGCAATCGACTCGCTGCTCGTCGCACTCGAGCGCAAGGAGGAGCGCGTCGCGCATTACCTCCGTGGCGTCGACTCTGCCGTCGAGCCCGAGAAGCGCGTCGCCTACTACCACGTCATCGCCTCGCTTCAGCGCGACCTCGGACGCGACGACGACGCGATGAGCGCGCTTCGTGACTTGCTCGACTTCGCCCCTGAGGACGACGCCGCGCTCGATACGTTGACCGAGCTCTACAAGGCCGCCGGTAAGCACGATGACCTCGCAGAGCTCTACGAGCGTCGCGCCGAGATGCATCACGCGCCGGAAGCAGCGGCGGTCTACCGGCTCGAGCTCGCTCGACTCTTCGCGGGACGCCCAGCCGATCGCGATCGCGCTCTCGAGCAACTCCAGCTCATCGTCGAGTCGCTCCCCGACCACAGCGAGGCCGTTGCTGAGCTCGAGAAGATGCTCGACGACGCGTCGCGCAAGGAGACGGTGGTCGATATCCTTCGCGGGCTCCACGAGCGGAACGACGACTGGCAGAGCTTGATTGCTCTCTCGGAGCACCGGCTCGCGCTCGCCGACAATCCCCTCGACCAGGCAGCGATCCACGTCGAGACAGCGCGGCTCGTCGAGAAGCGAGGCGGCGATGCGGCCGCTGCGTTCGAGATTGTGCTCCGCGCCTTCGACCTCGTTCCCGATTCGGAAGAAATCCTGGCAGAGCTCGAGCGCCTCGCGGAGGCGACGTCGGCTTGGGAAAAGGTCGCCTCGGCGTACGAAGCCGCGGCCGCTCGACTCGACGAGGCCCTTATCAAGGCGAGCTTGCTCTCGTCCGTCGCGAACATTTGCGATCAGCGTCTTGACGATCCGCGCCGGTCTCTTGCCGCCCTCGCGCAGGTCTCGACGCTCGACCCGGCCGACGAGGCCGCCGTCGCGCGCATGGACGAGCTCTGCGTTCTGCTCGGCGACTGGGACACCCTCACGAGGGTGCTCGCGGCGCGGGCTGAGCTCGTCGACCACGTCGACGAGAAGGCCCAAATCTTCGAGCGCCTCGGCGAGGTGCATCAGGACATGCTCGGGGACGAGGAGTCGGCGATCGTGGTCCTCGAGAAAGCGGTCGACCTCGACAACCAGTCGTTGTTCGCGTTCGACCGGCTCATTTGGCTCTATGGATCCCGTGATCAAGGCCGCCTCGTCGCGCTCGTCGAGCAGCGCATCGATGCGACCACCGACGATGATGATCGCCGTCTCGAGCTAAGCATTTACGCGGCCGAGATCTACGAGCGCGAGCTCGAGCGTCCGAGCGACGCAATCCGCATGTTCGAGCTCGCCCGAGACATCCTCCATACGGATCCGGGCGTCCTCGCTGGGCTCGAGCGTCTCTATCGCGGCGCGGAGCGGTGGAACGACCTCCTCGATAACCTGACCACGCAGGCCGATCTCGCCGACGAACTGTCAGAGCGCGCGGCGCTTCGCAATCGGCTTGGCGACCTGTGTCTGCAGGCGTTCGCGCAGACGACCGACGCCCTCGAGCACTATCGCGCGGTCATCGAGGAGGTGCCCGAAGACGGTCACGCGCTGAAGGCCCTGCATCAGCTCGCTCGCGACCACGAGGACCTGCGCTTCGAGATCACCGTCCTGCTCGAGCCGATCTACGCGAGCATGGGCCGCTTCTGGGAGCTCATTGATCTTCTCGAGCTGCGGGTCACCGCCCATCACGAGTCGGTCGAGCGCGCCACGACGCTCATCCAGATCGCGCTCATTCAGGAAGAGCAGCTCGACGCGCTCGACCGCGCACGGGACTCGCGGCTGCGTGCGCTCGTCGAAATCCACGCGGACGGCGCGACCGCGGACGAGTCGCACCACGAGGAGATCGAGCGGCTCTGCGAGGCTACGGGCGATTTCGTAGCCTATGCGGACACGCTCCAGAAGCTCGGCCCAGAGGTGTACGACGCGACGACCCAGTCCGAGCTTTATGCTCGCCTCGCTCGCATCGCGGAGTCGCAGCTCGAGGACAAGCCGCGCGCGATCGAGGCGTACCGCAAGGCCGCTGATCAGGCCGACGAGCCAGGTGTTTACCTCGAGGCTCTCGACCGGCTCTACTCGGAGACGAGCGACTTCGAGCGGCTCGCCGCCGTCCTCGAGCGTCGTCTCGAGAGCGAGGGCGATGCGGGGGCGATGGCCGAGCTGCACCATCGACTCGGCGACGTTCGACACGGACACTTCCGCGATGCCCGCGGCGCCATCGAGCAGTACGAGCGTGCTCTCGAGGTGGATCCGGAGCACGCGGGCGCGCGAGCGCGACTCGAGGAGCTGAGCGGTGACCCAGCGCTCTTCGACACGGTTGCCGAGGTCCTCGACGGGCTCTACCGCCGACTCGGCGACGGCGACGCTCGGGTGAACCTTCGGAACAAGCGCATCGACTTCACCGAGAGTGCCACGGAGCGGCTCCGTCTGCGGCTCGACCTCGCGCAAATGCTCGAGGACGAAGGTGCGGATCCGGACGCAGCCCAACGCATCGTGGAGTATGCGCTGCCGGACGGACCGACTGACGAGGAGCTCCTCGAGCGCCTCGAGCGCCTGGCCGGGCTGAATGGTTCAGGCGAGGCGGGCGCGGAGGCGTGGCGCCGAGCAGGTGAGGCCGTCATGAACGCCATCGAGGCGACGCGCGGCTCCGAGGGGTCGGCAGGCGTCAGGCCCGACATCGCGCGTGACGTCTACCTTCGGATCGCGACGTGGTTCGAGGACAACGTCGAGGATCCGTCGCACGCCGAGCGCGCGCTCGCGGCGGCGCTCGCAGAGGACCCGACTGCAGGCGAGGCGCTCGTGCGCCTCGAGGCGCTTCAGCGCGCCTACGGGCGTGATCGGGACCTCGTCGAGACGCTGCGGAAGCTCGCCGATCTCGTCGATTCCGGCGCGGCGTCGACGGACCGTGAGGCTTCCGACCTGCGTCGCGAGGCGAAGGCCCTCGCCGAGGAGTCGCTCGCAGACGCTTCGCTGACGGAGGCGATCCTTCGCGACATGCTGAAGGCGTACGACTCCGACGATTGGGCGCTCGCGGAGCTCTCGCTCGTGTGTGCCGCCAAGGCTGACCATGCCGAGCGCTTCACGCTCATGAAGCGACGCCTCGAGCTCGCGTCGGAGTCCGATGTGTTGCGTGTGCTTCGGCACGAGACGGCGCTCGTCGCGGAGGACGATCTCGACGACGCCGCGAGCGCGATCGTGCTGCTCGAGCAGGCCTTCGACGACGACTCGTCTGACGCGGCCGCTGCCGCAGCGCTACGCCGCCTTTACTTGAAGGATGGGCGGCACGAAGATCTGCTGAGGCTGCTCGAGCGTCTCGTCGATTGCGAGGAGAACCTCGAGCATCGCGCGGAGCTTCGAATGGAAGCGGCTACGATCTCGCAGATCGAGCTCGGCGCGCCGAGCGAAGCCATCGGGCAACTGCAGGCGATCCTCGAAGAAATCCCTGGGCACATCGGCGCGGTCGAGCTCCTCTCCGAGCTTCTCGAGAAGACCGGTCGGGATGAGGAGCTCGTCGAGCTGCTCGAGCGGCAGGTCGACGTGGCTCGTGAGCAGGGCGATCCGGACGGTGAGCTCTCGCTTCGACTGCGGCTCGCCGAGATCTGCGATACGCGCCTCGGCGACGCGAACCGCGCGATCGACGGCAACCTCGCGGTGCTCGATCTCGACCCGTCCTACCGGCCCGCGCGGGAGGCCCTCGCTCGACTGTACGAGAAGCAAGGCCGCACGAGCGACGCTGCGGAGACCCTCGAGCGTCTCCTCGACGGGGCGCCTCTCGCCGACGTCACGCGCCTCGCGCTCCGAGCGCGTGACCTCTACGAGTCGGACGAGGCGGCAGGCGTCCGAGTGCTCGAGGGCGCCGCGGCGACCCCCGACCTCTCTGCGGCCGACCTCAAGAGCATTCGCGAGGCGCTCGAGGCGCTCTACCTGAAGCTCGAGCGGCTCGAGGCTCTCGCCGATCTCGTCGCACGACGCGCGGACGAGGGCGAGGACGACGCCGAGCGCGTCCTCCTCTACCGCCGCGCGGCGGGCATCCAAGCCGCGAAGCGTCAGGACCACGTCGCGGCGGCGGGGCTCCTCGAGCGGGCACTCGAGCTGCAGTCCGACAACCGTGACATCATGCTCGAGCTTGCGGACTCCTTCACGGCTGCGGGGATCCCCGACGAGGCGATCGGGATGTTGCAGAAGGTCGTCGAAGCCTTCGGAGGGAAGCGGAGCAAGGACCTCGCCGAGATCCACTTGCGGCTCGCGTCTGCTCAGCAGGCGCGGGGAGACGTCGGGGCTGCGCTCGCGGAGCTCGAGGCTGCCCGCAGACTCGACCCCTCGAACCTCAAGGTTTCGGCCGATCTCGGAGAGCTCTCTCTCGACCTTTACGAGACCACCACCGACGAAGAGGCGAAGGCCGAACACCTGCGGCGCGCTGACGGGGCCTTCAAGGCCTTGTTGCTCCAGCGCCTCGACGACGCCGGGGCCGTGCGCAAGGCGGCCGTGTTCTTCGGCATGGCTCGGGTGCTCGTCGCGATGAACGACCCCAAGAAGGCGATTCACAACCTCGAGCGCGCGCTCGCGGCCGAGCCCGATCTCGCGGTCGCCGACGAGCTCTTGACGAAGCTCAAGGCGAGCGAGTGAGGCCTCACGAGTAGGGAACCGGGGGGATCCCTACGCGTCGTCGAAACGCATCATGGAGGGTCCGCGTGAGGGGCCCCGGTGACGAGCGCAGGGGGACCCCGTCGACGTGTGAGACGGCGACGAGCTCACGTAGGCTCGATGTCAGGAAGACCTCCTCTGCGTCGCAGAGCTCCGCGGGCGTGTGTGCCGTGAGCTCGACGCGGAGCCGCGACTCGCGCGCGAGCTCGAGCACGATGCGGCGCGTGATGCCGTCGAGCACGCCGACGTCCACCGGCGGCGTCGTGAGGACTCCGCCTGGTCGTACGACGAACACGTTCTGCGTCGCGCCTTCGATCACCCTGCCGGAACGGTCGACGATCAAGGCCTCGTCGTCGCCGTGTCGCCGAGCCTCGCGGGTCGCGAGCATCGAGGCCACGTAGTTGGTGAGCTTTGCGCTCGCGAGCGCGTCGGCGGCCCGCACGGTCTCGATGCACCGCACGCGAACGCCGCGCAGGTAGCTCTCGACGCTCGGCGTCCGGAGGGCGTCGACGAGCACGACGCGTGACGGCTCTTTCGCGTCGGCCGGATCGAGGCCGGGCGGGCCCTCTCCGCGGCTGAGGTAGAGCCGGATCCAGCTCTCGCCGTGATCGACCGTGGACAACGCCACGTGCAGGTCCTCTCGAAGCGCGTCGGCTGGGACCGCGATCGGGAAGGCAAGCGCCTCGAGGCTTCGTCCCATGCGCTCGAGGTGCGCGTCGAGCTCGAAGGGTTCCCGCCGGTAGGTGCGTAGCGTCTCGAAGGCGCTGTCGCCGAAGAGAAAGCCACGATCAAACACCGAGAGCTTGGCCTCGTCGCCCGGCATGCAGCGGCCATCGATCACCGCGACCCTCATCGTCGCGAGTCTACCTCTGCGCCCTTCGGGACGGCGACCGTTGAGAGCGACCCTGGAGAGAGGTCACGCAGCGGGGTGAGCGACTCAGCTGAGATCGTGGAGGCGAACGTCCCGTAGCTCGGCCACGAGCTCGGTGAGCGCGGCTGCGACCATCGGGTGTTCGATGACCCGTCGTCGCGCCGCCTCGACCTTCGCGTCACGCTCTGCAACGCGGGCGGCTGCGACCGTGACACCGGATGGTGCGGCGCTCGCGACGTCTACGACGATGGTGGTCGACACACCGCGAGCGCTCGTCGCGATTCGACTCGCGATCTCGAGGGCCTCGGGGGTGACCTGCGCGAGCGCGAACGAGCCAGCCTCGAAGGCCAGGACGAAGCGATCACGCTCGGTGCTTAGCAGCGCGCCGTGCTCGAGGACGGAAGCGACGAGCGGCCGCTCTTCGGCGATGCGGTCGAGCACGAAGCGCCACGAATCCATCGGCGCAGTCCCAGGCTCGGGCGTGGGAGCCTTCGTCGAAGCCGTGGAGCGAGGCGCGCTCGCTGCTTGCGAAGGGCTAGGTGGGTCGACGGCCTCCTGCGCCTCCCGAGCGACCTCGACTGTTGTGTTCGGCGAGGGCGCTCCCGTGCTCCGCGCTGCGCTCGCCGTCGTTCCATGCGGCGCTTGCGATGCTGGCTCGATGGCGTGCTCGGCGGGGTCAGGCCCCGCCGGACCTTTTGGGGCGGGGGACTCCGACTTCACGGGCGGTTCGGCTGCGAGTCGTCGCTCGAGGTCGAGCAGCCGCGCGAGCAGGTCATCGACCGCCACGAGGGGTGGACGCTTCGCGAGGCGAACGAGCGCCATCTCGAGCGCGTGGCGCGGCTCTGCGCTGCGCGCGATGTCATCGAAGGCTCGCGAGAACCCGAGATAGAGCCGCGACAAGTCGTCGAGTGTCGCGTTCGTCGCGAGAGCTTGAATGTCGGCGAGCTCTTCATCGGCGAGGTCGAGCCGCGCCGGGTCTCCGCCGACCTTCGCCGCGACGAGGTCCCGGAGGTGCTTCAAGAAATCGCGCGCGACATGGGCGAGCGCGAACCCCTGCTGGGCAAGCTCGCCGACGATCGCGAGGCAGGCTGCAGCGTCGCCTCCGACCAGTGCGGCCGACAGGCGATGGAGAACGCTTCGTTCGGCGACACCGAGGACGCGCGCGACCCCGTCGGCCGTCAGCCCGTCCTCCCCGGCCCAGGCGATCACCTGATCGAGCAGGCTCATCGCGTCGCGCATGCTCCCTGCGGCCTCTCGCGCGACGATTCGAATGGCCTCGTCGTCGGCCGTCACGCCCTCGGCACCGAGGACGTGACGCAGCCGAGACGCGATCGCGCTCGCGCCGATCAGCTTGAAGTCGTAGCGCTGGCAGCGGCTGAGGATCGTGATCGGGACCTTGTGAACTTCCGTCGTGGCGAAGATGAACTTCACGTGCGGCGGCGGCTCTTCGAGGGTCTTCAAGAACGCGTTCCACGCACCCTGCGAGAGCATGTGCACCTCGTCGACGATCACGATCTTGTAGCGATCGCGCGACGGCCGGTAGGGCAGGCTCTCCTGCAGCTCGCGGACCTTGTCGACGCCGGTGTAGGTCGCGCCGTCGATCTCGAGGACGTCGAGGTCGACGCCTTCGCCGATCTCGCGGCACGCGCTGCACGCGAGGCAGGGAGAGGCGGTGGGCCCGCGCTCGCAGTTGAGCGCCTTGGCGAGGATTCGCGCGCTCGTCGTCTTGCCGACGCCCCGCACGCCCGTGAACAGGAACGCATGGGCGACGCGCCCTGCTGCGATGGCGTTGCCGAGCGTGCGCGAGACGTGCCCCTGTCCGATTAGGTCATCGAACGTCTGAGGTCGCCACTTACGCGCAAGTACGACGTAGCTCACGGGATCTCCTCACGCACCGGTCTCGGACCTACCACTCCTTGCGCTCCGGCGCACTTGTTGGCAGAAGTTCCGCTCATGGGACCCGGCGGGATGAACGAGCTCATGCGGCAGGCCTCGCGCCTCCGCCGCAAGATGGACCAGGTGCGCGATGGGCTGAAGGACAAGGAGCTCAGCGCGACGAGCGCGGGCGGCAAGATCTCGGTGACCGTCACCTGCGAAGGGAAGCTCCGCGCGGTCTCGGTCGAGCCAGAGTTCCTCGCGAGCGAAGGGCTCGAGCTCGCGCTCGATGGCGTCGTCGCCGCGGCGAATGCCGCGCTCTCGGCCGCGGAGGCCCACGTCGAGGCCGAGATGTCGAAGGTGACGGGCGGCATTCACATCCCGGGCATCACCGGCTGATGCTTCCACCCAAGGTCCGCGAGCTCGTCCAGCTCTTCGCGCGACTCCCGAGCGTCGGAGAGAAGACGGCTCAGCGCTTCGTGCTCCACCTCCTCACCCGCGAGCCGGACACCGCGCGCACGCTCGGTGGAGCCCTCTCCGAAATCGCCGGGGCGATCGCCTCATGCGACCGATGCGGGAACCTCGCCGAAAGAGACGCGCGCCCAGGTCCGACGCTCTGCACCATCTGCCGCGATACGCGTCGCGATCCCGCCTCGCTCTGCGTCGTCGCGCGCATCCAGGATCTCATGTCGATCGAGCGCAGCAGCGCGTTTCGCGGCTACTACTTCGTGCTCGGCAAGCTGCTCTCCCCGCTCGAGGGCGTCGGTGCCGACGCGCTCCCCATCGAGGAGTTGCGGCAGCGCGTTCGGGGTACCGACGAGCGCCCGCTCGTGACCGAGGTGCTCGTCGCGACACCGCCCTCGGTCGACGGCGAGGCGACCGCGCTGCTCGTCGCACAGGCTCTTCGACCGCTCGGCGCGCAGGTGACGCGGATCGCGAGCGGTGTCCCGCATGGCGGAGACATCGAGTTCGCCGATCCGGTCACGATCGGCCGGGCGATCGCGGGTCGCCGCGGGCTCGAGTGATGGCGCTCGACGCACCGCCCCGCTCGCGCCCGTGCTATGCAGCTGCGCGAGCGCTCGTCGCTCGCGAAGGTTCCCACGAACGCATGTCGAAGCTCGTCATTTCTACCCCTGACGCCCCGCGCGCCATCGGGCCCTACTCGCAAGCCATCGCCTCGGTGGACCTCGTGTTCCTGAGCGGTCAGATCGCCCTCGATCCGTCGACGGGCGAGCTCATCGAGGGGGACGTCGAGGCCCAGACCCGACAGGTCCTCGCCAACATGAGTGCCGTCCTGAGTGCGGCCGGCGCGAGCTTCGAGCGAATCGTGAAGACCACGATTTTCCTCGTGGATCTCGGGGATTTCCAGCGCGTCAACGCGATCTACGCCGAGTGCTTCACAGGCGCACCGCCGGCCCGCTCCACCGTTCAGGTGTCGCGGCTCCCCCGCAACGCGCTGGTCGAGATCGAGGCGATCGCCACCCTGGCCGCGGGCCAGACGGAGAGGCCATGACGGACGACAATCAGGACGACACCACGAAGACCTCTGCCGAGCGCCCTCGCCGCGTGCGGCGAACCAGCACCGTCGAGCGCGACGCGTCGCCCGACGCGACCGACGCCGGGACCACCGCGTCGTCGTCGGTAGAGCCGCAGCCCTCTCCGCGGCCTCGTCCGCGGCCACGCTCGGCGGAGGGCCGTTCCCCCGAGCGCCGTGGCCCCGAGCGCCCCGCCGGTCGGCGGCCTGGGCGCCCCGCGGGTCGACCGGAGGGGCCGGAACGACGCGACGCTCGTCCCGGCGGGCAGCAGGGCTCGCTGCTCTCGGCCATCGCGGTGAATCGCTCGTCGAAGAAGACCATCTATCGGCAGGACGTCGTGGGGACCCCGCCCGTCATGCCGCCTCGCGAGGCGAAGCCGGACGCGAAGAAGACCCCCGACCAGCTGATGCTCGTGTGGCACCCCGCACCAAAGGCGCTTGCTCCGGCGGTGAAGAAGGAGTCGAAGCCCCTCACGGCGAAGGAGGCGCTCGCGGCACGACACGCACGCGCCAACGAGCCCAAGCGAGACGCCGCGAAGCCCTCCGCCACGGTTGCGATTGGGCCCGAGCATGTGCGCGTCACCGCGGATCAGGCTTTTGACGTCGCGCGGCTCGTCGGCGACGCCGGAGAGGCGCTCGTCCAGGCTTGGCTCGACGCTGGCAACACGGCGGCGATCGCGCGCATCGCTGCTCGTGACGATGCGCCGAGCTCGTCGCGCAAGGCCGCGCGCCGCGCCCTCAACGTGCTGAAGGCACGCGGAGTCTCCCTCGAGGTCACGCCGGTCGTGACGCCGAAGCATGTCGACGAGCCCTCGGACTGCGTCGCGAGCTTCATCCCGCCCGACGGCAACGGGACGACCTTCTACTCGTTCAGCCAGCGGCTGCCCGGCGGGCGCTTCCGGGTCGCCGACGTGATGGTGAATGAAGCCACGGGCGTTGTCCACGCGAGCCTCGGCCACCTCGCGGGCAAGCACATCCGGCGCTGGAAGGCCCGCGTCGAGGAGAGCTTTGGTCTGCCGCCGATCCCCGTGCCGCTCGAGTGGGCGCGACACGCCGTCGCCGAGGGGCGTCGTCGGAACGAGGCTGCGAAGCAGATCGTCCCGCTCGCGTTCGACTCGTGCCTCGTGCTCGCGGGCCCCGCGCCTGCGGATCAGCCTACGCACCCCGTCGCGGACCTGCTCGCGAAGCAGGCGACCGACGAGGAGCGCGCGGCCGCCGTGCTCGATTCGGACAAACTCCACGCCGAGCCCGAGTTCGCAGCCTGGGTGGCGGAGCGCTCGGCCCTCAGTGAGCTCGTCTCCAAAGTCGGCGAGCGCCTGACCGGCGCCGAGGCCGAGGACCGCGCTGCGGTCGACAAGGCCCTCGACGAAGAGACGAGCGCCGCGACCGATCGGTGGTTCTCGCCGGAGCGTCGTGAGCAGGTCGCGGTGCGTTTGTGCGACACTGCCGTCGCCGTTCGCGTGCGCCGCGGTGATGACGCCGCTCGACGCATTCTCGCGCTCGCGGAGGCGATCCGCCGAGCCGGGCTCGTCACCAACCCGCCCCGCGACTTCCCGTTCTTGCGCGCGTTCTTCCAGAAGGGCGTGGCGCGGATGGCCCGAGAGAATCAGCGCGTCGGCGCTCCCCCTGCGAACGGATGAGCTTCGAGCGGCGGTCGTCGGCGTTTGCGCTCGCGATAGGGCTCGTCTGCGTCGGGATGGCGGGCTGCTCTCGCGATCGCGCGAAGGCGGGCTCCGCCGCGCCGTCGTCGACCGTCACTTCGGCTGCGTCTCCAGGGGTGAGTGCGACGGGCTCGTCGAGCGCGGCACCTGGAGTCTCCTCGGGCTCGTCCGCGAACGCGGCGTCCGACGTGCCTCGTACGGGCCGCCCGACGAAGCCCATCAACGTCCTCCTGCTGACGATCGACAGCCTCCGCTACGACATGCCCTGGCAGGGCTACCCGCGGGACATCGCGCCGAACCTCACGGCGCTCGCTCGCGAGAGCGTCGTCTACCCGCGCGCCTACTCGGTCTCGAGCTACACCGCGAAGAGCGTCGGTGCGCTCCTCTCGGGGCGGTATCCGTCACAGCTCTATCGCTCCTGGTCGTTCTTCGCCGAGTACTCCCTCGACAACGAGTTCTTCCCCGAGCTCCTCTCCGCTCGCGGGGTAAAGACGATGGCTGCGCACGCGCACTTCTACTTCGACCGCGGCAAGAATCTGAACCAGGGCTTCGACGTGTGGCGGATGGTGCCCGACCTCAAGGTCAACAACACGACCGACGAGTCGATCACCGGTGACAAGCACACCGACCTCGCGATTGACCTCCTCTCCGAGCCCGCGAACACGAAGGGGCCATTTTTCCTATGGCTCCACTACATGGATCCGCATGACCAGTATCGGCCCCACCCTGAGGCGCCGAACTTCGGCAAGAGCACGCGCGACCACTACGACGCCGAAGTGTTCTACACGGATCTGCAGGTCGAGCGGCTGCTCGCCTTCGCGCGCAAGCAGCCCTGGTGGGAGGACACGGCCGTCATCGTGAGCTCGGACCACGGCGAGGCGTTCGGCGAGCACAAGATGTGGCGCCACGCCTTCGCGCTCTGGGAGGTGCTGACGCGCGTCCCCTTGATCGTCAAGGCGCCAGGGGCCGCGCCGCGCATGGTCGACGCGCGACGTTCCGACATCGATCTCGCGCCGACGATCGTCGACTTGCTCGGCTTGTCGCCGTCGCCCGGCTTCGTCGGCCGCTCCCTCGTGCCCGAGGTCTATGGCATCGAGCCGCCCGGCGACCGAGAGCCGATCGTCACGGACCTCCCCGGCGACAGCAACAACTCGCCGATGCGCGCCATCGTGAAGGGGGACTACAAGCTCATCGTCGACGACGCCGGCGGCGGCGTGAGCCTCTACGATCTTGCACGTGATCCTGGCGAGACCAAGAACCTCGCTCGCGACAAGAAGCACGCGGACGCCCTCGCCGACATGAGGCGCGTGTTCGACGAGACCTGGGCGAAGCTCCCGCGCGTCGCGCCTTACGGAGGCGGCAAGATCAAAGGCGGCGGCAAGGCGAACGGGCCGCGGGGACCCAAGGGCTAGCGCCTGCTCGACGTGCTCGTCGTCCTCGCGGTCGAGCGACGAAGCCGTCAGGGGAGAGGCGCGCTCTTCGGCGGCGCGAGGCGCAGCTTCGGCGCGAGCAGGTCACGCGCGAGGCGTACCTCGTAGAGGTCGATGAGCGGGTCGCTGGCGACGTGCTTCAGTCGCGCGAGCGACTCGGGTGACTGGCTCGCCCACGCGCGCAGCGCCGCGTAGAACTCGGCCTCGACGGCCTCGGAGTGGTTGCGGGCCGCTGCCGCGAGCTCAGCATCGCTGATGCCGCCGCGGTACCAACGAGCGAGTCGCGCGGTCCAGCCCTCGGCGTTCACCGCGTCGGCGAGGATGCGATCGACCTTGCCATCGGTGGTCTCGCCGAGCTGCCGCTCGAGCAGCCCGAGCCAGAGAGCTCCGTAGACGAGCGACTCGCGATCGGTGTCCGCCTTGAGGCCGAGGCCGAGGGCCGCCCGAGCGCTCGACACGTCTCGAAGCGCCACCGCGCGCCCGATCGCTGCGAGCATCGTGTGAGGCAGCATCGTGCGGTGAACATCGGCGAGCTCGAGGGCTCGTCCGAGCGCGCGGGCTGCGCGGTCGCGCTCACCGTAGCCGTCGAGGATGCGAGCGAGCAGGAGCTCTGCCCGAAGCCCGAACACGTTCGCTCCGCCGAGCCGTCGCGCGTCGAGCGCGATCGCGAGGGCGTCGTCGAGGGCGCGGTTCGCGGCCGTCTCGTTGCCGGCGTCGCGCTCGAGCTCGAAGGTGAGGAGCCGGGACTGCGCAGCGTCGAGATCGGGGAGGCCTCGCGGAGCGAGGAGATACGAGCGATCGGCCGTCATGCGCGCGGCCGCGGTGTCGCCGAGCTGGCGCTCGAGGGTCCCGAGCGTGCCAAGGCCCGAGATGGTCGGCTCGGCCCGGAGCGCCGCGGTCATCAGCTCGCGCGCGGCGGTCGCGTTGCCAGCGCGCAGCTCGAGCGAGGCCATCTGGGCTCGGAGCCTCGCGGCGCTCGTTCGCAGGAGGCCCTGGTAACCGGGTTGGTCCGCGAGCGCGAGCAGGCGGACCGACGCGGCGAAGATGCGTCGAGCCGTGGCGACGTCCGGGCTCTGCTCTTCTCTGCCGAGCGCCTCCGCGACCACCTCGAGCGCGCCGTTCAAGGTAGCGGGAGCCGGGCTCACGCCGAGCGCGTCGGCGAGCACGAGCGGCGCGACCTCGGGCATCTCGTGGACGACGAGCTGGGCCGCGAGGAGGTGGGCGACGGCCAGGCTCGACGGATCCAGACGAAACGCCTCGAGGCCGATGCCCCAGAGGGCGCTCGCGAGGACCTCGGGGTCGAGCGGGCTCTCGTCTTCGTCCTGTGCGCGCCCGATCTCCGAGTATTCGCGCGCGAGCATTCGTAGGTCCTCGGCGCGTCCGCCTTCGGCCGCGGCGCGCAGCCGCGCAAAGAAGTCCGGTCGAACGACGCGGCTCGCTGTCGTCGTCTCGATCGCCTGCAGGGCCTCGGCGACGCGGCCGTGCCTGAGGTACAGCGCCGCCATCACGTAGGCTCCGGAGCGCAACGCGCGGAACGCCTCGATCGCTTCGTCGCGCTCGGGAAGCTGTCGCGTCTCTTGGAAGGCGACGTTGATGGCGACCGCCCGCTCGATCCATCGTGCCACCGCCGTCGTGGCCGTCGCGATCCTGTCTTCGCTCGGCTCGAGGAGCGCTCGCGCGACCGCTTGGCGATGTTCGACCGCGAGCTCGGCCATCGCCGCGTCGCTCCGCGTGTCGTTCCGCCAGCGCTTCAGGGCTTCGAGGTGCGCGTCGAGCTCCTTCTCCGCGGCGCTGCCCTTCGCGACCAGAGGCCTCTTGATCGAGGTCAAGGCGAGTGCCCGCCCCTCGTCACCGCGCGCGCTGAACCGCCGAAGCGCTCCGTCGAGCGCAGGTGCCCCCGTCGGCGACAGCACGAGCCCGCCTGCATCGAGCGTCCGCGTCATGGAGAACGCGCCGAGCACCGCTTGCGCCCCCCGGACGTCGTCGCCTCTCTCGAACAGCGCCGCGGCGTGTCGAAGCTGGGCATCGACGACGCGCGCGAGCATCGCGGTGCGGGCGCTCGATGGCTTGCCTTGCCTGAGGAGCTGGTACGCGCTCTCCGCGAACGCCGCATCCTCGAGTCCGCTCGCCGCGCTCGCCGTCGTATCGCGCTCTCCGGTGGGCGTCCCCGGCGCGTTCGGCGCCGCTCCCGCGTGACACGCCGCAAGTCCGAGCGACAGCGCGCCACCGGCCACGACGCGCGTGGCGCCATCGAGCAGCCTGACCAACCGAGCGGGGCTCACGCCGTCACGCTAGCATGGCGACCGCTGGCCGGTGGAAGGCCCGGCGCGCCTCCCGTCGACGCTCGCTCGCGACGGTGTAGAGTGCGGCCATGGGCGGTGTCGCGCGAGCCGTGCGGGTGAGTCGTGACCTCGCGCGCGAGGAGCTCGCCCGTGCCCTCGCGGCGCGGCGCTTCCTCGCACAGACCGGGATGCTCGAGGACCTCGCGCTCGCGGGGGTGCTCGCGCTCTTGCGCGGCCGCGGTCGCCTGACCCCCTCGATGACGGTGCGCTTTCACGCCGCGAACTCGCCGCATCGTGCCGCGCTCATCGAGCCGCGGACCGGCCGACACCTGTCTTACGCCGAGCTCGACCGCGCCGTCGATCGCACCGTGGAGCTGCTGCGCACGCTGGGCATCGACAAGGGCGACGCCGTGCTCCTCATGCTCCGCAACACGGTCGAGTTCCTCCTCTTGCAGCTCGCGATAGGTCGCGTCGGCGGCGCCGCGGTGACGGTGTCCTTTCGCTCGACGGCGAGCGAGCTCGGCTACCTCATGCGACATTCACGCGCTCGGGCGCTCTTCTTCGCGAGCGATCGCGGGGATGCCGTGCGGCAGGCGCTCTCCACGCCGGGGGACGCCATCGGCGGCCGCGCGGTTCAGGTCGGCGGCCATGGTGGGGGCTTCACCACCTTTGACGAGCTCTTCGATGCGGCCTCGAGCGGAGCACCTGCGCGAGTTCTCGAGTTCGACGAGGCCGGCACCGGCGAGGCGTCCTTCGTCATCTACACCTCGGGTACGACCGGCCGACCGAAGGGCGCGGTGAGGAAGTTCGACCGTCGCTCGATGCTCGCCGTGCTCGGCTTCCTCGTCGAGGTGCCGCTTCGAGTCGGGCAGCGGCACCTCGCCGTCTGCCCGCTCTATCACGCTACCGCGTTCGCGTTCGTCGGGTTCTCCTTCTTGCTCGGAAACACCGTCGTGCTGGCAGACTTTGAGGCAGAGGACTTCCTCGACTTGCTCGAGCGCTATCGGATTCATCACGCCGCGGTGGTCCCGACCCAACTTTATCGCGTGCTCGAGCTGGGTCGCGACGTGGTTCGTGCGCGCGACACCTCGAGCCTCGTCGCGCTGTTTTGCGGGGGTGCCCCGCTGTCGGGAGCGCTCGCGTCGCGCGTCATGGAGGCCTTCGGCGACAAACTCTTCAACTTCTACGGCGCCACCGAGACGGGTCTCGTCACGCTCGCGAAGCCTCACGATCTCCGTGTCGCGCCTGGCACCATCGGTCGAACGCTGCTCGGCAACGAGGTCCGACTCCTCGACCGAGAGGGGAGGGAGGTCGCGAACGGCGAGGTCGGCGAGCTCCACGTCAAGAGCGGGAACCTCGTCGTCGGTTACCATGACGACGGCGCCGCGACCGAGGCCTCGACGCGCGATGGATACTTTTCGGTTGGCGACCTCGCGCGGCAAGACGAGCGCGGCTACCTCTTCCTCGAGGGGCGCGCGCGGGACATGATCGTCTCCGGTGGCGTCAACGTGTATCCGAGAGAGGTCGAGGACGTAATCGCGGCGTTCCGCGGCGTCGGGGACGTCGCGGTGGTGGGTCTGCCGGACGAGGAGTGGGGCGAGCGCGTGCACGCATTCGTCGAGCCGCAGCACGGCGCGAGCCTCGATCTCGCGGCGCTCGACGCGCACTGTCGAGCCGAGCTCGCCGGCCCGAAGCGGCCGAGGGGTGTCACGGTGGTCGAGAGCTTGCCTCGCAACCCGACCGGAAAGACCCTGAAGACTGAGCTCCGGGAGCTCGCGCGGACCGCGGTGGAGCGAGCATGAAGGACCCCTACGAAGTTCTCGGCCTGTCGCGCGGCGCCTCCGAGGGAGACATCAAGGCGGCGTTCCGCAAGCTCGGCCGTGAGTATCACCCCGACCGAAACCAGGGTGACGAGCTGGCGACGCAGCGCTTCAAGGAGATCAATGCCGCCTACCAGATCCTGAGCGACCCTCAGAAGCGGGCGATGTTCGATCGCTTTGGCGCTGCCGGGGTTGGAGGGGGCGGCGGAGCGAGCCCGTTCGGCGGGATGCCCGCCGACTTCGGAGATCTGCACATCGACGGGATTTTCGGCGATCTCCTCGACGCGCTCGGGATCCGGGTCGGTGAGCGCGGAGATCTTCAGGTCGAGGTCCAGCTCTCGTTCGAGGAGGCCGCGTTCGGATGTTCGAAGAAGGTCGCCTACGACCGCGTCCTGTCCTGCGAGGACTGCGGAGGTTCGGGCGGCGCACCGGGGAGTCCGGTCGGCGCGTGCGGGGCGTGCTCCGGCCGCGGCAAGGTCCGCTTTCAGCAGGGGGTCTTCCCGATCATGGTCGAGCGCACCTGCGGCCGCTGCGAGGGGACCGGGCGCGTCGTCACCGAGCCTTGCCGGAGCTGCTCCGGCGCGGGCCTTCGCGCGAGGAAGGTCGAGCTCGAGGTCGAGATCCCGCCGGGCATCGAGCCGGGCTCGACGCGGCGGCTCGAGGGCCGGGGCAACACCATGCGCGGGCGACGCGCTGGCGATCTCGACGTGCTCGTCACGGTCCGGCCGCACCAGTTCTTCCGGCGCGTCGGTGACAACGTCGTGTGCGGTCTGCCGATCACGTTTGCGCAGGCGGTGCTCGGTGACGAGGTCGAGATCCCGACGCTCGAAGGCAAGGGAACGCTCCGCGTCCCCGCAGGGACGCAGCCCGGGACGACGCTACGCATCAAGGGCAAGGGGATCCCGAAGCGGGTGATGGGCGGGCGCGGCGACCAGCTCGTCGAGATCCAGGTCGAGATCCCGACGAACCTCACCGAGCGTCAGAAATTGCTGGTCGAGGAGCTCGCGCGCGAGCTCGGTGAGGGGGTCCAGCCTCAGCAGCGCTCGTTCCTCGACAAGCTGCGCGATCTCTTCAGCGGCTGAGCCTGCCGCGCGTCGGTCGAGGGCCACCGTGGATGAGTGCGCGCTCTCGCCTGTACAGCTGCGGCTCACGGGCGCAAGATGCGACCCCCCGCGAACTGAGACGACATGACGAAGCGACGACACATCGATGTGCTCAGCGACTCGACCGGTGAGACGGCCGAGCGCGTCCTGCGTGCGGCGCTGCTGCAGTTCCCGAGAGGCGAGGTCGAGATCCGCCGCCACGCGCGCGTACGGACGCGTGAGCGCGTCGATCCGATCTTGAAGCAGGTTGGCGCCGACGACGCGCTCCTAATCTTCTCCGTAGTGAGCCCCGAGCTGTCGGCTTACATCCACCAGAAGACCGTCGATCTTCGGATCGAGGCGGTCGACGTGATCGGCGGAGTCATCGGCAAGCTCCATGCCTTCCTCGGGGACGACCCTGTGCACAGCCCCGGCGCGCTCGTGCCGCTCAGCGCCGAGTACTTTCGCCGGATCGAGGCGGTCGAGTTCACCGTGCGGAGCGATGCCGGGCGTGAGCCCGAGAACCTCGCGAAGGCCGATGTCGTGCTCATCGGCCTCCCGCGGACGTCGAAGACCCCGGTCGCGATGGTGCTGGCGCAGCGTGGCTTGAAGGTGGCGAGCCTCACCCTGAAGCCGGGCAAGGCGCTTCCTGCGGAGCTCGATCTGGTGACCGCCGGCCGGGTCGTCGGGCTCACCATCGGCGTCGACAGCTTGACGGCGCTACGGCAGGCGCAGCTCGCGAAGCTCGGGATGCCCGCGGACCCGCGCGTGAGGGTGCACGTCGAGCAGGAGATCCGCGCCGCGGAGGCGGTGTTTGCGAAGCACCCCTCCTGGGCGACCGTCGACATGACGGGCCGAAGCGTCGACGACACGGCGGCGATCATCCTCGAGCACCTGAGCGGCGCGAAGTCGAGCTGACGCGCGTCCGCTCGGACTGCCGCGCGAGACTCCGCTGCGACGCGGCGTCCTCGTCGTTCGTCAGGTGGCACACCACCCGAGGCTCGCGCCGAGCATCGTGAGGCCGGCGTGGTGGAGCCGCGTGACGGTGGCCTTGCTCCTCGAGGTCTCGCGGGCGACCTCCTCGAACGACTCGCCTCCGAAGTAGTGTCGGATCAGGACGGCGCGCACCTCATCGGGCAGCGCGCGGAGCGAGCGCCGGAGGTGTTGGCGGAGCTCACGCTGCTCGAGCGCGGACGCGGGGTCGTCCGTCGAGGAGGGGCCGAACAGCATCGCCACGTCGTCGCCGTCGACCTCCTCTTCGGTGTCGTCTCCGCTCACCCCGCACGCCTCAGCGAGCAATCGATGGCGCCGCTGCTCGCGCCGCGCTTCGCTCATCATTGCCCAGCGGAGGCGCTCGGAGACGTACGGCGCGAAGTCGCAGCGTCTGGGGTCGTAGCGCGTCATCGCGTCGCACAACACCATCACGCCGAGGCTCTCGAGGTCCGTTGGGTCGATGCGATAGCGAAGGCGACGGGCCATTTCGTGCACGACCTCGGTGACGACTCTCAGGCCCTCACGGGACGAGGCCTCGATGGCGCGCGGCGACTTCACTCGATTCGCCGCCATCATGGGCGCGCCTCCACGGTCGTGCAGAGGCTCGAGAAGCCTGCCGAGGTCACGCGTTCGAGGGCTGACGGCAGCTCTTGGAGGAGCCGCTCGAGGAACTCCTCGTCGTTCGACGACTGCGTCGCCACGCGTACGAGCACGTGCGCTCCGGCGTCCACCAGGATGTCTAGGTCGTAGGTGCAGCGGTGCGCGGACCAGGCCCGGCACGCCGAGGCGCGCACGATCGGAACACCCACACGCAGCCGGGCCTCGAACACGTCGTCACGAATGTCGTTCATCGTCGTTGCCTCCGAGGAGGTATCGAAGCGGCCGCCGTGCTCTTGCGCGGACGGCAAGACTGCGACGCCCTGTGGAGACCCGCGCCGCGCCCCCCCAAGAACGCCCGCGCGTCACCCGGGTCGAAGTTGGCCCCGAGTAGGAGAATGTGCGACCCACGGGCGTCATGCTCCGTCGCCTCGCGTTGCTGCTCCTCGCGTGCGCCCTCGTCGCGCTCGCCTGGCCGGCGCACGCCTGGACCGAGCACCGCATCACCGGAGACGAGGTTCGCCTCGAGCTCGATCCCGCGGGCGTCGCGACCATCGAGCACCGACTTGCGGTGCGCCTTAACGGCAGCGAGCCGCAGCGCGCGCTCCGCCTGCAAGGAGTCGATCCCGACGCGGCGCCGCTGCCGAACGCCTTCGTCGTCCCGGCAGCGGAGGCCCTCGGCAACTCGCTCGCCTCTGCCGTGCCGCTCAAGCTCACGCTCGTCGAGGGCGCGCGAGCGGGCGAGGACGGCGCCGCGGCCCCGCCGGCAGAAGTCGATGCGCGCGAGCTCGAGCTCGCCATCGACGATGACAAGGGGATCCTCCGCGGGGCGTACGTCTTCGTCTTTCGCTACCGGACCGACTTGAAGGGGCGGGGCCTCGTCCGCCGCGAGGGCGCGATGTTGCTTGCGGAGTGGCGCGGCCCGTCGCTCGGAGTCGGGCTCGACAACCTGCGCACCGTGTGGCGTTTGCCGCCGGCGCCGACGGCTCCTCGCGCGAGCGAACCCACCGACGACGGGGACGCCTCCGGCTTCTTGTCGGAGGTCCGCCGCGCGGCCGACGGTGACGAGATCGAGCTGCTTCGCACGTACGCCCCCGAGGGGACGCGCGTCTTGTGGATGGTGCGCGCCGATCCGCGCGCGATCGAAGGGCTCGCCGGCCCGGTCGACGCCGCGGTGCCCACGGTCTTTGTCTTGACGTCTATCAAGGAGAGCGTCTCGCGGCGCGCCTTGCATCTCGCCGCAGCCCTCCTCTTCGTCGCAGTCGCGGGGCTCGTTGGCGCGAAGGCGCGGGAGGTGCGCCGCCTCGCGGAGGCCGCCCGCGCGACGATGCCTCCCGTCGTACCGCTCCACGCGGCGCTACGGTCGGCCCTCGCCGGTCTCGGCTTCGCAGCGGGCGCTTGGCTGGAGCTCGTCTCCGATCGCCCCGTCGAGGGTGCGCTCGCGGTGCTCGGTGCCACCTTGCTCGCGGCCCACGGTGTCGCGAAGGTCGACGCGACGGCGGCGCTCCGCGGCCCAGGCCGATGGCTCGCGGTGAGCGAGCGCGAGGCCCTCGTCGAGTTGCCTCATGCGCGCGGGGTGTGGTTCGACATCGGCTCGCGCGGCGGGAAGCTCCTCTTCGCGCTCTCGGTCCTCCCCTTCGTCGCCCTCGCGACGTGGCTTGCCCGACGCGCATCGCACCAGGCGCTCCTCGTCGCGCTCGACGCCGTCGTGCTGCTCGCGATCTTCGGGACCGGTAGGCCATGCGCGCTCCCCGCTGACCTCGCCAGCGAGCCGGCACCCTTTTATAAAAAGCTCGTCGCGAAGCTCCGCAAGCGACAGGGCTCGGATTCGCTCCGGCTCGTGCCGCGCGTCCGCATTCCGCTTGGAGAGGTCGACGCCGACGAGCTCCGCCTGCTCGTGGTGCCGCGCCTCCCCTTGCGCGGCTTCGCCTCGATCGAGGTCGCCATGACCTACGCCATCGGCCTCGGCGCGCGTGTCGGCATGCCCGAGATTCTGCTGCGCGTCGTCGCGGGATCGCCTTGCGATCAGGCCCTTGCCTCCCTCTCGCGGCGCGCCCGGATCACCCCCGGTCGCAAGGCCGACGAGCGCGTCTTCGCCTTTACACCGCGGCTGCCTACGATCGCCATGACGAGCGAGATCGTGCTCGCGCTCGCCTCGCGCGTGACCGACACCCAAGCCGCCCGCGCGGAGGGGACTCGGGTCGTGACGCCTGACGCGGCGCCGCGTCCCCGCAGCAAGGTGCGCGCAGCCTAATCGACTCACCGCGATGGTCGCCCAGCCGATCCGGCGCTAGAACCAGCCGCATGCTCGGCGTCCTCCTCAGCTACCACGGCACCGTCTCCTCCTCGGACGAGGTGCCCGCGTTCGTACGGAACATCCGCCACGGCCAGCCCGCCCCGGACGAGGTGGTCGCGGAGGTGCGCCGCCGCCTCGAGCACATCGGCGGCTCGCCTCTCACGCGCCTCAGCCGAGCGCAAGCCGAGGCCCTCGAAGCGCGGCTTGGTTGCCCGGTGCGGATCGCGGCTCGCCTGTGGCATCCCTACCCGAGCGAGGTGGTCTCCGAGCTTGCGGCGCTCGGGGTGACGCGCCTGCTCTCGCTGCCGCTTGCCCCGCAGTCGGTGCAGATCTACCACCCTGGAGTCGAGGCAGCCGCGGCTCCTCACGGCCTCGAGGTCGTGCGAGCCGAGCCGTGGGGGCACGAGCCCGCGCTCATCGACGCCTTCGTCGAGGCGGCCCTCGAGGCCGCCTCACGTCTCGAGGCGCCGCGCGATTCGCTCGGCGTCGTCCTCTCGGCGCACAGCCTGCCGCGCCGCGTGGTCGCCGCCGGTGACGGGTACGAGCGCGAGTTTCGGTCGATGGCCGAGGCCGTCGCGGGGGCGCTCGTCGCCAGGGGGTTTGGCGCAGCTTCGATCCGCGTCGCCTTCCAGAGTCAGGGCATGGGCAGCCGCGACGCCTGGCTCGGGCCCGATATCGAGACCGTCTTCGGCGAGCTCGCGACGGGGCACCGGCGCCTCCTCGTCGCACCGATCGGCTTCGTCACCGAGCACGTCGAGACCCTCTACGACATCGACGTCGAGGCCCGTGCCCTCGCGGAGCGCCTCGGCTTCGAGCGCCTCGAGCGCATGCCCGCCCTCGATACGCGACCCCGCTTCATCGACGCGCTTGAGGCCGTGGCACGCCGATCGCTCGGGCTCTGAGGGAGCATGAAGGCCCGCTTCTGCCTCGCGCTCGCGATCCTGCTGCTCTCCGGAGCGGCGCACGCCGAATCGGCCGCCGAGAGAGGCGAGCGCGCGCTCGCGGCGAGCCGCTACGACGAGGTGAAGGCGGCCGTTGCCGAAGCTCGCAAGGCGGGTGAGGCCGCGCGGGCCGACCTGCTCGACGCCAACCTCGCGCTCGTCACCGGGCGCTATGACGACGCGCTGAAGCTCGCGCGCAAGGCCGCTCGCGAGACGACGCTCGCGCGGCGCGCCATCCCCGTGGCCGCCGAGTCGCTGGTCCGATCCGGCCGACGTCGCGAGGCGCTCCAAGAGCTCGAGCGGCTCGCGAAGGACGACGAGGCCTATCGAGCGCACCTCGCCCTGGGCGAGCTCTACATCGAGCTCGGTCGGCGCGCGGACGCCGACGGGGTCTTGATGCAGGTCGTCGAGGCGTACAACTCGGACCGCATTCGCTCCGATGACGCCGAGGGCCTCGCGCTCGTGGGACGCGCGGCCTTCCTTCTGCGGCACGCCGAGGACGCCAACAAGCTCTACGCGGAGGCCGAGGCTGCGTCGCGCACGAAGAGCCCCGAGCTCCTTCGCTGGCGCACCGAGCTGTTCCTCGACAAATACGACCCTGGCCACGCGGCGTCCGCGATCCGCGACGCGCTCGCGCTCGCTCCGCGCGATCCGCGCCTCCGGGTGACCAAGGCTCACGTGCTCCTCGATCAAGCGATGGACTTCGCGGCGGCCGAGGCCGAGGTGAAGGCTGCGCTCGACGTCGATCCGAAGCTCGCCGAGGCGCACTTCATTCGAGCCGGACTCGCGCTTCGCACGATGGATCTCGAGGCTGCGGACGCGGCTCTTCGCGCCGGCCTTACCTTCGACCCCGACAACCTCGAGCTGCTCTCGATCGCGGCGGCTACGCGCTTCCTCGCGGACGACACCGCCGGGCTCGACGCGCTCGAGAAGCGGGTCCTCGCCGTGAACCCGAGCTACGCGCGCTTCTACATCGTCATCGGGGAGTTCGCGGAGTGGGAGCACCGCTACGACGAGATCGTCGCGCTCATGCGACGTGCTGTTCGAGTCGACCCAGGAGAGGCGAAGGCCTATGCAGCGCTCGGCCTCAACCTCATCCGCGCCGGTGAAGACGCCGAGGGGCTCGAGGCGCTCCGTAAGGCGTTCGCGCTCGACGATTTCAACGTCCGCGTCTTCAACACCCTCAATTTCTACGAGCGGACCGTCGCGAAGGACTACGTCACCGTCGACGGCGCGCGGTTTCGCATTCGCTATCACCGCGACGAGCGAGCCGTCCTCGAGCGCTACCTCCCGCGCATGCTCGACCAGGCGTGGGCCTCGATGGTGGGGCGCTACGGCTTCACGCCGACTGAGCCCGTCGGCATCGAGCTGTACGCCGATCCCGAGCATTTCAGCGTGCGAACCAGCGGTCTACCCAACGTCGGGATCCAGGGCGTGTGTTTCGGCAAGACGCTGGCTGCGCTCTCGCCGGGCGCCGCGAGCTTCAACTGGGGCATGATCGTCTGGCACGAGCTGTCGCACGTCTTCCATATCCAGCAGAGCAAGAGCCACGTCCCCCGCTGGTTCACCGAAGGGCTCGCCGAGTACGAGACGCTGATCGCTCGGCCCGAGTGGCGGCGCGAGGAGGAGCCCTCGCTCTACGACGGTCTCAGGCGCGCGCGGCTCCCCGGAATCGGCCATTTCAACCGAGCGTTCACGCACGTCGACAGCGCCGCCGACGTCGTCATGGCGTATTTGGCGGCAAGCCAGGTCCAGGTGTTCTCGGCCGAGCGCTTCGGCTTCGACCGCTTCCCTCGGATGCTCTCGGGCTGGGCGAGCGGACGGCGTACCGACCAGCTCGTTCGTGAGGTCTACGGCGTCGACGTCGGTGAGCTCGACCGGCAGTACCGCGCGTGGCAGGAGCCCCGACTCGCACGCTACGCCAAGCAATTCGTGCCCGACGCGTCGACGTCGTCCGTGGAGGACGCGCAGGCGGCCCTCGCCCTCGAGCCGAAGAACGGGGCTCGGCACGCAGCCCTCGCGCGTGCACTCTTCGCGGCGGGCAAGGCCGACGAGGCCGAGGTCACGCTCAAGGTCGGGCTCGCGGTCGACCCGCGTGACGCGAACGCGCTCTTCCTTCAGCTGAAGCTCGCGCTCGGTCGCCGGGACACGCCGCGCGCCGAGGCCGCCGTGGCGTCGTTGCTCGCTGCCGGCCACGACGGCTACGCGGTGCGCATGAAGGCGGCCGATGTCGCCGAGGCGAAGGGTGACAAGGACGGGCTCCGGGCCGCGCTCCACGCAGCCCATGGCCTCGATCCCTCGCAGGCCGAGCCCCTCCAAGGCCTCTACGATCTCGCCAAGAAGCGAGGCGACGAAGAGGAGCAGCTCTTCACGCTGCGCGCGCTCGCGAAGCTGGATCAGCATGATCGTCGCGTCTGGCGCAGGCTGCTCGCGCTGCTCGTTCGCCGCGGCCTTTGGGACGAGGCGGTGCACGTCGGCGAGAGCGCGATGTTCGTCGACGTCATGCACCCCGAGACCCACGTCGATTACGCACGCGCGCTCGCGCGAACGGGCCGCCAGGTGAGCGCCATCTTCGAGCTGAACAGCGCCCTCGCGGCGCGACCCGATCCGGCACTTGGGGCGCGCATCTACGCGATGCTCGCCGAAGGGTATCGCCACCTCGGTCGAGCGCAGTTCGCCGCCGAGGCCGAGCGCCACGCGAAGACGCTTGCCGCTTCACCGAAGCCCGCGAGCGCGCCCGAGGAGTGACGCGCCGGCCTCGTCACTCGCGCAGACCGAGCGCCTTGCACTTCTTGTAGAGGTGGCTCCGCTCGAGATCGAGCGCCCGCGCCGTGCTCGCCATCTGACCTTCGTGGTGCCTCAGCGCCTCGTCCAAGATCGTTCGCTCCGCCTCCTCGAGCAGCACGCGGAACGGGAGCCCGGGGCGGTAGAGCCCACGCGCTGCGGGGGCGGCGCCCGAGCCAAGGCAGGTGCGCACATCGGCGGCATCGACCGATGCGTCGGGAGTCAGGATGACGAGGCGCTCGACGACGTTGCGGAGCTCTCGAACATTCCCGGGGTAGGTGTACGCGCTCAAGGCGTCGAGCGCGTCCGTCGTCAGCTGGACCTCGGGTCGATCGTTCGCGGCGCCGACGAGCCCGAGGAAGTGACGCGCGAGCTCGGGGATGTCTTCGCGCCGCGCGCGGAGCGGGGGGAGGGTGAGCGGCAGGACGTTGAGGCGATCGAACAGATCTGCACGGAAGGCGCCAGACTCACAGGCTGCCTCGAGATCGCGGTTCGTTGCGGCGACGACGCGCACGTCCACCTTCAGCGTCTCGCTCCCGCCCACGCGCTCGATCTCTTGCTCTTGGAGCACGCGGAGCAGCTTCGCCTGCATGGTGAGCGGCATGTCGCCCACCTCGTCGAGGAACAGCGTCCCGCCGTTTGCGCGCTCGAACTTCCCTCGTCGCTGTCGTGTCGCGCCCGTGAATGCGCCGGCTTCGTGGCCGAACAGCTCGCTCTCGATGAGCTCGCCTGGAACGGCCGCGCAGTTCAGCTTCTCGAGGGGACCGGCCGCGCGCCGTGACTGGCGATGGAGCGCTCGCGCGACAAGCTCTTTGCCGGTGCCTCGCTCCCCGCGGACCATGACGGTCGCGTTCGCTCGAGCTGCGCGGACGATCTGATCGCGAAGCGCGTCCATCGCGCCGCTCGACCCGAGCAGCTCGCCATCGAGCCCGGTGCGAGCGATGAGCGAGGTCGCCTTCGCCTCCGCGCGTACCATGCGCAGGAGGTTCTCGACGACCAAGAGGAGCCGATCGGTCGAGAGTGGCTTCTCGAGGAAATCGCTGGCACCGAGGCGTGTGGCCCGCACCGCGGCGTCGACCGTCGCGTGGCCGCTCATCATGACGACGCAGGTATCGTCCCCGCCAGCTCGCATTCGCTCGAGCACGGCGACGCCATCGCCGTCTGGCAGCGCGACGTCGAGCAGCGCTAGGTCGTAGCTCTGCTTCGCGAGCTTTTCGAGCGCGACAGACGCGCCTCCGGCCACGTCGACGACGTAGCCCTCGAGCGTGAGCGCTCGCCGGAGGGTCTGCAGGATCGAGACTTCGTCGTCGACGACGAGGATGTAGCCGCGGGACATGGATGGGGGCGCGCCGCGCGCGCGCGCTTGACGCTAGTCGAGGCGCGGCTCCAACGGGCAGTCGAAACGCGCAGGCTCCCGCGAAACGAGGCCCAGCGCTTGGGGGGCTGAGAGCGGATTTGTCGGCCTTTGTGCCACTCGTGATATCGTCTCGAGTCGTGTCGTCGGATGAGGAGGCACGCGGCTCGCTCGCGCAGATGCCGCTCGGAGAGGGGCTTGTTCAGGCCTTCGATCGGCGCTGGACGGGTGCCCTCGAAGTGGGCGGTCCCGACACCGACGGAGGCGTCCTCGAGCTCATCCACGGCGTTCCGGTGCGCGTGCTGGTCCCCGATGGGTACGCGCGCCTCGGCGATCTCCTCGTCGAGCGGGGGCTCGTGTCCGAGGACGAGATCCTCGCCGCGCTCGAGCACGAAGGGACGCTCCTCGGCGCCGCGCTGGTGGCCCGCGGTGCGACCGACGAGCAGACGATCGACCGCGCTCTCGGGGCGCAGGTCCTCGCGCGCGCCGTGCGCCTCGCCGGCGCTCCTCCGTCGACGACGTGGCGCTTTGTGCCAGGCGACGGTCGCTTCGTCGAGCTCGCGCCTGGCCGACGCGTGGATCCGCTGCGCATCGCGGCCGTCGTGAGCGAGACGCACGGCACCGACGACGCTCGCGTCGAGCTCGTCCTCATGCTGCTCGACGACGCTCCGCTCGTCCTCCGTGACGACGTCAAGGTCGAGCGCTTTGGCTTTCAGGGCGAGGCGCTCGCGGTGGTCTCGAAGCTGCTCGCCGAGGAGCCGACCTTCGCTGAGCTCCTGGCATCGGGCGTCGCGCCCGACGGCGTGTGCCGACGCGTCGTTCATTTGCTCGCGAGTGCGCGTTTTCTCCGGCAGGGCGACGACGCTCGCGCCTCGGTTCGCTCGGCGCCATCCTCGCCGCGCACCCTCGCGCGCGATGATGGCGTGCCGCTTTCCTCGCGCAGGGTAACGCGAATCCAGCTCCGTCGTGTGGCGGTCGCGCGCGGCGCCGACGATGTCGAGGCGTCGGACCCGTTGCTCGAGAGGCGGGCCGCGGCTGCGGCGCTCCTCGAACAGGGACCCATCGAGCGGCTTGGCCTCGACGCGCAGGCGCTCGCCGACGGGACAGCGCGGCGCGTCACCACGATGCTGGAGGCCGCGCACTCCGAGCGCGCGCAGGCTTGGCAGGACGAGTCCGGCCCCGAGGATTTTCTCGCGCTACAAGGAGCCGTCCGTGCCGCCCTCGACGAGGCGCGCGCGACGCTGGCCGACCCGGACGCGCTCGCGCGGGAGCTCGAGCGGCTGGGCGTCGAGCCGTCTCCCGAGAGCCGAATGGCACCCGATGAGCTCCGCGAACGCGCGCTCTATGCCCTCGGTTGCCAGGACCCCGAGACGGCGAGCCGGCTCTGCGAACGCGCCACCGAGCTCGCGCCCGACGATCTCGAGTTCCTCGCGACCGCCGCGTGGGTCCGCGCACACCTCGCGCGCCCCGATCTCAAGGTGCTGCTCCTCGAGTTCGACGACCTGCTGCTTCTCGAGCCAGAGCACGTCAACGCGCGCTATTACCGAGCCATGTTGCGGCGGCGGCTTGGGCAGGATGCGGCGGCGCGCCAAGACCTCGAGAAGGTGCTGGCCCTGGCGCCGGATCACGCCGCGGCGCGCGCACAGATCCGCTGAGTGGCGTGAGCCGTCGATTCCTCGGAGGGTAGGCTGCAAAGCGTCGCCCGGAGCGCTATGCTACGCTCGATCATGCCCCAGGCCACCCTCACGCCCCCCGAGGCGGCGCTCCGCGCCGACGCCGAAGTCAACCCCGCCGACGCCTACCGACGTGGCGCCATGCGCTGGGGGTACTTCGTGATCTTGAACGCCATCGCCGCCGTCGTTGCGGTCGCGTTCTTCGTCGGAGTCTTCTACGCCGAGAGCCTCGACCCATACCTCCAGGGCACCTACGACTGGCTGCTCGCTCACCCGGGCGCCACCAGTGCGATGGCCTTCTCGCCGCTCGCGGCCTCGCTACTCGTCGGTTACGGCTACGCTATGCGCGCCCGCAAGCGGAAGCTCGCCGCGGCCGCGCGCGAGGCGAAGGCGGCCGACCGCCGTGACGCAGAGACCGGCGGAGACGACCGTTGAGCTCGCGATCATCGGTGAACGTCCTCGGAGTCGCCCTGATCGCTGGGGCGACGGTCTTCGGCGCGTCTGCGATGGCGCAGTCGCGCGGCGACCGCGGGGTCGTCACCATCGGCGACACCAAGCTGACCGTGGCCGACATCGAGGCGCGCCTCGCGCGCGTCCCCGCGTTTCGGCTCCGTGAGCTCGGTCCCACCGCCGACGAGCAGCGTCGGCGTGCCCTCGATCAGCTGATCGACGCCGAGCTCCTCGCGATGGCCGCTCGAGCCGAGAAGCTCGACCAGCGAGAGGACGTCGCGATGCGCATCCGTCGCGTCATGGTGAGCGCGCTTGAGGCGAAGATTCGCGAGGAGGCGCTCGCCGCGGCTCCGGTCTCCGACGACGCCGTGAAGGCCTTCTACGAGAAGAACCGGGCTCGCTACGCCGCCGAGACGCGCATCAAGATCTGGCAGATCGTGCTGAAGACGCGCGAGGCCGCCGACGAGGTCCTCGAGGCGATCCGCAACGACAAGGAGTGGGACAAGGATGCCGTCGGCAAGTGGGAAGACCTCGCGCGCACCCACTCGATCGACAAGTCGACCTCGATGAAGAAGGGCAACCTCGGCTTCGTCGCGGCCGACGGATCGACCCAAGATCGACAGGTCCGCGTGAACCCCGCACTGTACGCTGCGGCCGACAAACTGGGAGAGGGGCAGATCGCGACCGAGGCCGTGCGCGACGGAGACGTGTGGGTGATCGTGTCGCGCCGCGGCACGATGCGCACGCCGGAGCGCACCCTCGAGTTGGAGTCGATGACCATCCGCAACCTGCTCGCGAAGCAGGGCCTCGACGAGCGCATCCGCGCCGCCATCGAAGGGCTCCGGAAGCAGTACGTCACCGAGTTGCACCCCGAGCGCCTCGGCGACGTCACCATCGAGGTCGGCGGTGCCGTCGCTCCTGCGCGCCGCCCGGGCGCCTTGCCGCGGGTGCACAAGGCCGAGCGCCCCGGCGCTCCCGAGCTGCGCGACGGCGTGCTGCGCTGAGGCCGACGCGGCCTCGCTGCTCGAGTGAAATCGCTCCCTCGAGCGCTCGTGTTCGCGGCGGCGTCAGTGAAGAGGCTCGTCGCGGGGCCTCGTCGCGGCTCGTGACTCGAGGTCCTCGGGCTTGCCTCCGAACGTCCAGGCATACGCGAGCGCGAGCAACGAGAGCGCCCCGGCGCCGTACAAGCCCCAGCCCCAGCTGAAGCGGCGCGGCACGTACCGGATCACCGGCACCGGGAGCGCCAGCCGGAGCGCCACGGTCGAGAGAACCATCGCCGCCATGAGCGCGACCGCGAGCCGCGAGCTCCGCATCTGGTAGACGGACCGCCTCGTGAGCACGAGCACGAACAGGGTGACCCAGCCTACGCCCCCGGCCCACAGCCAGGGCAAAACGCGGGCGAACTGAAGGCCCGTGAGCGTCTGGATCTCGGGGGCGCGCTCCTCGAGCCAGGGCGCGAACGCGAACACGAGGAGCCCCGCGATTGACAGCATGAGCAGCGCGCCGCGGCCACGCTCGAGGTAGAGCCAGCCGAGGTCCTCCTCTTCAGGGGCGACAGCCTCGTGCGCATCGAGCGCAGCCGCGTCCATCGAAGGAGGCAGCTCCGCGAGCGGCGCGAGCGCGAGGTTGCACTCGGCGCAGGTCGCGCGCTCGCCGCGAGCGTAGAGCTGACGACAGAACGGGCAGGCGAGGAGGTCTGACACCGCAGAACAGCATAGCCGCGATGGCGTCGGCTTGCTCCCGACGGATGCTCCGGTTAGCACGACCTCGACGGATGCAGGACCCGAAGGAACGAGAGGCGCGCCGGCTCGCGGCCGCGGAGAGCATCGCAGCTCGGCTCGAGGTCGACGTGAACGCGCCGCACCTCGTCGAGGCCCTCACCCACCCGAGCCTCACGAACGAGCAGCGCGGCCCGGGCGCCGAGCCCATCCGCGACAACCAGCGGCTCGAGTTTCTGGGTGACGCCGTCCTCGGTCTCGCGGTGAGCGAGCTGCTCGTCACGACGCGCGGGGATCTCGATGAGGGGCAGCTCACCTTCATGCGGGCCTCGCTCGTCAACGCGCGCACGCTCGCAGAGATTGCGAGCGAGCTTGATCTAGGTCAAGCGTTGCGCCTTGGCCGCGGAGCCGACGCCACCGGTGAGCGTGACCGGCCCAACGTGCTCGCGGACGCGCTCGAGGCGCTCGTCGGTGCCGTCTATCTCGACCGCGGCCTCGACGAGGTGCGCCGGCTCGTGCGGCTGCTCGTCGGCGATCGCATCGAGGAGCTCGCGCGGGCGGGCGCCATTCAGCGAGACGCCAAGAGCCGCCTGCAGGAGCACTTGCAGGCGCGCGGTCTCGCCCCGCCGCGGTACCGCGTGGTGGCCGAGCAGGGGCCGCCTCACGCGCGTGAGTTCTGGGTCGAGGTGACCCTCGTGCTCCTCGATGGCGCGACGGCTGGCGCCGAGCCCGACGAGACGGCGGAGGACGGCTCGGTGCGGTACACTTGGCGGGCGACGGGTCAGGGCCGCTCGAAGAAGCTCGCCGAGCAGGCTGCGGCGAGCGCGGCGCTCGAGGGCCTCGGGCTCGAATCAGCCACGGACACACCGCGGACCGAATGACCTCGCAGCAGCGCGCGCGGATTCACAGGGCGCCGCGAATGTTCCAGGGGCCGCGCCGTGCCTCGGGCGCCCGCTCAGAAGACCGCGCCGAGCTCGACCGACATCGTGAACTGGCTCTTCACCGCGTCGTTCTCGGGGCTCGTCGGACGCGGGTCGTCCGAGTAGGGGTTCACGACGATGGTCTTTGAGGCGCTCGGGTCAGCCCCGTCCGGCACCGCCTTCGTGCCGGTGTTCGCCTTGTCGACCGGCACGAGGTCCGTCAGGAAGTTAAGCCCGAGGTAGACCATCTGAAAGCGCAGGTCGACGCCGACGTTGATGCGGTGGCGGTTCAAGCGGACCGCGTCGAACACCACGTTGTTGTTGAAGTCGGCGCTCGAGCCCGAGCAGTAGGGCTGCCCGTCGCGAGCCGGCTTGCTCGGATCGGGAGAGGCGGGGCTGTTGTCGCCCTGATACCCGCAGTGCTGAACCGGATCGGTGTTTGGCGTCATGTCCACGACGCCGGAATCACCGAAGATCCGCAGCCACTGGTACCCCACGTGCGGCTGCAGCACGACCGAGCCTTGGATTGGGAAGGGCTTCGAGATGACGCCGTCGACCGACACGACGGTGAGCTTCAGCTGCGACGTGCCGGTGATCGTCCGAATCCCGCCCGTCGCGGCGAGGTCGGGCAAGTAACCGAGCCCGTAGTTGGTGCGGAAGCCCTCGAGGATCGAGAGCCGAACATCCCCTCCGCCGGTGACGAGCGACGTGTTCGCGAGGTGTCCGAAGCTCGCGCCGAGCTCGACGCCGAACGGGAAGCCCTTCGCGAGCCGGACCGAGTAGAGCTGCAGCGCGTCGTCGGGCCCGTTGTTCACGATCGAGTACTGATTCGTCGAGCGGTCGACAGAGCCCTGCGTCCCGTTCTTCCAGTAGGGCGCGTCCGAGTCGATCGTCGTGAAGGCGCCCTGCACGCCGATCTTGAACCCGCCGAACCCGGTGGTGCGCGCCGAGTACGACGCCACCGGCGCGATCGCCGCGCCGTACTGCGCCACGAGCTTCGCGAACGCGAGGTTGTCCGGGAGGCACCGCGTGAAGCCTGCCGTCGGGTCGTAGTACTTGCCGACCCCGTCGACGGTGCCGATGCAGCGGTTGTTGAGGACGAAGCGCTCGAGCGCGGGGTCCATCTTGTCGGCGAACGCCACCCCGGCGACGAGCGTCGTCGCTGCCGCCACCGCACACCCGAGGATCCGTCCGAACGCGCGCATGCCGCTACCCAGGCCGAGGAGGCTAGTACACCTGCCCGCTCTCAGGTAGACGTTTGCGCGCAGCCGCCTCCGACAAACCGCTCTCGCGACCGTCGCCCGCCGCTCGCCGCGTCACTACGTCATGGCCAAGGACCGTCCCCGCCTCCGCGCCCCGCGCCTCGAAACCCCTCCGCGCGTCGTCCTCGTCGACCCCGAGATCCCGCAGAATACGGGCAACATCGCGCGGCTCGCCGCGGCCCTCCAGTTTCCGCTCCACCTGGTCGGCAAGCTGGGCTTCTCGATCGACGAGAAGGCCGTCAGGCGCGCAGGGCTCGACTACTGGCCGCTCGTCGAGCTCGAGCGAAACCTCGATCTCGCCCACTTTCGTCACGCTCACCCGGGCGCCAAGCTCCGCCTCTTCTCGGCGGTGGCCGAGCGCAGCTACCTCGACGCTCGCTACGAGCCCGGGGACGCGCTGGTCTTTGGCTGCGAGTCCGTCGGACTCCCCGAGGAGCTGCTCCGCGAGCACGCCGGCGAGGTCTACGGAATCCCGACCATCGGCGAGGTGCGCTCGCTGAACCTTGCGAACGCGGTGTCGATCGTCGTCTACGAGGCTTACCGGCAACGCGATGCGTTTCGGCACGCCGCCCCGCGCTGAGCTCTGGCGCGCTCGTCAGCCCGTCGTCGCCAGGCTCTCTTCGACGAGCTCGCGGCCAGCCGCCGCGAGGCGCTCGCGGGTTACGCGAAGTGCCTCCGGGCTCTGGTCGATGCCGATCGCGTGGCGGCCGAGCGTCGCGGCCACGGCCAGCGTGGTGCCGCTGCCGCAGTACGGGTCGAGCACGGTGTCGCCGGGGTAGGTCCCGGACGCGACGATCCGCTCGAGCAGCGCGGCGGGCTTCTGCGTGGGGTAGCCGGTTCGCTCGCGCGCGACGGGCGCGATGACGCCGATCTCCCAGACGTCGCCCATCGGCACGCCCGGCGAGGCCTCGTCGGTTCGCGTCGAGCGCACCCGCCGCCCATCTCGACCAAACGCCGCGAGCTGCTTGGCTTGGCCCCAGGTCGCGACGGTCGAGGGCGCGAGCGGCTCGTAGAGCTGCACGAAGCGTGGCTCGAGGCGCGGATTCTTGACGTAGCGCAAGAGGACGTCGTGCACGCGCTGAAAGTTTCGGGTGCGCGCGGGCCAGCGCCGGTAGCGCCACACGATCTCGCTCGCGAAGGCGTCGCGCCCGAAGATCCGGTCGCACGCGACCTTGAGGTAGTGGCTGCTCGTCGGGTCGACGTGGAGCACCATCGCGCCCTGGTCCGACAGAAGCTCGCGTACCGCGACGATCCGAGCCTCCATCACCTCGAGGTAGGCGTCGAAGTTCGGCCATCGATCGTCGAACGCGGTCACCTTGCTGCGCGTCGCCTCGCCGCCGCGCCCGTGCCGTACCGTCCGCAGGTGCAGCCGCTGGGTGAAGAACGGCGGATCGAGATAGGCGAGCTCGACGCGCACGCCCTCGGTCGCGAGTCGCGCCATCGCCGGGAGGTTGTCGCCCGCAACGAGACGCAGCCGGCTCGTGCCGTGCTCGGAGGCGACCTGGCTCATCGCGGCGCACGATGCCACGCGCCACTCGGCCCTCAAAAAAAGCGGCACCGCGCGCGTCGCGTCGCTAGGCTCCTCGGCCGATGAGCGAGGCCGCGAGCTCTCCGTCGTACGCGCGTGCCGCCCCGCCGCGCCAAGCCCGCCGCGAGCCGCTCGACGCGCTGACGGGCCTCCGCTTCTTCGCGGCAGCGCACGTCGTCCTCTACCACTTCGCCGAGCCTGCGCTCCCGGCCGCGACCCCGGCCGTGATCCGCAACGTACTCGCTCATGGCTACGTGGGCGTGAGCTTCTTCTACCTCTTGTCGGGGTTCATCCTCGCCTACAACTACGTCGACCGCTCGGAGGACGGCACCGTGCGCATGCGCGGCACGTCCGGCGCGTTCTGGTGGAACCGCTTCGCGCGCGTGTACCCGCTCTACCTCGTCGCGTGGCTCGCCGCGGCTCCCGTCTCGATCGGCCATCGCCTCGCGGCCGACGGCTCGCCGGTCGTGTTCGCCGCGAAGACGACGGCGGCCGGTCTCGTCTCGCTCGGGCTCGCTCAGGCATGGCTCCCCGGCGCGCACACGTGGTGGAACCCGCCGTCATGGTCGATCTCGGTGGAAGCCCTCTTCTACGCTGCGTTTCCCGCGCTCTTGCCGCGCCTCCTCGCGCCTCGTCGCTCGCGCCTCGGGCTCGCGCTCGGGCTCTACCTGGTCGCGCTCTTCGCTCCGGTCGTCTATCTCGCCACGACGCGTGACGAGCTCCTCCTCGCGCTCGTCAAATACGATCCGCTCCTGCACCTGCCCACCTTCGCGCTCGGCATCCTGCTCGCCGAGCTCTTCGATTCGCCGCTCCGCGAGCGCCTCCTCCGGGCGCGCGTCCCCTTGGGCGTCGGCGCCATGAGCGTCCTCGGCCTGCTCCTCGCAACGCCGCCCGGCGCGACGAACCTCCTCTTCCACAACGGCCTGCTCGCGCCCGCCTTCGGGGCCTTGATCCTGGCGGTCGCGCTCGGGCTCCCCATGGTGTCGCCGGCGCTCTCGTCGCCGCTCCTGCTGCTGCTCGGCGAGGCGAGTTTCGGGCTCTACATCTTGCAGTCGCCGGTGTGGTCGGGATGGCGTAGGCTCGACCTCGGGCTCTCGCGCGGCGTCGATCTCGCGGCCTTCTTCGGGGTGCTCGTCGCCGTGTCGGTCGCGGCGCATCGCCTCGTTGAATTGCCAGCCCGCCGGCGCCTACGAACCGCTACGATGACCCAGGGATGACGACCGACGCCCAAGCGCCCCTCGACAACCCGGCAGCATCCCGCCGCCCGGTGGGCGGAGTGCAACCGAACGCGCAGCTCAGCGAACGGCAAGAGCGACGTGCGCAGTCCTTCTCGATCCTCGAGGCCTACTTCGGAACCGCGGCCGCGGTCGTCACGTACCTCGCGCTCGTCGGATTCTTGAACCTGGTGCTTCTCTACGTCGCTCCCGCGCGCGTGCCCGCGTTACGCCTCGCGGTCGCGTCGGTGCTCCTCTGGGTCTGCACCGCGCCGATGTACGACGTCGTGCGGCGCAAGCCCAAGCAAGTCCCGCTCTTCCCGATCATCAACGTCCTCTACTTCATCTACTTCGGCCTCCCCGTGTTCCTCGACACGGTCATGGTGAAGAGCCGAATCTACGAGGTCGAAGAGGTCACCACCGCCGTGGCTCTGACGCTGGCGGGCGTGCTTTTGATGCAGCTCGCCTTCTACTCGCCGTTCGGCAAGATGGTCGACGTCTTGCCGAACCTGAAGATGCCGTTCGATCTCGAGCGGATCGCCTGGTACTGCATCGTCGTCGCCTTCCTCGGTGTCTCGCTCTCGGCCTACGTGCTCACGGCCTCGCGCGACATTGCACCGAACCTCAAGGCGATCGCCAACGTGACGGTGCGCACGCCGCTCCTCTTGTTGAGCGGCATGCTGCTGCTTCACCTTCGCGGCAAGCTGACCTTCGCGCAGGGCATCGTGGCATCGGGCTGCTACCTGATGTACATCCTGTTTTCGCTCGCGAGCGGAGCGCTGGCTCAGCTCGCGTGGGCGCTCGTGCCCATGTTTTTCGTGTACGTGGCGGAGCGCGGCTCCATCCCGTGGCGCGCGGGGATCCTCTGCATCCTGTTCGCGATGCCGTTCACCTACAGCAAGCACTCGTTTCGGAAGGAGATCCGAAACACCTACGTTGGCCCGCTGGATCGCGTTGCGCTGTTTCTTGATCTGACGATGAAGCAGGCGGACGCCGACAGCTCGCGCTTCGTCGAGAACGCGTCGCGCGAATCAAGGGAGCGTACGAGCTACCTCGGGACGCTCGCGTTCGTCATCAACCAGACCCCGCGTCGAATCCCTCACACGGACGGCGAGACGTACCGGGTCATGCTCTGGTCGTTCGTCCCGCGCATCTTCGCCCCGGATAGGCCTGACCAGCCGCTCGGCCAGGACTTTGGCCACCGCTACCGCCTGCTGAACCCACAGGACCATCAGACGTCGTTCAACTGCGCTCAGATCGTTGAGATGTACATGAACTTCGGGCCGCTCGGCGTGTTCGTCGGGATGCTCGTCGTCGGCCTCTACTACCGAGCGCTCTACGCGCTTTTCAACCATGGCCGGGGTGGTGACGGCATGGTCATCCTCGCCTCAGCGGCGCTCGCCGGGCTCTTGAACATCGAGTCCGATGCGTCGAACGTGCTCGTCGGTGCGTTTCAGGCCGCGGCCTTCTGCTTCGGCGTGCTGCTGCTCGTCCGAGTCTTGGCCGAGCACGTCATCGTGGTGCGGGTCGAGGATTGAGCTCGATCAACTCCCGGTAGCGGGTCGCCATCGTCGCGCCGACGGCAGCCACGTCGTACTCCCTCGCGAGTGCTCGGGCGGCCTCGCTTCGGGCCGAGGGGCGCGTCGCCTCGTCCAGCACGTCGACGAGGGCGTTGGCGATGGTTGCGGGCTGACCCTCGACCCAACGCCCCGCGCCGCGAGCCTCGAGCTCGGGCCAAGGGCAGGCGCGCGAGACCACAGCGGGCGTTCCGTGGGCGAGCGCCTCCACGACGACCCTCGCGAAGCTCTCGCTCTTCGACGTCAGCGCGAGCGCGCTCGCCGACGCGAGCAAGCACGCCTTGTCGGCCCCGTGGACTTCTCCCACGACGCGTACACGCGGTCGCGGCGTGAGGGTCGCGACGATGCATGCGATGCGCGCGCCTTCGCCATGATGATCCGGACCCGCGACGATCAGCTCGGCGTCCGGGCGTCGCGCGGTGACGAGGCTCATCGCTCGCACGAGGACGTCGAGCCCCTTGACCGGGTGGAGCCGTCCGAGAAACACGACACGCCCAGGGATGCGCTCGACGTCGAGGGCCGCGGCGGGAAGCTCGATCGCGTTGGGGACGACGAAGACCTCGGGGCCGCGAAGGAGCGCGCGAAGGTTTGCCGCCTCGCTGCCGCTCGTGGCGTGAAGGGCCCTCGCGGCGAGCAGGTTGCCGCGCTCGAACGCTCGAAAATAGGGCGCTTTCTTCCACGCGCGATGCCCGAGAGCCCAGGGCTCGCACATGCCGCGCGGTGACAGCACGTAGGGGACGGCGAGGGCCCGGCACGTCGCGGCGCCTGCGGTGGATGGAAAGCTGAACAGCGCGTGGACGTGCACGAGATCGAAGCCCCGGGCGACCGCCGCCACGTGTCGCACGAGGCTTGCTGACGGCGCGAACCCCGCCCTCGGAAAGCGCTCGAAGTAGGTCACCGGCACTCCTGCATGCTCGACGCGGCGTCCGAGCGGCACCGCGCTGTTCTTCGGTCCATCGCCGTTCGTCGTGACGATCTCGGCGTCCACGCCCGCCTCGCGGAGACCCCGTACGAGCAAGAGGAGGCTCTCGCTGGGCCCGCCGTCGCGCGTGCTCGGGTAGAAGGTGGGGTTCAGGTGGAGGACGCGCACGGACTCGCAGTCGGGGCGGGCGGTAGGAACCGTGTCGGCTTTCTCACGATTGTGCGCTCCGAGCCTTGAGCTGTAGACTCAGATCTCCTATGCGCGCAACCTCCCTGGTCTTCCTTCTCGGCGTCGGACTTCCGCTCGGGCTCGCCGCGTGCGGCGACAGCACCACCGTCATCGTGACCCCCTCCTCGTCCGCGGCAGGCGGAGGCGAGGTGACCACGTCCGCTCAGGGCGGCGCCGGCGGCGTGATGTCCGCGGTCACCGGCAGCGGCGGCAGCACTCAGACGCAGGGCGGCGAGACCGCCACCGACGTGGCGTCATCCGCCGAGGCGTCGAGCGCCGAGGCGTCGAGCGCGATGTCGTCGAGCGCGATGTCGTCGAGCGCGATGTCGTCAAGCGCGATGTCGTCGAGCGCGATGTCGTCGAGCGCGATGTCGTCGAGCGCGTCAGGCGGCGGCAAGATGTGCTCGTCCGTGGCCGACTGCGGCAGCGCGAGCTGCGGATGGTCGTGCACCAACAATGTCTGCAGCCTGAGCGCGAAGCCCAAGTTCACCGCCTGCTACGCCGATGGCGGCACCGGGGCGTCTTGCGATGGCGCCGGAAGCTGCAAGGTCTGGGTCCCGATCGCGACGGTCAACGCCCCGCTCGCCCGCTACAACCACAGCGCGATCTGGACCGGCTCGAAGATGATCGTCTTCGGCGGCTACACCAAGGCCGCGATCACCGACACCGGCCACAGCTACGATCCCGTGACCGACACGTGGACTGCGACCTCGTCGGTGAACAACCCTGGCCCGCGCCACAACCACGAGGCGCTCTGGACTGGCACCAAGATGATCGTTTGGGGCGGATACGGAGTCGGCGCATACGCCGGAAAGGGCGGCATTTACGACCCAGCGACCGACACCTGGACGGCCATGGCGACGGCCGGGCAGCCCAGCCTTCGTCAGGCTCAAGCGATGGTCTACACCGGATCCAAGATCATCGTTTGGGGCGGGCGCGGCGCCAACGGCGCAGTCAACACCGGTGGCGTCTACGACATCGCGACCAACACCTGGAGCGCGATGGCCGCGTCGCCGCTCGGGGCACGCTTCAACTTCTCTTACGGCTGGCAGAAGCCGACCGTCGCGAAACCGAACGGCTTCATGTTTGTCTGGGGCGGCACCGACAACCTGGACTGGTTCAAGAACGGCGCGCTCTACGACCCGGTCGCGAACAGCTGGCTCTCGGTCAACATGAACGCGAGTGCTGGGGCTTTACCGTCGATGTTGCTCGAGAGCGCGACCGCCTTCCCCCAGAACCCGACGCAAGGCTCCGGTTTCTACCTCTTCGGGGGCTGGGACGGCGGTAACTACAGCGACACGCTCTTCTTCTGGGACACCTTCCCCAACGCGCTCGACGGATTTTGGTACAAGCTGAAGGCTGGAGACCCGAAGGCACCCTCCGCGCGTGCGCGCTACACCGGCTTCGTCCTCGACGCGGGGATCTTCCTCTGGGGAGGCTGCGAGGGCGCCGGCTGCGGCGACTATTTGGGCGATGGTGGCGTGTGGCGCCCCGGCGCCAACGGCGGGACTTGGTCCGCGTTCCCGACCGACGCTTCGCTCGCGGCGCGCAGCGACACGGCCGGCGTGTGGACCGGTAAGACCACGAGCGAGATCATCATCTGGGGCGGCTACATCAACGGCCCGGTCGGGACCGGCGCCCGACGAGCGGTGAGCCCCAAGTAGCCGCGAGCGGAGGGCGTCCGGCCACGTCGTGACGCCCGGTCCCGTCGCGACATGGGACCGACGCCGAGGCCCTCAGCTAGCCCAGATCTTGACGTCCGTCGGCTGGACCGGAAAATCCGCCGGCGGGCGCAGGTCGAGCGTCTCGAGCATCGCCACCCAGCGGTGTTCGTAGGTGTGCGAGCTGTGGGCCCGTACGTGGGCCCGTTCGGCCATCGCGGTGCGAAGCTCCGGATGCGCGAGGTAAAAGTCGATCTTGTCGAGCAGGTCCTCGACGGTGTCGTACTGCGCGACCTCGGTGGCGGAGTCGAAGACGTCTGCGAGGGCGGGCGTGTCGGTCAGCTGGAACGCGCCGACCGCCGCGAGCTCGAAGGTGCGCTTGTTGGTCCCCTGGATCTCGGCGTAATGGTTGGGGTTCAGCGCGATTTTCGCCGCGAGCATCGCGCGACACTTCTCTTCTCCGGCGATGTAATGGCCGGTGAACATCGACGCGGTCCTGTGATTGGCCCAGCGCGGCAAGCCTCCCCCCCAGACCTTCACGTCTCGACCGAGCAGGGGCGTCAAGGTCGCCGCGCGGTAGAGGTACGCGTTGCCGTAAAGGGCGATGTCGCAGCCGTATCGATGCCGATCGGCGTCAGTCAACTCGACGCGTCGGTGAAGGCTACGATCGCACGACTGCGGCAGGTAGAAAGCCGTCGTCGATCGGAGCTTCGCCCGTAGCTTGTCGACGATGTAGCGGTCCTTGAAGAACAAGCGGTCGTAGTCGGCGATGAACACGTAACCTCGACCGAAGTTCGAAATCGCGTCTCCGAACTGGCCGATCAGCTTGGCGTGCGGACACGTCTTGCGTAGCGCTTCGACGAGCTTCGGGCGGAGCACCTCGACGCTGTCGGTCAGGATCAGGTCGGGGTCGAACTCCTCGGCCGCGCGCAGGATCCGAGCTTCGGCAGGCGCGATCTCGCTGCCGAGGGCAACGCGCGACACGGTGGCGGCGACGCGGTTTACCTGCGCACCGAAGTGGGTGCCGAAGAGCTTCTTCTCGAGGTTCGCGAGGACCGAGAACGGGTCGACGACCTTGACATCGTAATAGGGTGAGAGCGCTCGCTGGTACGACTCCATCATCATGTCCGCGAGCGCCTGGCCGATGATGAGCACCCGCGCGCGTTCCCCCGACGGGCGAGGCGTTTCTTCTCGAGGTGCAGGGGCGCTCGGTCGCGCAAAGGTCATCGCCCGCACCGGGGTCGCCGCCGTCGAGTCGGGCCCTGGCAGCACACCCGGCTTTCGGCTTCGACAGAGCATGCGCTCGCTCCAGACCGTCTGCGAGCGACCGGTCCCGAGGTAATGAAGCGCCCTGGCGCTGCCCTCGACGCGGCGGCGAAGCGTGTTGGTGAGCGAGTCTGCGACCGGCGCGTCGTCCCGTGCGACGACGTCTTCGAAGCCGGCGAGTCGAAGGACTTGCTCCAGCGACTCCGGCGTGAACGCGGAGTTTCGGCTTCGTTTGCCGACCAGCCATCGGGTTGGAGCGAAGCTTCTCCCGTTCGATGTCTTGACGACGAGCACGCCTCCCGGGAGCAGGCGATCGTGGATCGCGGTCAAGAGCGTGAGGTGCTGGTCGCGGCCCAGCTGTTCGAGCAGGCCCATCGCGAGGATCGCCCCGAACCTCGAGCCTGGTCCTTCGAGCTGTTCGAGCGCGTCGCCCCGCTGCACCGCGAGCCCACGAGCATGCGCGAGAGCCGTCTGCTCGCTCGAGGCCTCGATGCCGCTCACGTGCGCGAAGCCCGCGTTCGATAGGCATGCGAGCAGGTCGCCGGGGCCGCAGCCGAGCTCGAGAATGGGCAGACTCGGGTGGACCCCCTCGAGCAGCGGCAAGAGATTCGACCGCGCCCAGTCGCCGAGGGCGCGCGCCGAGGCGTCGGCACCCCTTGGGAGAGGTGAAGAATCGGCCGAGGAAGCGTGCTCGCCAAATCGATCCTGGTCGTCGGCCACGGACGAATGATAGACAGAATCGCGATGGCGCGCCGCGTCTTGTGCGTCGGATTGGGCGAGTCCTTTCAGCTCGCGGCGAGCTACCGCCGGGCGTTCTCCGCGCTCGGTTGGCGTGTCTCCGGGTTCGATCTCGACGCGGCGGTTCGACGGCAAGCGCGGCTCGGAGTCCTCGGGGCGCGCTTCAACGACTTTGTGCCCGTCGAGTCGTGGGTGCGCAAGGCGAACCGAGAGTTCTTGCTCGCGGCCCTCGAGGTCCGCCCCGACCTCGTGCTCGTCGTCGGCCACGTCCCGCTCCGCGTCGGCGCTCTCGCGCAGTTGGTCGCCTCGGTACCCGACACCCGCTCCGCGTTCGTGTGGCCCGACACGCTGCTCAACCTCGGACGCGACGACCTCGAGTGCCTCCCGTTTTATGACCTCGTCGCCAGCTACGGCAAGCAATCCGTCGAGGCGTTCGGGCGACTCGGTGCGCGGCGGGTCGAGTGGATTCCGCTCGCTGCTGACCCGGAGCTCCATGAGGCGGACCCGCTCGACGATGCGACGCGCGCTCGCTACGCCGCGGATGTCATCTTCATCGGCAATCACCGTCCCGAGCGCGAGCGTTCGGTCCTGGCGCTCCTCGACGCCGGGATTTCGGTGGCCGTGTGGGGAGGCGACGCTTGGCAGAAGAGCTCGGCCGCGCCAGGCCGGGTCGACCATTATTGGCAAGGTCGTGAGCTCTTCGGCCGTGAGCTCGCGACGGCTTCGTCCGTAGCCAAGGTGTGCATCAACCTCATCGACCCGACGAACTATCCTGCGGCGAACATGCGCTTCTTCGAGAACCTGCTCTTCGGCGTCGCGACGGTGAACACGGGGTGCCCCGAGCTCGCGGATATTTTTCGCGACGCGGAGCACACCGTCTACGCCGCCGATGATCGCGCGCTCGTCTCGGCCATTCGTCGCCTGCTCGCCGACGAGCCGCTTCGGCGACGAGTCGCTGCGGCCGGTCACTCGCTCGTGCTCGCCGAACACACTTACGTCCATCGGGCACGCACCCTCGCCGAGCGCCTCGGATTCGCCGGCTGACGTGGTGCCTTGCACGCCCGCGGTACTTGCGAAAGGCTAATTCCCGTGCGCGCCGCGGCCCTGCTCCTCTTCGTCATTGGCCTCGCGACGGGCTGCTCCCGCCGCCCGGTCGACGCGACCCCGGAGGGTGCGGTGCGTGAGCTCACCGAGCGGCTCGGCGCACTCGACGGAGCCGACGAGGACGCCAAGGCCGTCTACGAGTTGCTGTCCGAAGCGGCGCAGTCGAACCTGAAGGCGCGAGCGGAACGTTACAGCAACGCGAGCGGCCGTCAGCGCACGCCTTGGTCGATGATCGTGCCTTCGCGCGCGCGGCTGCGCTTCGCCCCTCAGTCCTTCGAGGCGAAGGTCGTCGGCAAGCACGCCCTCGTCGATGTGTTGGGGGTCGGCTCCGATCAAGTCGTGCACATCCCATGCGTCCTTGAGAAGGACCTCTGGCGGGTCGAGCTCGCGTTCCCGGAGCTCCCGCCGCTGCCGCGCCGCCCCGGCGTGGCGGGCCCTTGAGCATGCGCAAAAGTGATAGGCTCCCTCGCGCATGGAGCTCCGCAAGGCAAGCCCTCTTCGGCCGTCTCACCGTTCGTCGACGGCGGCCCTCGCGGCGTGGTTCGTCGTCACGACCACGGCGTGCGTCGGGGGTCGCAGCGAATTCATGACGTTGGTCGACGGCGCGCCGCTCGATGCCTCGGTCGGCGACTCGACGAACTCGAGCGCGGCGCCACGCGGGGGCTCGAGGCCGGCCGTATCGGCGGGCGCCGGTGGAGCCGAGAGCGGCCCGAGCGACTCCGTCCTCTTCGTCAACGGGCAGTCCAACGCGACCACGTTCGAGTTCCCTGAAGCCGGCATCTACGACAGCGCAGACCTGCTCACTTGGGAGGGCGAAGGTTGGGTCACGGCCAAGGTCGGGCTTCCCGGACATGTCGGCGCCGGCGTCGGCGCGCTCGCCGGCCGAACGATGCGCGGCATCCTCGGGAGCTCCGAGGTGCCCGGTCGCGTCGACAACCACGGCTGGCCTGGGCAGGCGCTCTCGTACTTCCTCCCCGCCTCGAGCGACGTGGCCATGGTCGCGGGCGACGTCGATTCGAGCGGCCGCAACAACTACCGCCTTGCGCGTGATTCGTGGACCGCGTCGGGGGCGGAGCCCACGGTGGTCCTGTGGGCGCAGGGTGAGGCCGATGGCGAGGCTTCCGCCGCCGAGTATGGGGCGAGCCTCGAGACGCTCGTCGCGGCGTGGTGGCACGACTACCCGAAGCTCGAGCGCATCGTCATCGTCCAGACCGCGGAGGGCGCGTGCGGTCGTCGCACCGACGGCGTGCGTGCGGCGCAAGCCACCGTCGCCGCCGTCGACCCGCGCGTTCGACTCGTCTTGGTCGACGACCTGACGAGGGACCCCGCGTACCACGACGGATGTCACTACACGCTCGCGGGTTACGAGCGCCTCGCGGATCGAGCCGTGCTCGCGCTCGGCCTGCTAACGCTTTAAGAGCCGACGGACGCCGCGAATCGAGGACGGCAGGCCCGGCAGCGCTGCGAGCGCGCACGTCGCCACCGCGAGCATCGGCCTCTCGCGAAAGACGACGCAGCCCAGCGCGGCCGCGAACGCGAGCCCGTAGCGTCGAACGGTGACCTCGCGTGGGGGCGCATCGCTCTTGAGTAAAGTCAACTCTCCCCACAGTCCAAACGCGGCCAGCGGGAGCGCTGCGAGCGCGAGCCCGAAGCCCAACGCTCCGCGGCCGAGCGGTCCCGTCGCGAGCCCGACCGCCACGAGGCCGAGGGCCGTCGACCCAAGTCTCACGAGTCCGAGGAGCCGCATGTGCCCGGCGGCCACGAACAGGATGTCGGCCGGTAGGCACGCGGCGAGGAGCGCCTGCCACGCGAGCATGAAAGGGAGCAGCGTGGCGACGTGCTCCGCCTGGTTGGGCAGCCAGACCGCGAACACCGTGGACGCGAGGGCGGCTGCCCCTGCGAGCTCGAGCAGCTGCAGCGAGGTGAGGAAGGTGGCTGCGACAGCGTAGTTCTCGCGGGCTTGCGCCCGCGCGCTGTCGTCTCCGGCGAGCCCGCGCGTCACGTGCACCTGGAGCAAATTGACGAACTGTTGCGTGACCAGGCGGGTCGCGTTTGCGTAGGTGCGCGCGGGGATCGCTCCCGGGACGACCCACGGTGCGAGGACCGTGAGCAGGTGCGGGAAGGAAGCAGACTGCAGGACCTCGGCGAGCTTGAGCAGCGCCCCGGGGCCGACCACCGTCCCGAGCGGCGCGGGCTTTGGCGACGACTCGACGGCGCGCGTCTCGCGCCGGAGCAGGATGGCACCATGCACACCGCGCGCGAGCGAGAGCGCCATCGTCGTCAGCGCTTGGGCCCACACCGCGGCGGTGAGGCTCCTCGTCAGAAGCAGGGCAGCCGTGAGGGCGCCGAGCGGCGCGACGACCGACACGGTCCCAAAGAGCTGCCCGGCGAGGTAGCGTCCGGTCGCGAAGAGCATCGCGGCCTGAAAACTCCCGAGCGCGAGCTCCAGCATCGCGGCAGCGACGAGACCGAGCGCTCCGGCGAGGAAGAGCGTCGGCCGCCCTGTGACGAGCGTCGCTTGGCTCGACAAGGCCACGCTCGCGAGGACGCCGCCGATCGTCGCCGCGACGGCGAACAATCGTCGAGACCGCCGCGCCTCGGCCGCGAACCCTGCGAGGTCGTAAGCCCCGTGGAGCCTTGAGAGCTCGCGCAAGAGCGACACGAGGACTCCGCCCTCGCCGAGCCCGACGTAGGCCGCGACCGAGGTGAGGCCGACGTACACCGTGTAGTCGGCCTCTGAGAGGCCGAGCTGCAGCATGCGAGGCACCACGAGCTGCGTGACGATCGCGATCGCCACGTTGAAGAGCGGTAGGGTCCAGACGACGACGCGTGCGACGCGCGACGGCTTCGCGTCGGCGGCGCTTCGGGTCATGCGACGGCGGCCCCGCGCCCACGAGCTCGCGTCACGGCGAACTCGATCGCTTCGATGGTGTGCTGCGTCGCCACGTCGTAGTTCCAGCCCCGGATGCGCTCGAGCCCGCGCGCGCCCATCCGTCGGAGCGTCGTCGGGTCGGCGAGCCGCTTCGACAAGATCGAGGCGAGGGCGACCGAGTCGCCCGAAGGGTAGGTGTCACCCGTGACGCCCGGCACGACGAGATCGTGGTGCGCCGTCACCTGGTCCGAGCAGATGACCGGCAGGCCGAACAGCATGGCCTCGTTGACCACAATGCCCCACGTCTCGCGCTTCGACGGGAACACCATCATGTCGGCCGCGGCGTACGCCGCGCCGAGCTCGCGCTGATTGCGAAAGCCCGTGATCACCACGTCGTCTCCGACCCCTCGCTCGCGCGCCACGCGCTCGACGTCGCGGCGCAGCGGACCATCGCCGAGGAACACGAGGCGCGCCGGGCGCTCGCGCCTCACGATGGCGAAGGCCTCGAGCAATTCGAGGGGTTCTTTGTCCGGGAAGAGCTTGCCCGAGCACACGAGGACCGGGCGCTCGTCCTCGACACCGAGGGCGCTTCGCAGCGCAGGGCGCTCCGGTGCCAAGCGCTCGCGCTCACCCTCGAAGAAGTCGTTGTCGGCGCAGTAATTCGCGATGAACACCTGCTCGGGCTCGGCTCCGTAGGCGAGGTACATCTCGTGACCCTTCGACCCCACCGAGAGGAACGCGTCGCACTGCGAGAAGAGCGCCGACAGCATGGCCTTGCGGGCGGCCGTCTTCCACGGAGGACGCGTGTACGGTCCAAGGTTGGACTCCGAGTGCATGACCACCGGCACGCCGTGCGCGCGCGCCGCCGCGACCGCGAGGAGCGCGCTCGCGAAGCCCCACCCGAACACGATGACCGCGTCGAACTCGCGCGGATGGATGCGGCTCCAAAGCACCGGGTTCGTACGGTTCCAGAAGCCGTGTGGCCCTGGGTCCGGGTGAACGTTCGGCAAGAACTCGTGGCGATACCCGTCGGTGAGCAGGCGATCCCAGGCGAACGTCGCGTTGAAGCCGGCGTCGAAGCTCGGCTTCGTGCCGTGATCGCACGCGAACAGCACCTGTAGCTCGACGCCCGCGTTCGCGGCGAGCCTTCGAAACCACGGCCCGTGGTACTGCACCGGGTGGGTCGTGACGAGCGCGACGCGACGCCTACGCGACGGAGGCGACGACATCGCGCACGATCTCTTCCAGCGCGATCTTCGGCTCCCAGCCGAGGTGACCGCGGATCTTTTCGATGCTTGGGACGCGCCGCATCATATCCTCGAAGCCCTCGGCGTACGCCTCCGCGTAGGGGACGCGGACGATCTCGCTCTTCGAGCCCGCGGCGTCGCGCACCATCTCGGCGAGCCCGCCGATGCTGACCTCGCGTGTGCTCCCGATGTTGAACACCTCGCCGTACGCCCGGCTGTTCTGCATCACCCCGACGAGCGCGCGCACGGTGTCCTTTACATGGCAGAAGCAGCGCGACTGGGTCCCGTCGCCGTAGACCGTGATCGGCTCACCCGCGAGGGCTTGACGCGCAAAGCTCGGCAAGACCATGCCGTAGCGCGCCGACTGACGCGGGCCGACGGTGTTGAAGAGGCGCCCGACGACCGTTGGGAGCTTTCTCTCTTTGAAGTAGGCGAGCGCGAGAAACTCGTCGATCGCCTTGGAGCAAGCGTACGACCAGCGACCCTTGCTGGTCGCGCCCATCACGAGGTCGCCCTCTTCGCGGAATGGAAACTCCGCTGATTTGCCGTAGACCTCGCTCGTCGATGCGATGAACACAGGGCGCTGCTTCTTCGCCGCTGCGGCGAGCACGATCTCGGTGCCGCGCACGTTCGTCTCGATCGTGTGGACCGGGCTCTCGACGATGAGCTTGACGCCGACGGCGGCCGCGAGGTGGTAGGTCACGTCGGCCGTGTCGACGAGCTCGTTTACGAGCGGGACCTCGAGGAAGGACGCGATGTGGTGGTGAAATCGCGGGTTCGCCTTGAAGGGGCGGAAATTCTCGGCGGAGCCTGTCGACAGGTCGTCGAGGATGAAGACCTCGTGGCCGGCGTCGAGCAGCGCTTCGGTGAGGTGGGAGCCGATGAATCCAGCACCTCCGGTGATGAATGCCTTCATGGTCGCTCTCACTCGGCCGGGGACGAGGCCGCGGCGTTGTCGTCGTCGTCGTTTGTGTCGCGCGAGGACCCGCGTCGCCCGGCGACCACCTCGAGGGCGCGCTCGCGCGTCTTTGCGTCGGCTTTCTCCTCGCCGTAGTAACCCTCGCGCCGGTAGTAGTAGTACGAGTATTTGTACTCGATCTTCGAGAAGTCGACGGCGTTCAGGACGCCACCGACGAGCTTGCCGCCCACGTCCTGGATCGAGCGGAGCGCGTGACGCGCCAGCTCCTTGCGCGTCTTGAACGCGCGCACCACGAGCACCGTCCCATCGACGAGCGTCGACAGGATCGTCGGGTCGGTGACCGCGACGACTGGCGGGCTGTCGATGATCACGCGGTCGTAGCGACCACGGAGCTCGGCGATGAGCTGTCGGAACTTCTCGGTGTGGAGGAGCTCGGCAGGGTTCGGCGGGATCGGGCCGGCGGGGAGGACGTAGAGGTTCGGCACCGGCGTCGGCGTGATCGCCTCGTCGAGGCTGCCACCGAGGAGGGCGGTCGAGACGCCGCTCTCGGAGCCACGATCAAAGACGCGGTGGATGCGGGGCCGGCGGAGATCGCAGTCGACGAGGAGCACGCGCTGGCCCGTCTGCGCCATCGCCACGCTGATCGAGCAGGCCACCGTCGTCTTGCCCTCGGACGGCCCCGGACTCGTCACGAGGAGGACCTGATGCGGGTTGTCCGGCGCCATGAACATGAGGTTGGTGCGGATGGCGCGCGACGCCTCGGCCACGTTGCTCGTCGGCTGATCGTGGACGATGAGCTCTGGCTTGCCCTCCTTCACCGGCTGACCGCGCCGCCGCTTGCGCTTCGCGTAGCCGTACTTGTAGCCGCCCGAGCCGAAGAGGCCGCTCGCTACCTGCGGCAAGAGCCCGAGGAAGGTCAGCCCGAACTCCTCCTCGAGGTCGTCGGGGACCTTGACCGTTCGGTCCATCAGGCCACGAATGAACGCCGCGGCGATCCCGAGCAGGAGGCCGCCGAAGATGCCGGCGGCCAAGTTGAGGGGAACCTTCGGCGACACGGGCGAGCGCGGCTGCAGCGGACGATCGACGACGCTGATGTTGTTGACCCGCATCATCTGCGCGAGGTCGGCCTCCTTCGTGCGCTCGAGCACGAGGGAGTAGAGCTTTTCGGTGTTCTCTTTGTTGCGACGCAGGCGGTTGAACTCGATCTCGAGCTGGTTCAGCGAGTGGGCCTGATCCTTCGACTTGTTGAGCATGCCCTGCAGACCGCCGGCCTGCTTCCCGAGCACCTCGAGGTCTCGCGCCACCGAGCGCTTGATGTTCTGGATCTCTTTTTGAATGGCCGCTTCGGCGGAGCGGACGCGCCGCTCGGAGGCGCGAACCTCGTGATGGTTCTTGCCCTTGCCCGCGCCGAGGAGGGCATCGCGCTCGCTCGACGCCTGCTCGAACTGCGCGCGGAGCGAGGTGAGCACGGCGCTCTTCATGAGCTCGGACGACTGGATGAGCCGCGGGTCGTTCTCTGGCACCGAGTCGAGCACCGCCTTGCGCGCCGAGGCCTCTTGCAGGAGCGCCTTGACGCGAGTGAGCTCGGCGTTCACCGCCTTCATCTCGTCGGAGAGCATGCTCGACTTGTCGTCGAACGCGACCGAGAGGATGTCGTTCTGCTTCTTATAGGAGTGCAGCGCCTCCTCGCTCGTCTTGAGGTCGCCGTTCAACGTGTCGAGCTGGTTGCGCAGCCAGTCGCTCGCCGTGCTCGTGTTCTCGAGCGCGTTCTCGAGGTTCTGGTTCACGTAGCTGTCGATGAGGGCAGACAGGATTCGCTGGGCGCGATCCGGGTTCGCGTCCTTCAGCTTGACGGTCGCGAGCCGGCTGTCTCGAACCGGCTGCACCTCGATACGGCCTCGCAGCTCGTCCGCCGCGCGCTCCGGCGAGACCTTCGCCGACGTGCCCTTCGGGCTTCCCCCTGATGGGGTGTTTTGCAAGAAGGCGAGGTCGTTGTGGAGCCCGAGCTCGTTGACGACCATGAGCGAGATTCGGCGCGACTTGATGATGTGGTACTGGGTCTCGTAGTACTCCTGATTGCCCCAGTAGTTGTCGGTCCCGAGGTCGACGATGGTCTCGACGCGATGGCCGAGCGGCTTCGGCGGCCGCGGGTCGAACATCACCGTCGCTTCGGCCTGGTAGATGCGCGTCTGGCCGAGCGTGTAGAACACCGTGCCCGTCACGACCGCGACGAAGGTGGTCACCGCCGTCGGCCAGTACTTGCGGACCATGTGCCCGATGCTGACGCTCGGGCGGACCGGCTTTGGCGGGGTATGAGGCTTGTCTTCGGCGCTCATGCGGGGACGTCCGACGAGGGTTCGATGCGCGGCGTCCGCGAGGTATTCAGCATGCCACGAACCCGACCCGCGACATAGCTCTCCGGCTTACAAAACGCGAGCGGCGGCGACCTCGTGGTCACCGCCGCTCCGCCGGAGGGGTTGGCTTGGAGACTCGTCCGCGGCGAGCCCCTCTCGTGGGGTGGTCCAGGCGGGTCAGTTCGTGAAGAAGATCGCTTCGATCTCGTTCTTCACGTTCTCTTCGGTCTGGTTCCGGGCGATCGCGATCTCCTTCACGATCAGCGTGCGCGCGGTGTCCAGCATGCGTCGCTCGCCGAAGGAGAGTTGCTTGTCGGTCTTCAGACGGTAGAGGTCACGGAGCACCTCGGCGACGTCGTAGATCGAGCCCGTCTTGATCTTGTCCATGAACCCGCGGTAGCGGCGGTTCCAGGTCTGATTGTCGAACGCGATCGTACGCTCGCGGAGGATGTCGAAGATCTCCTGGATCTCCTGCTCCGAGATCACCTGTCGGAGGCCGACGGCGTTCGCGTTCTTGACCGGCACCATGATCTTACGGTCCGTGTCGAGGATGCGCAGGACGTAGAAGCGCTGCCGATTCCCGGCGATGTCCTTCTCCTCGATGTCCACGACCTCGGCCACGCCCTGCGCGGGGTAGACCGCCTTGTCGCCGACCTTGAACTGAACGTCTGCATTGGCCTGCATGTTCGGTATCTCTCCTTCTCGATGCCTGCGCGCCTTGGGCACGTCCTCGTCGACGCGCAGGAGTGCGCGTCCTTCGATGCCTAGCGTTCGAGCGATGGCGCCGGCGGTTCCGGAGCAGTCCGGTCGAAGGCGTCAGCGGCTCTTCCGCTGGTGGTTGGTGGGTCTTGTTGCCGTTGGGCCTGCAACTGCGTCCCGGTGGACATTCGACGCGCTAGGCGCGGCGAACCTTAGTAAACACGCGTCGATTCGTCAAGAACTTTCCACCCGGACAGAGTTCGACTAGGCAGCCGCCTCCGCCTTCCGAGATCAACGCGTCGGCTCGTCCAGGCATTCCAGCGCGAGCCCCCAACGCACGCCGCGGTCGGACGCGATCAAGCGGTCCGCCTCCGCCGCGTCGCACAGCTCCTCGGCCAGGATGCCGCCAGCGACGATCACGTCCGCGCGCTTTGGCTCGATGGCGGCGAGCTGCCTTCGCTCCTCGAGCGGCGTTGCGGCCAGGGTCGCGACCGCCTCTCCGAGCGCCACGCGCGACAGCACGGCTCCGTGCACCTGCCGAGCGTCGTAGGGCGCGATGCCGTGCGCGAACGCGGTCAGCGTCGTCACGGTGCCTGCGACGCCGACGAGCGGTCGGCCTCGCATCGAGGGCGCGTCCTTCAGGGCGTCGCGAACAGCGCGGCGGATCGCGTCGAGCTCGGAGGGCAGCGGCGGGTCGTGTCGGACGTGGCGCTCCGTGAGGCGCACCGCGCCGATGTCGAGGCTCTTGGCGCGAGCGAGGGTCCCCCGGCCGCGGCCGATGCGCGCACCGACGATGATCTCGGTGCTGCCGCCGCCGATGTCGAACACCGCGAGCACGCCCTCCGGCTCGAGGCCCATGAGCGCTCCGTCGAAGGTGAGCTGCGCCTCGCGCTCGCCGCTGATGACGCTCGGTCGCGCCCCGAGCACGGCTTCGGCGGCGTCACAGAAGGCCTCGCCGCCCGCGGCGTCGCGCATCGCGCTCGTGCCCACGGCGGCCACGGCGTCGACGTCCCAGCGTCCGATCTCGTCGGCGTACTCGCGCAAGCAAGCGAGCGTCCGCTCGACCGCCGCGGGTGCGAGCTCGCCCGTTCGATCGACGCCTTCGCCAAGGCGGGTGATGGTGGCGCGCTCGACCAGCGCCCGGACGTGCTGGCCATCCCGCGCCGCGACGAGGAGCAGCACGGAGTTCGTTCCGATGTCGATGGTGGCGACGCGCGACTTCACGTTCGAGCTCCTCTCCCGCGGGCTCGAAGTTCACCGCGAGCGCCGCGCCACGTCGTCGGTCACTCGCCGGTGATCGACTTCAGATCCAGCATTTCTTCAAGCTTTGGTAGTACGACGAGCTCGCAGCGACGGTTCGACTGTCGCCCCTCGGGCGAGTCGTTTGCGGCGATGGGATCGGTGTCCCCGTAGCCGGAGGCGCTCCACCGCTCGGGCTTCAATCCGCCGCCCTTCTTGTCCTCCGGACGGACGAGGAAGCTCAACACCTCGCGGGCACGCATGACGCTAAGGCCCCAGTTGTCCTTGAACGGACCGACGCCGTAGGCCTGGCTGTCGGTGTGGCCGGCGACCTGGAAATCACGCTCCATGAGCGCCGGGTCGCGCCGCACGACGTCAGCGATCTTGAGCAGGATCTCCTCGCCCTGCTTTTTCAACGTCTCGCGCCCGGAGTCGAAGAGCACATCGCCCGGCAGCTCGATCACCATCCTGTTGTGGCGCAGGGTGACCTTGAGGCCGAGGCGGGTGAGATCCTGCAGCTTCGAGCGCAAGAGGTCGAACCGACGTCGGATCTCCTCGAGCTGCGCGGCGCGCCGCTTGTACTCCTCGAGGGCCTTCGCCTTCTCCTCGACGTCACTCTTCAGGTTCGCGACGTCGACGTTTGCGTCCGACAGCTGGCTCTTCAGCTGCTCGATCTGGGTCCGCGCCTCGTCGAGCTCGCGCTGGAATTTCTTGTTGTTCGCGCCCTCGGCAGCGAGCTGCTGGCGCAGCCCCTCGATGTCACGCAGCCGCGCGCGCATCTCTTCCTCCGAATAGCCGCAGCCGCTGCCGAAGAGCGTCGCCGCGACCCCCAGGATCGCCAAGATCTTCGTCGTCATCGCGAGGGCGTCACCCTACCGAGGAAGGCGCCCTTCGACAAGGCGCGCGTGGCGCGCAGGGAGCCCGCGCCTAACTACGGAACGCCCGCAACGGAACACCTGATCGGTAGCTGATCATTTTTTCCGTTGACGGTCTGCCATAGATGGCACTATACGTCTTGCAACATCTGTTGCCCTGCTCCTTCCACGTTTGCCCGCTGGCAGACACGAGGAGGCAACCGACGCGACAGGTCCAGGAGGATTTGAACATGGCTGCGAAGAAGACCGCGAAGAAGGCTGCTCCGAAGAAGGCCGCCAAGAAGGCCCCCGCGAAGAAGGCTGCTCCGAAGAAGGCCGCCAAGAAGGCCCCCGCGAAGAAGGCCGCAAAAAAAGCCTGAGCGCGACGCGGAAGCAGGCGGCAAAGGCGCCCGCTCGCGCTAAAAAAACCTCTGCGAAGAAGCCGGCAAAGAAGTCGGTGGCGAAGAAGGCTCCTGCGAAGAAGCCCTCTGTGAAGCCCCCGGTGGCCGCGCCGCTCGTGAAGGCTGCTCCGGTTCCTGCTGCGGCACCCGCCGTGCCGCCGGCTCCGTCGACCCCGTCGACGAACGCCTGAGATCGACGGTCTGCTCGAGAGCACCTCGAGCCGACCGACCTCACTTGCCGCTCCTCGTCCTCGATGGGGAGCTGCGGCGAGAAGTCCCGCCCGACCGAACGACGGTCGGCGCGGGCGCGCGGTCCACGCAGCGACTCAACGTCGACCGACCGCGCCAGGTCGAGACCGAGACATCGGCTCGACCGCATTGCTATCAGCGAGACGCACTCCAGGGGAGGCGTGTGGACTGGGGTGCGTCTCGCTGTGTTTGATCGCTCTGCTAGGTGCTGACTTGGGACGCGGCAAGCGTCGCCAGCACCCGCACGATCCGCCCGACACTCTCGCTCAGCGGATTAAGCGAAGCCGGAGCGGATACTCGACCGTCGCCTCGCGCCCGTCGGGCGACGTGGGAAAGCCCACCTGCTCCAGCGCTGCCTTGACACAGGTCGCGACCGCAGCGTCGCCGAACGACGAGCGCGCCGGATCGAGCGACAACGAGCGCAGCGCACCGCGTGCATCGACGGTGATGGCCAGCAGGGCGCGACCCTCCACAGCGGGCTCGCTCCGCGCCCACGCCTCGAAACAGCAACGTGTCGAGGGGAGGTGGGCTCGCAGCGCGTCGAGGAGCGACCGGCCTCGTCCGCGCCCCGCGCTCTCTCGCTCGGGAGAGGCGTTCTCACGGAGTTCGCCCGAGTCCGCTGGCAACGTGAGCTCGACACGCGGCTCCGCGCATGCGCCAGGGGATGGAGCCCCGCCGGGCGCCGTACTCGCGGCGCTCGAGCTTGACGGCGATGGGCGACTCGAGGGCGACGCGGCAGCGGGAAGGACGGACGCTCCTGGCGTCGGCGCGAGCGAGGGTGGGTTCACGAGCTGTCTCGGCGGTTCTCCGCCGCGAGGCTCGACGCCACGGCACGCCACAAGAGCCGCGATGGACACGAACCAACAGGCGCGCCGCGTGGCCACCTCGGCACCATGCCAGAGGCACACGGCTCGCGTCGAGCGATCACGCTTGTCCTTGTCGCGAGGCTCGACGCCGGGTCTCCTGTCGCCATGTCGCGCGCCCGACGCCCCGTTGAGCCCCCGCGCGGAGGGCCGTGGGACGCGCCCCTCGAGGCTGCGCCTCTCGTGTTCGTCGATCTCGAGATGACGGGCCTCGACGAGCGCCGCGATCGCGTGGTGCAGCTCTGCATCGAGCGCGTGGTCGGCGGCGAGACGGTCGAGCGCCTCGTGAGCTTCTGCGACCCCGAGGGCCCAATCGGGAACGCGTCGATCCACGGCATCGGCGAGTCCGACCTCGCGGGCGCTCCGACCTTCGCCGAGCTCGCAGGCCGGGTAAAGGCGCTCTTCGAGGGCGGGATCCTGGTGGCGCACGGCGCCTCGTACGACGTCGCGTTTCTCAAGGCCGAGCTCGCGCGAGCGGGCATCGAGTGGAGCGCGCCGCATCACCTCGACACGCTCCACCTCTCGAGGCGCGCATTCAATTTCAAGAGCCATCGCCTCTCGATCCTCGCCAACGAGCTCGGCATCGAGTGCAAAGCCGCGCATCGTGCCGACAACGACGTGCGCGTGCTGCGCGGCCTGTTCGCGCGGGTCAACGAGGTCCTTCAGCCGAAGACGCCTCGCGACCTGTGGCACGTACACACCGGCCTGGCTCACGCGAGGCCCGAGGTGGTCGCAGGGCTCGAGGAGGCGCTGCTCACGGGCCGCTCGCTTCGGCTCCGTTATCGACCGTCGGGGCGCGCGGCGCAGGAGATCCCCTTCCACGTCACCGCCATGCGGACGGAACTCGACCCACCGATGGTGATCGGGTATCTGACCCACTCCCGCGGCCGCCGGGAGCTCAGGATCGACCGCATCCTCAGCCTGGAGCCGCTCACGAGTCCCGGCTCCTCATGAAGACGCGCCTCCGCTCCACGGTCCCTCTCTTTCCGCGCGTGTTCGCGCTCGCCCTAGGCTTGACGCTCACGGGGTGCCCGGCGCCGCAGGCCCCGCACTCGGAGCGCCCCGAGAAGGCGGAGAAGTGGTTTCAGCGCGCGCTCGCCGAGTACCGTCAGGTCGCGCTCGAGCAGGCCAACGACTCGGTGAGGCAAGCGCTCGACCTCGTCCCCGAGGACCCGGACGTCAAGGTCGTGGCCGCGAAGATCGCGCTCGGGAAGCTCGAGTATGACGAGGTCCTGCGCCTCTTGCGAGGGGTCCGCGGCTCAGCCGCCGCGTCGCTGCGAGGGCGCGCGCACTGGTACCGAGGCGACGTCGAGAAGGCGGCGGAGGAGCTCGACCAACTGCTCACGGATCCCGACGTCGACGACGGATGGGCCAAGTCGATCAGCGCGCTCGCCCACGGCGGGGTCGGGCGAAAGCCCTTCGACATCTCGTCGAGCGAGGGCTCGGTGGTGTCGGTCGAGATGTCGCGCATCGCCCCGGGCGCGGCGCCTCTCTACGTGGTGCCCGTCGAGATCAACGGCGAGCCGGTGCTCGCCCTCGTGGCGACGGGAACAGCCGAGGTGATGCTCGACTCCGGCTCGAGCTCGAGCGCAAAGCCCAGCTGGATCTCGATGCGCTTCGGTCGCAAGCTCGAGGTCCGCGACGTACCCGCGCTCGCCCAGGACCTCACCGGGCTCTCGCAGCAGCTCGGCGGTCCGATCAAGGCGCTCCTCGGCGCGAATTTGCTCCGCCACCTGAACGCGACGCTCGACTTTCGAGGTCGTCAATTCGTCGCCCGAGCGTTCGCACCGCCCGCACCGCCGCTCGCGAGTCGCCTCGACGTCGCGTACCTGCGCGGCGGCGGAATGGTGGTCGGTGGCGCGCTCGGAGATGGTGAGGCTGCGACGTCGGTCCTCGTCGACTCGAGCATGGGCTACCCGCTTGCGCTCGACGTGGCAGGCTGGAAGAAAGCGGGCGTCGACCCGACGACGCTCGCTCGTCCCGAGGGTGCCGGTACGGACGTCCGTCAGGGCAAGGTCTCGGTCCTGAAGCTCGGGAGCTTTGCGCTCGCGTCGGTGACGGCGGTGTCGAGCTCTACCCTCGAGAAGCTCGAACGCGAGCTCGAGGTCGACCTCGACGGTGCGGTCGGTTCGACGCTCCTCGGCGCGTTCCGCGTGACGCTCGGAGAGGGCGGCCGCGTGATGTGGCTCGAGCAGTCGCCGCCGGTGCCTCCGCCTCCGGTCTACGAGAACGAGGCCGGCATGGTCGACCCGGGCGCCGAGGCGGTCCCCGCGCCGGGCGTCGGAGCTCCGCGATGAGCCCGCGGCTCGCGGTCTACGCCGGCAGCTTCGATCCGGTGACGCTCGGCCACGTGGATCTCATGCAGCGCGCGGCGCGGCTCTTCGATCGCGTCGTCGTCGCCGTGGGGGTTCATCCGACCCGCGCACCGCTCTTCTCGGTCGACGAGCGGCTCGGCATGCTCCGCGGAGCTGCCACGTCGCTTCCGAACATCGAGGTCACCTCGTTCGGAGGGCTGCTCATCGACTTCTGCAAGGACGTCGGCGCCCACATCTTGATCCGTGGGCTCAGGCACTCGATGGATTTCGAGTACGAGCTGCAGATCGCGCAGGCGAACGCCGACATGGCGCCCGACGTCGAGACGGTGTTCCTCCCCACCGCGAGCAAATTCGGCTTCGTGACGGCGTCGCTCATACGCGAGATCGCGAGCCACGGCGGGAACGTCAGCCGCTACGTCCCCGCGAACGTGGTCCCCGCGCTCACGGCGAAGTTTCAGCGCTAGGGGGCGCGGCCGGCTCCGCCTCGCGCATCGGGGTCGGCATGAACAAGAGGACGAAGAGCGCGAGGCAGACGAGCCCGATGAGCCGCCGGGCGGGGCTCAGCGGCTCGTCGGGGGATTCGGTCGGCGGGTGATTGCCGCCGGTGGCACGCGTCAGGACGAACAGCAGCCCGAACCAAACCAGCCACACGAGGCCGGGCTCCGCGCTCCGGTAGGTGACGAGGTTGTAGACGAACACGAAGGGGAGGGCGCCGTGTAGCACGCGCGCGATGCGATCTTGGAGCGGCCCGAAGAGCGCATAGGCGACGTGACCACCGTCAAGCTGTCCGATCGGCAAGAGGTTCAACACCGTGACGAAGAGCCCGGCCCAGCCCGCGAACGCCGTCGGATCGAGGAGCACGTCATGGCCCGGCGGGATCGCTCCGACGAAGACGCGCTTCATGGCGAGGTAGAGGATCGACTGGCCCTCGACCCATCCGCCGCTCGGCACCACGACCGGTGAGCGCGAGAGGCCAAGCGCGAGGACAGGCAACGCGACGACGAGTCCGGCGAGTGGGCCCGCGGCGCCGATGTCGAGGAGCGCGTTGCGCGAGCGAATTCGCTCGGGCATCGAGATCACTGCGCCCATCGTTCCGAAGGGGCTCAGGAACGGGAGCGGGATAAAGTAAGGGAGCGACGCGGGGACTCCGTGCCATCGGGCAGCGAAGTAGTGCCCAAACTCGTGGCAGAGGAGGATCGCCATCATCGGGACCGCGAAGGTCCAGCCACGCGGCAAGTTGCGAAGGAGCCCAGCGACGCTCCAAGGTTCGCCCTGCGGGTACGCCTGCATCGCCCCCGTTACGAACAACGAGGCCAGTGTCGCGGCGAACAGCGCGAGGTGAACGGCTGGTCGCGCGCCGGCGCGGCGTGGAGGCGCGTCATGCTCGTCTTGCGAGGAGGTTCGCGTAGGGGATCGTTCCGTCATCGTCGGGAGCCTCACCGGGCGGTCAGCCGAGCCCAAGCCTCGCACGCGCTTCGTGCAAGTCGCGGAGGACCAGCGTCGCGATCGGCACGAAGGGCGTGGGATCTCCCTCGGGGATCGCGATGACCGCGATGCCTGCGTCCCTCGCGGCGGTCACCCCCGCGCGCGAGTCTTCGAGCACCACTGCTTCGCCCACGTCCACGCCGAGGCGCTCGGCCGCGAGCAGGAAGATGTCGGGGGCGGGCTTGGGGCGTGACACGGCCTCTCCCGAGATCGCCGCGTCAAAGCGGTCCGCGAGCCGAAATTGGGCGAGGACGGCCTCGACGAGGCCTCGTGTCGACGAGGAGGCGAGCGCGACGCGAATGCCCCGCTCGCGCGCCGCGTCGAGGAGCTCGACGCACCCCGGCAGGAGCTCGACCTCGCCGATCCTCGCGATGAAGTCGTCGATGACGCGCTCGACGCCGGTCGCTTCGTCGAGCGGGAGGCCGTGTGCGCGCATCGTTCGGATGAGGTTCGGCAGGCCGGTTCCCATGCACGAGAGGGCGAGCGCGTCCGTCCAGGCGACGCCGAACTCGCGCGCCAGCGCGTGCTCGACCCGCCACCACACCGGCTCGCTGTCGATCATGAGCCCGTCCATGTCGAAGATGAGACCGCGGAGCACTTCGGGGAGCACGGCAGAATTGTCGCAGGTATCCTCGCGACGACAATGTCGAACGCGTCGCCCGCGGAGTCGCGTCCCGTTCGAGCGCGCCTCGTAACGGCGGTCGTGGTGGTCGTCGCGTCGCTCGTCACGGTGTGGCGCTGGGACGGGCCTCCGCCTCGAGCCGCCGAGGCGCCGCTCGGTGAGTTCTCGTCGGCGCGCGCCTACGCGACGCTCGCGCGGGTGCTCGGGGAGTCGCGTCCTCACCCGCGCGGAAGCGTGGCGAACCGCGAGGTGCGTCGTCGAATCGAGCTCGAGCTGCAGACCCTTGGCCTCGAGCCGCGCGTCGATCGCACGAGCGCGTGGCGTGGCGGACGAGGCGCCGAGGTCGAGAACGTCGTCGTCACGATTCGGGGGCGCTACCCGACGAACGATGCCCTCGTGCTCGTCGCGCACTACGACTCCGTACCGACCGCGCCTGGCGCGAGCGACGATGGGGCTGGCGTCGCGACGCTCCTCGAGGTCGCGCGAGCCCTTGTCGCGAGTCCGCCGCTCGAGCACGACGTCGTCGTCCTCTTCGACGATGGTGAAGAAGCGGGGCTCTTGGGCGCGCAGGCCTTCGTCGTGAACGCCGAGGAGTCCTCGAGGGCCGGGGCGGTGGTCAACGTCGAGGCGCGCGGCACGCATGGGCCGAGTCTGCTCTTCGAGACAAAGCACCTCGGCTGGACCGGCGTTCGCGCGATCGGGGCGCTCGAGCGACCCGCGACGAGCTCACTCTTCTCGGCGGTCTACGAGCGGATGCCGAACGACACCGACCTTACGGTGTTTGGTGAGGCGGGGATCCCCGGGTACAACTTCGCCTTCATTCGCGGTGCCTCGCACTACCACCGCCCGAGCGACGACCTCGAGCACTTGTCGCGCGCGAGCCTTCAGCACCACGGCGACAACGTGCTCGCGCTCACGCGTGAGCTCGCGGGCCGCCCGGAGCCGCTCGCCGCGCTCCGCGCCGGGCCCCGCGCCGTGTGGTTCGATCTCTTCGCGTGCGTGACGATCGCTTGGCCCGAACCCGCGAGCTTCCTCTTCGCGTTCGCGTCGACCGCGCTGCTCGCCGCGGCCCGCCGACGTCGGGCTCGTGGGGTCGACGGGTGGCTCGTCGCCGCAGGCGCGGGTTGGCTCCTGGCGCTCGCCTTGCCATCGGCCGCGCACCTCGCGCTCGCGCCGGCGTTTGTCGCGTCGCTCGGCGCCGCCCTCTCGACCGTGCCGCATCGCCTGGCCGCCGGCGTCGGCGCAGGCCTTCGACTCCTCGCGTGCGGGCTCGCCGCCGCGCTCCTCAGCGAGGTGGGGCTCGGGCTTCGTGACGCGTTCCTCGGCTGAGAACGCCCTCGGTTTGTTGCCTCCTCCTCGCGACGCTCGTTACCTCTCGACTTCGATGCGCTGGCTCGCGACGCTCTCGATGGCGGCCGTGGCGAGCCTCTCCGCGTGGTACGTCGCCGGAGGGGTCCTCGACGACCGCGCGCGCGCCGAGGCCGCCGATCGCTGGGTCGATGCGGAGCTCTGCGTGCTCGGGCCTGGCCTCGGCTCAGGCGAGAGGCCGAGCGCGCGCATGCGATCCATCGCGCTCGCCGAGGGCGCCTCCTCGGGGTGGCCGAACCGTTGCGCCACAGAGCTTCAGGCTCTCGATCGCGCGCTCGCTGCCCCGCCGCTGCGGCCCGGGCTCGCGGGTCTCCCACGACTCGCCCCTTTGCTCGGTGCGTCCCCTCGCACGCGCGACGCCGGGATCGACGCGGCGTGGGAGGCGCTGCGTCGCGCGGGCTTACCCGCCGGGCGCCCCACGTACCGCGGTCCGCTCCCCGCCGTCGCGAGCGCGCGGCTCGAGGCTGCGTCACTCCCAGAATTGACGGGCGTCAAGGGCATCGCCGACGTTCGCAGCGCGGAGCTCCTGCGGGACGGTGAAGTGCGCCTGCGACTCGCGGGAGACCGACCACGCGCGTGTCGCCTCGACCTCGCAGGTGATGCGGCCGCGCCGGTGCTCGGGTGCCGTCCCCAGCCCGCCGGGCTCGAGGGCGAGTCGCGCTCGGCGTGGTCGGACGACGACGGCCCCGAGCTCGCGCTCGTGCAGGTCGAGTCTGGGGCGGCGCTCGTCGACGTGGCGTCGGGGACGCGGCTCTGGACGCTCCCCGGAAGCCAAGGAGATGCAGTCGTCGGCGCGAGCGGAGAGGCCGTGGTGCTCCAGGCCGAGTACGATGCGTCCAACGGCGACCGCAAGCACTGGCGTCTCGTCCGGCTCGCTCCGGGCCGCTCGGAGGAGAATCGCCGCACCGAGATCCCTGCCGACGCCACGGCCATCGCCTGGCCGACCGGCGTCGCCTGGTGGCTCGCGGGGGACGGCGACGTTCCCATTTACTTCGCGCGATTCGACGGCGTTAAACTTGCCGATCGGTTCACCATCGGGCGCGCGGTCGCGCCGCGGAGGCTCCTCGCCCGATGCTCGACGCGCGGGACGCACGCGCTGGTCGGGGAGGCTTCGGGCTCACCGATCGCGCTCGTCGGGACGGGCTCGTCGATCCGTAACGAAGCGCTCGTTCCCGGCGGTCGCGCGGCCTGCTTCGATGGGGCGCTCCACTACACGTCGGTCGTCGCGGACGCCTTCGAGCGCGTTCGCTGCGACAGCGCGGCTTGCAGCCGTCGGACGACTTCGCTGCCGAGCGGTGATTCGATCGTGGCGGCGCCCGTCGGTGACGCGCTCGCGGTCGTATGGCTCGATCGCACGGGGGCTCTGCGTGCCGCGTTCGACGAGGGAGAGGGCCGCGTTCGCGGCGAGCTCCTGCTCCTTGAAGGTCGGGCCGCAGGGTTCGAGGTTCGGCGCCTCGAGGCCTTCGGGGGACCGCGCGCGATGCTGCTCTTGCTCGAGGACTCCGCGGGCCATGTTCGCGGTCTGCGCCTCGATCGGCGCGGGCTCGCGAGGCCGGTCTCCCTCGGCGCGTGGTAACGTCCCGCGCATGCTGAATGCCGACGCCGAGCTCTGCGATCATGCGGTGGATCTCTGCCAGCGGTTGCTGCGCATCGACACCACGAACCCGCCCGGAAACGAGCGCGAGGCTGCCGCGTTGCTCGCCGCCGAGCTCGCCGCGGCCGGGCTCGAGCCCGTGGTCCTCGAGAGCGCGCCGTGCCGCGCCAACGTCGTCGCGCGCCACCGCGGCACGGGCGCGAAGCCCCCGATTCTCCTGACGGCGCACCTCGACGTCGTCGAAGCGGACCCCTCGGCGTGGCGCTACCCGCCGTTCTCGGGCGTCGTCGCCGAAGGGTGCCTGTGGGGTCGCGGCGCCATCGACATGAAGAACCACGCGGCGATGTCCGTCGCGCTGCTGACGCGCCTCGCGCGCGAGGGGGTGCGGCTCGACCGCGACATCATCTTCGCGGGCGTGGCCGATGAGGAGGCTGGTTGCGAGTTTGGGTCCGGTTGGCTCTGCGACCATCACCCGGAGCTCGTGCGGGCGGAGTACGCGATCGGCGAGGGTGGGGGCTTCAACCTCGAGCTCGGTGGCAAGCGCTTCTTCACGGTTCAGGTCGCCGAGAAGGGATTTTGCTGGGTACGCGCGCGCGTCCGCGGCGAGCCGGGCCACGGCTCGATGCCCCGGACCGACTCCGCCGTCTACAAACTCGCGAGCGGCGTGGCGCGCCTCGCGAAGGGGCTCCCGCCGCACCGTACGCGCGTCGTGACCGACTTCCTCTCGGGGATCGCGTCGGCGCAGCCGGCGGCGCTTCAGCCCCTGCTCCGCGCGCTCACGAGCCCGGGTCTCCTTCCGCGTCTCTTGAAGGCGCTCCCGGATCCGAGTGTCGGCCGTGCGCTCGGCGCGATGCTCGCGAACACCGCCTCGCCGACCGTGGTGCGCGCGGGCCAGAAGACGAACGTGATCCCAGGAGTCGCCGAGGTCGAGATCGACGGGCGCACTCTACCGGGACAGACGGACGACGACTTCCTGCGCGAGCTCGGCGCGGTGCTCGGCCCCGAGTTCGAGCTCGAGGTCCTCCGCTCGGCTCCGCCCGTCGAGACGGAGCCCGTCCGCTCTCCGCTCTACGATCGCATCCTCGAGGTGCTCGCGGAGCGCGAGCCCGACGCGATCCCGGTGCCGTACATGATCCCCGGGTTCACCGATGCGAAGTCGTTCACCCGCCTCGGCGCCCGCTGGTACGGCTTCGCGCCGGTGAAGTTGCCGCCCGGCATGCGCTTCGCCGACATGTTCCACGGGCACGACGAGCGTATCCCGATCGATGGCCTTCGCTGGGGCACTGAGGTCCTGACCGACGTCGTCACTCGCTTCGCTGCGAGGTGACGCGCACGCTTGCCCGGGGAGGCGCGTTGGCCTATGAGGTCAGCCGCCCGGAGAGGTGACCGAGTGGTCGAAGGTGCACGACTGGAAATCGTGTGTACCGAAAGGTACCGCGGGTTCGAATCCCGCTCTCTCCGCCGAAGTCTGAACCGCCCGCATCGACTGGCGCCGTGAGGCGAGACGATTGAGCCAAGACGATCAAGCGCTCGTCGATGGTCGCTGGCGCGAACGCGGACGCGAGGCGCCGTGGTCCACGATGGATGAGGCCATCGCCGCGGCGTCTCGCGCGTTTCCCGCCTGGTCACGGACCACCCGCGCCGAGCGACGCGAGCTCTTGATGAGAGTCGCGAGCATGGTCGAGACCCAGCTCGACGTGCTCGCCGAAGAAATGGCGCGCGAGATCGCGAAGCCGATCGTCTGGGCACGCGCCGAGGTGACGCGCCTCGCGGTTACCTTCCGCCTCGCGGCCGAGCTGCTCGACGCCCGAGCCCGCGAGGAGCTCTCGCTCGAGCGAGACGCACGAGGGCGAGACTACTGCTGCGAGGTCGAGCGCTTCGGCGTGGGTGTGGTGCTCGCCATCGTCCCCTACAACTGGCCGTACAACCTCGCGGCTCACAAGCTCGCGCCGGCACTCGCAGCGGGCGACACCGTCGTCTTGAAGCTTTCGCCGCTCGCCTATCGGTCGACGATGGCGCTCGTTCGGCTCATCCAAGAGGCAGGCTTGCCTCCGGGCGTGCTGAACGCGCTAGGCGGCTCGCCTGAGGTCTCGGAGCGCGCCGTCGCCGACCCACGCATCGCGCTCGTCAGCTTTACCGGCTCCGAAGCCGTCGGGTTTCGCGTACGCGAGGTCGCGGGCGGTCGCCCCGTCATCCTCGAGCTCGGCGGGGACGCCTCGGCGCTCGTGTTCGCAGACGCCGACCTCGGCTTCGCGGCGACGCGCATCGCGACGAGCGCATACGGCTACGCGGGGCAGGTGTGCATCTCGGCGCAGCACGCGCGCGTCGAGGCGAGCGCCCTCGATTCGTTCCGCGAGGCCCTGATCGCCGAGACACGCGCGCTCCCCGTCGGTGACCCGCTCGACCCGAAGACGGTCTGCGGTCCGATGATCGACGAGCACGCGGCCATTCGCGCGCTCGACTGGATCGACGAAGCCGTGGCGCTCGGCGCGCGGCTGCTCGTCGGCGGCACGCGCGAGGGCAGGCTCGTCTACCCGACCCTCCTCGAGGGCGTCCCGCCGCTGGCCAAGCTCGCCCACGAAGAGGCGTTCGCGCCGGTGTTGACGCTCTCGAGCTTTGCCTCGGCCGAGGAGGCCTTCGCGGCGGTGAACGCCTCGCGCTTCGGCCTTCACGCGAGCGTCTTCACGCGCGATCAGGTGCTCGTCGAGCGCGCCTTCCGCGAGCTCGAGGTCGGTGGCGTGATCTGGAACGACCACCCGTCGATGCGCTTCGACGTGATGCCCTACGGCGGCGTGAAGCGCAGCGGCATGGGCCGCGAGGGGCTCCGCTACGCTTACGAGGCGATGTCGACCCCGAAGGTGCTCCTCGGTCGTCGCTGAGCACGCGCCCGCGAGCATCCCGAGGCTCGACTGCCGGAGCGCGTGTCAGAAGTACGCCGCGAGCGTCGCGCGCACCGTGATCGGCCAGCCGGGGGTGAAGTTCACCTCGTCGACCGGCTTCGCCTCGTTCGCGAGGCGGCTCGTGGTCGCGAACTGGACCTCGCGCCACTCGCTGTTCAGCAGGTTCTGAACGTCGACCGTCGCCTCGAAGGCTTTGTAGCGATGGCCAACCTGCGCATCGACGATCGTGAACCCTTCGGCGACGAGCGAGCCGTCCTCGTTCGCGGGGCGCTCGCCCACGTGTCGAACGCGCAGCGAACCGAAGGTCCCGAACTTTGCCCGTGCACCGATGCCTGCCGAGAGGGTCCTCGTCGGCGCGAGCGCGACGGCGCCGCCGTTGCCCGCGTTGCCCTTGAACGCGGCGCGGTTCAGCGTCAGGTCGACGTCGGCGAAGAGCCAGCGATTCAGGTTGAGTCGCCCGCCCATCTCGAGGCCAATCCGCCTCGTCGCCTCGCTCGGCTCGGTCGTCCCCGCATCGCCCGACCAGACGAGCTCGCTGTCGAGATCGATGCGGTACGCCGCCGCCGTCAAGACGAGCGGGCGCCATGGCCTTACGCGCGCTCCAACCTCATAGGTCGTCGCGGGGACGAGGAGCGTCGCCGGGTCCGTCCTTCGCGTCGCGCCGCGGGCGTCGTTCGAGTGAAAGCCGCGGCCGTAGTTCAAGTAGAGCTGGGTCGTCGTGTGGGGCGCGAGGACCACCGAGAGCTTCGGCGAAGCGAGCATGTCGCCGGCCGAGCCCTCGAGGCTCTCCGGACCGGTCGGGGTCTTGCGATCGGTGACCGATACGTCGAGGCGATCGACGCGCACGCCGGCGCGAACGGCGAGCCACTTCTTGTAGGCGAGGCGCTCCTCGACGTAGAGGCCAAGGCTCGTCTGCGAGATCCCGGCGTCGACGCGTGTGTCGAGGCGCTCGGTCGCGCGCGTATGAAACAGCCCGTTGTCGATGCCGTCGCTCCGAACCTGGAGGCCCGCGCGAGTCTCGATTTGCACGGGACCGAAGTGTCGGTGCAAGAGGCGCGCGCCCCCGTTCACGCCGAACACCCAGCGGCCGTCCGTTTGCTCGATCTGATCGCCGTTGACAGGATCGTCGAGGAAGAACGTGAAGTTTGAATAGAGGCGCCAGTCGTAGCGCTGCGCGTAGGCGAGCACGTCGAGCGCGGCGTCGTCGGCGATACGGGCGTTGTAGCGCAGCGACGCGATATGCCGCTGCGTCGTTCCGCCCTCGGTCGGGTCGAGCGTTCCGAACCGATCGATGAGCCCTGACGCGACCGCGCGCGCGGGGAGCTGCCCGTTGGCGCGCCAGCGTCCGGTGTGGCTCATCCAGGTCATCGTGACGCTGCTCGACGGCGAAAGGTCGTGAGTCGCGCGCAGGTACGCGTTCATTCGCCTGTATTTTTCGGCGTTTTCGAAAGGCCCATCCTGGGTCGCGACCTCGCCCGCGACGGTGAAGCGCCAGTCGTCTCCCACGGTGCGCGACACCGTGCCGACGCCGCGCAGGATGCCGTACTGACCGACGCTCGCGGCCGCGAAGCTCTCGGGCAGGATGTCCGCGAGTCGAAAGTTGACGCTCCCCGCTGTGGCGAAATCGCCGAGCTCGGTGTGGTAGCTGCCCTTGTACACGTCGAGCGAGGTGATGACCTCGGGGATGACGAAGTTGAGGTCCGCGTACCCCTGGCCGTGTCCATGGCTCACCAGGTTCACTGGTACGCCGTCGATGGTGAGCAAGAGGTCGGTGCCGTGGTCGATGTCGAAGCCCCTGAGAAAATATTGGTTCGCCTTGCCGCCGCCGGCGTGCTGGACCGCGATGAGTCCGCCCGCCGCCTGCAGCGCGTCGGCCGGTCGCAGCTTCGGTCGAGCCTTCAATTCGCTGCCGGTGATGGTCGCGCCCGAGGCCGAGCCAGGCGTGCGATCGCCGCTCACGAAGACGTCGACGGCGTCCTTCGCCTCGGCCTTCGCCTGCTCGCGCGCCTGCTCTTCTTCGGAGAAGGCGCGCTGGGCCTCGGCGTCCTCGCGTTTGTCATGCGCGGACGCTCGCTCCGCGTGGACCAAGATCCCCGCGCAGACGAGGATCACGATGCCAGTCTTTCGAAGGGAGCGTCCTTCATCGGCTCGATGCGTCGCGGCCTTCTGTGTGACTCCGCCTTGTGCCATGGCGTTGGCCATAGACGATGTCCGGCAACGCGCCAATTCTTCGATTGCCCCGCTCCGAAGCGGAGGCTCACGCGGCGCGGGTGAGCCGCCGGCGTAGCGACTCGAGGCCGACCATCGTCGGAGCGCGCGCGACGAGCTCCTCGAAGTGCCTCCGCGCCGCTTGGGGATCGTCGGCGCGCAAGCTGACGCTGACGAGCGCATAGCGCTTCTCGTGATCGTCCGGGTGCATCGCGACGTACCGCCCGAGCAGCGTCGAGAGCTCTCGCCACGCGCCGCGAGCGAGGCCGACGCGGGAGAGCTCCTGGATCACGTCCCCGTCGTCAGGGCGTGCGTCGGCGAGCTTCACGAGGAGCTCCCACGCCTCGGCGGCGCTCCGCCCTTCGAGGAGCCCTGCGACGTCGAGGGGTCTCCGGCTCGCGCCGCTGCGCACGCTCGTCGGTGAAGGAGCCGTCTCGCCGAGCGCATCGAAGAGGCGTGCCGCCGCCGGAGCGAGGGCCGCGGTCGCGGCGGGGTCGAGCCAGGGGGCTTCGACTCGGCTCGGGATCCGATAAGCGACGCTCGCTGCCGCGAGGCGCACCGGTGTGCCTGCAGCGCGCGCGCGGAGGCAGAGGTCGGCGAGCGCGGACCAGTCGTCGATCGACCCGAAGCCTTGAGAGCTCGCGACCGACCGTGGCACGAGGACCGTCGCGCTCGCGATGGCGTCGACCTCGCGGTGTGAGAAGAGCTCGGTCGCATTCGCTTCGACGCCGACGAAGAGCGGGCGCAGGCCGTCGCCCGCGCTGCGGAGCGCGAGGCCTGCATGCGCGACGCGTCCCGAGGTATCGAGCGTCTTACCGCCCACGATCGCCTCGCCATCGCGCTCGGCGAGGAGCGCTTGCAGCCAGCCGTCTTCGAGGATGACGTCGCTCCGCACGGCGACGACGTTCGCCCCGCTCGCGGCGGCGACGGCTTGGTCGAGGGATTCACCGAGCGAGCGCGTGCTCGTGACGACGCGCGTGTCGAGGGCCTCGAGCTCGCGCGCGGCTTCGGGGCTCAACCCGCGATTGATCGCGACGATCTCGACCTGCACGCCGCGGACACTCCGTCGGAGCTGCTCGAAGAACCCTCGGAGGTGTCCGACGCTCTCCCGGCGTACGGGCACGAGTAGCGAGCAGGTGGGGGCTGCCGTGGCTTCGATTCGCGCGAGTCGCTCGAGCAACCTGGCCTGCGCCGCGAGTGCCTCGGGGCGGCCGCTCCAGAGATCGGCGTGAAGCGCGGCGACCCGTCGTGCGCTCGCGTGGAGGTCGCGCGCCCGCGCGCGGAGGAGCCCGTCCGGGTGAGCCGTCGTCGTGCTCGTGGTCTCACCCACCTCGAGGAACGCGAAGTAGCGCGAGAGGCGCAGCCAAAGCTCCCAGTCTTCGAGCACCGACAGCGTCTCGTCGAAGCCGCCGCACTCCTCGAGGCAGCTTCGGTGAAGCAGGGCGGCCTGCAAGGGAAGCGGGTTCTGGTGAAGCAGCGCCTCCGTCGTGACCGGTGGCGCCTCGGTCGGCCAGCGGACGTCTTCTCGTACGAGCACGAGCTGCCCGTCACGAGCCTCCTCGAGCCTGCGTCGCGCGTGCGCGTAGGCGATGCGGTGCTCGCCGCTCCGCAGGGCGGCGACAAGGGTGGCCACGTGGCAGGGGTCGAGGGTGTCGTCGTCGTCGAGGAAGCCGACGTACTCGCCTCGCGCGAGGCGCAACCCGTGGTTGCGAGCGATCGCCGGGCCGCGCCGCACCGGAAGTCGCAGCTGCACCACGCGACCGTGCCGATCGAGCTCTCCGATCACGGCCTCGACCGGGACGCCGCCGTCGTTGACGACCAGGACCTCGAGGTTCTCGTAGCGTTGGTCGAGCGCGCTCTCGAGGGCCCGCGCGAAGAGGTTCGGGCGATCGCACGTCGGCAGGACGAGCGAGACCAGCGGGCGAGGGTGAACCGAGCGCATTACGACGCGTCGTTGCATCGGGGATGCCAACCCGAGCGACGTGTGAAGGTCCCAGCCGATCGCTCGCAATGCGCGCGACGGCGGGGCTCGTCCGTCAATCGCTTGACGATTCGCGGCGCTCGTCCGTCAGCGGGGTCACGGCCGGGCTCGAGGCCGCGAGGCGCGCGGCATGGGCATGGTGGCGAGCGCGTGGTGGCTCGGCAGGAGCGCGAGCGAGGCGCGGACGAGGTCTCCCATCGACTGGCAGTCGTGGAAGCTCCCGTCGTCGTAGTGCTCGGCGAGTTCGCTCGCGAGCGAGGCCACGTTGGCGCGAGTGCCGAGCTCGTCGCCGCTCATCACGTCGAGGAGATCGGCCAGGCGATCCTTCTCGGCGGCAGCGCGCGAGGCGATGAGCGTTAGCTCCTCCTGGCGATACTGTTCGTAGGTCTCCTTCGTCATGCAGCGCATGCCGATGAAGACGATCGCGTTGTTCTGCCGGTAGAACTGCGGCAGGTAGACGCGCAGGCGACCTTCGTGGCTCTGCTGGTCGAAGTCGATCGCCCGGATGCGGTAGTGCGTCTCGTCGAAGTCCGGCGTGATGTCGACGACCCAGTTGCCCGCATGCATGTCGCCGAGGAGCCGCACGAAGCAACGCACGTTGAACTTTACGAACTCCTTCGCGAGTCGGATCTCGCTGAGGTGCTGCCCGTCGAGCCACTTTGCGATGAAGTCATCGCCCGGGATCCCCGCGATGTGCTCCTCGACGAGCGTGTTGCCGTCGCATTGGAACTCGATTCGGTTCGGCGAGAGCAGGTGCTCGAGCTCGAGGCCGTAGATGCGCGAGGCGTCGGCGCGCTTGACGTAGAAGTAGTCGAAGTTCTCGTTGATCTTGTTGAGGATGCGGACGCGGAAGGGCGCGGTGTTGCCCCAGGTACACAGGTCGACGCGATCGGTGACGAGGTGCTCCATGAGACGCATGCGCCCGGACACCTTCAGCGTGGCGTAGGTCTCGACGAGCGCCTGCCCGATCTCCTCGCGAAGGCCCTGCGGGTAGAGGACCGTCTGCCACAGCGTGTCACGGCCACGCTTGTCGTAGAGCGTCACCGCCTCGCTGTAGCGGCCGAGCAGCTCAAACGAGACGGGCAGCGGCTTCATGCGCCCGTGCCGCTCGAGGAAGCCGCGCAGGCGCTCGCTCATCGGGTAGGGCCGCTTCTTGCGGGAGATGAGGGCCATGCGACGCCGACGACCCTTAGCACGGCCCCGCGATGGGGTGACCCTCGCGCGTCAGTCCGCGCCGCCCGCGCCGCCCGCGCCGCCCGCGCCGCCCGCGCCGCCCGCGCCTCCGTCGGTCAGCGTGATCGTCACGCTATCGGTCACCTGCGGCAGGAGGATCTTGTGGTCGAGGGTGTGGAGGCGCGCGATGAGCACGTGCTCGCCGGGCGTCGTTTGCGCGGCGGTGATCAGGATGTCGAGCGACGGCGCGTAACCCTGATAGAGCGGCTCGGTCTCGAGCGAGTCGAGGTAGACGTGGTAGTGGCCGGCGTGGTGCTCGTCGTCGGCGTGCTCGTGCGCCTCGCCGCCCGAGTGGTCATCGGCCAACAGCTCGAAGTTGGTCGTGGCGACCGTGGCCCGGGCGGGCTCGCCCAGGGCGAACGTCGTCGGCGTGACGCTGAGGTCGAGCGTGGGCTCGCCGTGCGAACAGCCGCTCAGGACGACCAGGAGCGAGGCGGACAGGGTGAACGAAGCCTGGCTGTATTTGATCATGGTCAATCCTTGGTGGCGCGTCGACGGCGCCGATGACACGTCACTTGTGAGGAGGGCGCTTCTGGAGCTTCCGTTGCAGGGAGCGTCGGTGCAGCCCGAGCCGCCTCGCGGCCTCCGAGATGTTTCCATTGCAGTCCCCGAGCACCCTGTTCATGTGCTCCCACTCCGCGCGAGCGAGCGAGGGGGTCGCGTCCTGGGTCCCCTCGACCGCTTGGAGCGGGGGCAGGTCGTCGCGTCGAAACGCTGCGAGCAGCTCGTCGACGGTCGCCGGCTTCGGCAGGTAGTGGGTCGCCCCCAGGCGCACCGCGTCGATCGCCGACGAGATGCTGCCATAGCCGGTCAGCACGACGATCTTCGTGGCGGGATCGATCGCCCTCAGGTCGCGCACGAGCTCGAGCCCGTGGCCGCTCGGCATCCGCAGATCGACGACCGCGAACTCCGGGGACTCCTGCCGCGCGAGCCGCAGCGCTTCGGCCGGCTCGCTCGCGGCGCGGACCTCGAAGCCGCGCCCCTCGAGCGCCCGCGCGAGGCGTGAGCGAAAGGCGTCGTCGTCGTCGACGAGCAGCATCGAGGGGAGCTCAGATTCGGTCATGAGGGCGGCTCTTGGGGTTTATCCGTCCGCCGCGTCGGGCTCGCAAGGCGACACGTTGTCGCGGCCTGCGACGAATTACCGCAGGGCCTCCCCGCGCGCCTTCGTGTACTGGGCCGGCGTGGTCCCACGCCTCGCGCTCGCCCTCGCATCGCTCGTGTTCGTCGCGGGATGCGGCGAGTCGATGGAGCCATCCGCGCTTCCGTATCCGGCGACTGCGCTCTCGCGCGACGGGCGCTATCGGCTCGAAGCGACCGTCCCCGGGGGAGCGCCGCTCGTGCGCGGCGTGCACGCCTTCGACGTGCGCGTCGACCGAGCCGAGACGGGCGCCCCAGCGAGCGGTCTGACGCTTGAGGCCACGCCCTGGATGCCAGCGATGGGCCATGGTTCTCCGTATGACGGCACGAGCGTCGAACTCGAGCCAGGCCACTACCTGCTCACCGACGTCTCGCTGTTCATGGCCGGCGTGTGGGAGCTCCGCACCGCGATCGGACCTGACGAAGACCATGCGACGCTCTCGTTCGACGTTCGCTAGCGTGCTCGGCTTCGGCCTCACGGCGGCGTGCTTCGTCGTCTCCGGCGACGCGCGCGCGCAGGCCTGTTGCTCCGCCGCGAGCGCTGTTACGCCGGCGCGCCTCACGACGCACGAGCGCGGGCTCGTCGGGCTCGAGCTCCGATCGCAAGGGGTGATCGGCTCTTACGGACCGTATGGCGCCTTCTCGGCGATGCCCGACGGCAGCTCCGAGGTCGATCTCTCGGTCGCGCTGCTCGCCGCGGTGCGCATCGGTCCGCGCGTGCAGCTCGCGGCGCTCGTCCCGTGGCAGACGACTCGCCGCGTCACGCCTGACAAGGGCGACTTGGGCGCAGGCTTCGGCGACGCAAACCTCGGCGTGCGAGTCGAGGTGCTCCGCGAGTTCGAGCACCGCTACGTTCCTGGGATCGCCGTCTTGGTCGGCAGCACCTTGCCGACGGGGCGCCCGCCCGAGCTCGCGCGCGGTCCGCTCGCCGCGGACGCGACCGGGATCGGCGCCGTTCAGCTCCACGCGGCCGTCGCGCTCGAGAAGCGCCTCGGTCACTGGCTCGTCGGGGCGACGGGGCTCGTCGCGCAACGCCTGACGCGGCTCGCCGGCCCGGTGGAGACGACGCTCGGGACGCAGCTCACCGCGCTCGTCAACGCGAGCTACATCTTCCCGAACCTCTCCGCCGTGGCGGCTTCGGTGTCGTACTCGGGCGAGGGGGACGCGAGCATCGACGGTGAGGACCGGCCTGATACGGGGCGACGTTCGCTGCACCTCGCGATCTCTGGGCTCTACCCGATCTCGAGTCGGGTTCGGTTTCAGAGCTCGCTCTTCGTCACGCCGCCCATCTCCGACCTCGGCCGGAACCAGAACGCGGTGGTGGGTGGGAGCTTCGCGGCGCTCACCTCGTTCTGAGCGTCACGCCGTGCGCGAGGGCAGGACGAAGCGGACCGACGTCCCTCGACCGAGCTCCGACTCGATGTCGAGGCGCCCTCCGAGCTGCTCTGCGAGGGCGTTCGTCAGGTAGAGCCCGAGGCCCATCCCCGTGCCCGTCTCTTTGGTGGTGAAGAAAGGCTCGCCGACGCGCGCGAGCACCTCGGGCGCCATGCCGCGGCCTTGATCGCGCACCTCGAGCCACAGCGACTCGCCATCGGAGCCGCCGCTTAGCGTCACCGGCGCGCCGTCGCTTGCGTCGCAGGCATTCTTGACGAGCGCCCGGAGGGCCTGTTCGACGGCCCGGCGCGGCAAGCGCGCGGCTCGCGTGGCCACGGCCCCGTCGAGCGCGAGCTCTATCGAGCCGACCGGCCGCATCGTCCGCGCGACGCTCTCGGCGAGCGATGCGAGCGTGACGAGCTCGGGGGCTTCGCCGGGGGCATCGCCGGCGGCCATCTGATCGAGGATCGCGCGGCAGCGTCGGACTTGATCCTGGATGAGCGCCACGTCCTCGGAGATCGAGGCGCGATCGCCGCGGGTGAGCGCTGCGTCGAGCTCTCCTGCCGCGACCGCGATCGTGCCGAGTGGCGTCGCCAGCTCGTGCGCGGCACCAGCGGCGAGCGTGCCCAGCGAGGCCAAGCGGTCGCTCCGCTCGACGCGCGCGCGGGACCGAGCGAGCTCACCGTCTCGCGCTGCGAGGGCCCGACGGATGCGGTCGACGAAGTAGACGATGAACGCCGCTGCGACCGCGAAGGCGACCCACATCCCTCGCAGGTGCATTTCCATCTGCTCGGCGTGGTGCACATGGTCACGCACAGGGAGGCCGAGCACGCCGCCGAAGAGCGAGCCAAAGCAGGCGAGCGACAGCGCGACGAGCCCCCACGTGTAAGCCGGGCGCAGCACGACGGCCGCGAGCGCGATGTGGACGAGGTAGAGAAAGTTGAACGGATTGAAGCTGCCGCCCGAGAAATGGAGAAGCCCCGTCAGCAAGAGCACGTCGAGGGCCATCACCGAGGCCAAGGTCCACTCCTGGACCGCGCGCCGCCGGAGGAGCTCGACGCACGCGAGGTTCGTCACCGCTTCGACGGCGATGAGGGCGAAGAGCCAGGCGAGCGGAAGCTCGAGCGTAAAGAGCTCGCGCGCGATCAGGATCACGGATGCCTGCCCGAGCGCTGCGCCCCAGCGGAGCCGCACGAGCCAGCGAAGGTTGATCACGGGGGCGCCGTCGTCGGCGCGAGCCGAGTCGTCGTTCATGGCCCGAAGGCGTCCTTCGGCACACACCCGTAGCCGTCCGCGGCGACCCACTCGACCGTCGTCACGGGGAAGGTCGGTATCGCCGCGACCACCTCGGGGGCGAGATCGCCCGAGGCGACGAGCGGCGCGAGCACGTCGAGGCCGACCGGCTGCGCCCACATGCGCATCGTCACGCGATCGGCGAGACCTGCCTTCAGCGGGACGCGATAGCTCTTCGTGAAGCGATGGTCAGGCGCCGGGCGAGGCATCAGCAGGTTCGACTCGTAGCTTGCGGCTTGCCAAAACGAGTGCGTCTCCTTGCCCTCCGCGTCGAACACGCGATCGCGGAACAAGAGGAGGTTTGGATCGCCGAGCTCGGCGACCGCCCCACCGTCGGGCACCACGCCGCTCTCGAACACCACCGCGTCACCCTTCCGCGCGACGAGCTCGACCCAGAAGCGTCGATCCGGGGCGGCACCGCTCGGGAAGGCGTGCCCCGCGAAGGCGTTCTCGAGGACGACGTCGACCGTCAGATCGGCGAGGGGAGGGCTCACGCAAAGCTGCGCGATCAGCGTCTCCGCCAGTGACTTCTCGACCGCCGCGCGCTGCTTCTCGCGGTTCGGAAATGGCGTCAGCGCCACGTCGACGCCTGGCCACTCGTGCCCGTGGAACTCGCGTAGCTTCACGCCGTCGAAGTCGGCGATCGGCGCCTTGCGTCCCGGCATGTGACAGTTCCCGCAGGACACGCGTGCCGCCTCGCCGTTGCCGAATTGGCTCGCCTGCCACTCCGAGAAGGTGCGCTCGATGTGCGCGCCGGCGGGGCTCACGATGTCGTGACATGCGCCGCACATGTCCGACGACTCTCGGCGATCGCGGTCGAGCCAGCGCGAGTAGCTCGAGGCGTGCGCCGGGTTGTCGACTGGGTCGGCGATCCCTCCGCGCATGACGCCGTCGCTCGCGAGGCGTAGCGGGTTGTTGTGCGTGCCCTCGACAGACTCGACCGAGTGGCAGAAGTAGCAGGTCACGCCGCGCATGTAGGGCGGCAGCTCGGCGAGGTTCGAGCCATCCTTGGTCGCGCCTTCGAGGACCGCGATGGGGGCGTGGCACTTCACGCAGAAGTCCCCGAGCGCGCCGTTCGTCTCGCGCTGCCCAACGGCGTTCATCGCGACGAACACGGGGTCCTCGGCCGCGTAGGCGTGCATGCTCCCCGACCACTCGTCGACGTGGCTCGCGTGGCAGCTCCGGCACGACTCGGGATCCTTCAACGCCTCGCCTTGCAGCAGCTTCGGAGACTCCGACGTGCAGCTGCTCGAGGCGGCCAGCGCCGCGACGAGTCCTAGGGCGTACGAACCGCGGCTCATCGCGTGGCTCCGTTCGCGATCCACTGCACGATCGCGCACCGCTCGGCGTCCGACAGCGGCGCGCCCGGAGGCATCTGAACGTCGGGATCGGTCGACACGATGCGCGCGACGAGCTCGCTGCATCCGGGGTCCCCCGGGATCACGCGACCGGCCTCGACGAGCGCGCGGTACGCTCCCTCGGGCTCCGAGAGGACGAGGCCACTGCGGCCGCCCTCGGAGCCATGGCACGCCGAGCCGGCGGTCGCGCACGACGTCGCGAGCGTGCGCGCATGCACGTCGTCGAACGACGGTGAGTAGAGCGGATCGCACGCCGTCGAGACCGTCGCGCACTCCTCGCCGCACCCCGTCGAACCGAGCGCGACCGCAAGTGCCGCGAAGAGGAGCCGAGCGTAGCGAATGGGCCCGCTCACGGTTCACCCGTCGGTGCAGAAGGCGAAGGTCGCCTCGTCCGCGACACCTTCATGCTCGGCCGCGACGGTCACCGTCCACACGCCGGGCATCACGAGTTCCAAGGCATCGATCGTCGCGAGGCCCTCGGGGCCCATCGTCGTCGTCGGCTTCGTCGCCGACCCGTGCCCGTGGTCCGGCATCCAGGGCCGCAGCTTCGTGATGCTGGCGCCGGTCGCAGGCTCGCCGGCGCTCGTCCGGACTTGGACCTCCCAGCGGTTCGTCCCGCGACCCGGGGGGGCGGGCAGCGCGTCCTCGAGCGTGAACCCGAGCGCTCCGGTCCCGCCGCGAGCCTCGAGCCCGACGACGTACGTCATCGGCGCGACCGACGAGCCATCGCATGGGCTGTCCCCGCTCGGGCCCTCCGTCTCGTTGGAGCATCCGGCGAGCAATAGAAGGGCGACGGCGAGGGAGGGAGCGTTCATCGTCGAGCCTCGAGCGGCGGAGTTGCGGCGCGTTGACCCGCCTAAGTTAGGGTAGCCTCCGGGTCAGCGAGCCGCCATCACGATTGCCTTCTCGGTCTCCTGATCGCTGAGGTCCGACGCGAGCGCGTAGCCCACGCCGTCGCGCTCGGAGGCCGCGACCGCATAGCCGCGGACATGGCCGAGGTAGAGGTGCTTGTTATCGACCACGCGGGGTTGCAGCCGGTTGGCGTCGACCGGCACGCGCGCCGGATCGAACACGTAGAGCGTGACCCGCCGGCGATCCCCGACCGCGTACTGCAGCATCGCCGCTTGGCGGTGATGCATGCGGGCGCCGAGGTAGCGCGCGCCGAGCGCGGTGAGCTCGGGGCGTGACACGCGCACGCCGATGAACGGGTTCAGCTTATGAAGGCCGTCGTCGTCCGTCACCTCGGGCGGCGGCGGCTGCATGTGGGCCTCGACGAGCTCGTCGAGGAAGCGATCAAACGTGCTCGCCATGTGTGCGGTGGCCGGGTGGAGATTCTTCACGCGCGCGGCGGTCTCGGCCTCACGTGTGCGGTAGGCCGCACCTCCCGCGACGAGGGCTACGGCCGCGGCAACGGCGAGCGGCGCCACGAGCCGCACCCGGACAAGCTTCGGCGCCGACCTCGTCGAAGCGGCTCCTGCGTCGGCCCGCGCTGCGCTCGGTCGCTCGTCGTCGTGCGCCGCGGAGGCCTCTCGCGCGGCTTGCTCTCGCGCCGCGCGTTCGGCGAGGAGGGCGGCGGCGGCTCGCTGGCGCAGCGAGCTCGAGGCGGCTGGCCGCGTCGCGCGGAGGCTCGAGCGCACCGCGCGATCGAGCGCGACACGCTCACGGCACGGCTCGCACGCACCGAGGTGCTCTTCCACCTCGAGGACGTGCACGGCGTCGAGCTCGTCGTCGAGGAACGCCGTCAGCCAGCGATCGAGGCGCGTACAGTCCTGCGTCACCGCGTCCTCGCTCACTTCGTCTCTCCTAGGGTCGTCTGCCCGCGGCGCTTCCGGTAGCGCGCGAGGTCGACGGGCGCGGCGTCATCACCGGCCGCCGCCCGGCGCCGCGAGAGCTCGTCCTCGTCCTCGTCGACGAGCCCGAGCGCGACCGCCTGATCGCGGAGCGACTCTTGCAGCATGCGCCGCGCGCGGTGCAGGCGCGACATTACGGTCCCGACGGGGCAGCCCATCGTGTCGGCGATCTCGCGGTACGAGAGCCCCTCGATGTCCGACAGGACGACCACGAGCCGAAACGCCTCGGGCAGGGCCTCGAGCGCGTCGCGGACCTCCGCCTCGACGAGCGGCACCAGCGCCTCGCGCTCGGGGTCGTACATCCCGCGCATCGTGGCGGCGCCGATCCATCGGTCGGCGAGCGGCGTCGCGTCCGGCCCCTCGAAGAGCTCTCGCTCGAGCCCGCCGCGCCGGTGTCGGTTGAGGAAGGTGTTCGTGAGGATCCGCAGCAGCCAGGCCTTGAGGTTGGTGCCGGGCTGGTACTGGTCGCGCGCACGGACCGCCTTCACGACCGTGTCCTGGACGAGGTCTTCGGCAGCCGCCTCGTCGCGCGTCATCCGCATGGCCACGCCGAACATCGAGTCGAGGTGGTCGAGCACCTCCGCCTCGAAGGCCACGGGGCGCTCTGGGTCGCGGTCGGCGCGGGTAGCGGGCTTCAAGTACGTCATCGCGAGGAGCAACAGGGGCGTCGTGGAGCCTATTCCTGACGCGCGTCTCGACCCTCATGCTGTCAGCTTACGCGGCGCGCGGCAAGCTCGCGGCGGCGCGGCAAAGGCTCGCCATGTGTTCAGGATCCTTCGGGTTTGTCGGGCTCCTCGGGCGACGCGAGGCCGAGGTGGCGCTCGATGGTCGCGAGCCGCCTGTCAAGCGCCGCGAGGTCGGCGCGCAGGCCGCGGATGAGGCCGAGGCCCGGGACCGCCGCCTGGATCCGCTCGTCGAGGGTCGCTTGCAGGTCTTCGAAGGTCTGCCGCGAGCTCGCCACGATCCCGTCGAGCCGCGATTTCGACCCGGAGCGCTCGCCGGCGTCGAGCGGCGGCGCGACCCCGGCGGGCGGGGCTTCGGCTTGACGCTCGCCGGGGGCGCTCGCTCGCTCCGTGCCGGGGATCAGGCGCCCGATCGGCCCTCCTCGCAGGCTCGACAGGAGCTTCTCTCCGCGATCTTGCAGCAGGATCCGCAGCGTCCCGAGCTGCTCGCGTCCAGGCTCGGTCTTCAAGTCCTCGGACAGAATCAGGGCGAGGGTGGCCTCGGTCTTGTCTTCCTTCGAGCGGTTGTCGATCACCTGCACGTGCTCGCCGCGCCGGACCATCTCGCCGATTTGCTGAAGCGTGACGTAGCGGCTGTCCCGCGTGTCGTAGAGCTTGCGGTTCGAGTACCGCTTGATGACGCGCCGCGCCTCCTCGACCTTAGGCGAGGTCGCGCCGCCGCTGGCTCCTGTCTCGATGGTCATGCCCATGCTGCGAAGTCGACTTGCTGGAGTCCACCATCGGTCCCCGGCGTGCGCAAGTCCAGCGTGCGCCTCCCGCGCCGGGATTCGCGCTAGCCTCGCGCCTCGTGGAAGTCTCGCTTCGGACGGTCGGGGTCTCGTACGGCGGGCGCGCGGTCCTCGCCGACGTTAGCCTCGAGCTCTCGGGCGGCGCGCTGACGGCGATCCTCGGCCCGAACGGATCGGGGAAGAGCACGCTCCTTCGCGCGATTGCCGGGCTCGTCCCAATCGAGGGGGGGCTGTCCCTCGGCGAGCGGAGCGTCGAGGGGCTCGATCGCCGCGAGCGGGCGCGGTGCGTGGCCTTTCTGCCGCAGCGCGGCGAGATCCCAGCCGGGTTCACGGTGGCCGAGGTGGTGGCGATGGGGCGCGCACCCCATCAGGATGCGTGGCATCGGCCGGGGCCCGACGATGCCCGCGCGGTCGCGGAGGCCCTCGCCGCATGCGAGCTCTCCGCGCTGGCGGATCGGGGCTTCGAGGCGCTCTCCGGCGGCGAGCAGCAGCGGGCTCACCTCGCCCGCGTGCTCGCTCAGGGCGCGCCCGTGCTGCTGCTCGATGAGCCGACGTCTCAGCTTGATTTGCGTCATGCGCGTGCGTGCCACGAGCTCCTGCGGCGCTGCGTCGACGAGCGGGGCCTTACCTGCGTCGTGGCGATGCACGACCTCACCGCCGCCGCCCGCTTCGCCGACCAGGTGGTCCTGCTCGACGCCGGGCGCGTCCTCGCGTCCGGGGCCCCGGACGAGGTGATGACCGGGGACCTCCTCGGCCGTGCCTTCGGCTCGCCCATCGAGGTGGCGCGCGGCCCCGACGGCAGACCGATGTTCAGTGCCGCCTGATACTCGACCTTGACCGGGTGCCGGTCTATAAGTCCCGGGCCATGCGGCGAAAGGATTCTTCGATTCGCGCACGCTCCCGGTCGGCGCTCGTCTTCCTCCTCGCGCTCTTCGCGCTGATGGTGGGGTGCAAGCGCGCCGAGGCGCCGAACCTCCTCGAGCTCGTCGACGTCGTCCCGCGTGACGCCGAGGTCGGGGATCACATCGAGGTGCTCGGCACCCGACTGCCCGCGGCCGAGGCGAAGACCGCGACGGTCACGTTCGACGGTCGTATCTTCCAGCCCGGCAAGAGCCCCGAGGGCGAGGAGGCCCACATTGTCATCGAGGGCGCGAAGCCTGCGGCCGACAAGGTCAGCTTCGTCCTGTCCGATGCCGTCGTTGCCAAGTTCTGCGGCTACGGCGAGGAGGCCGCGCACACGACGTTCCAAGGCGACGTCACCGTCGCCCTCGCCGCGACGGCGCAGGACGGCACCGCGGTGCAAGGCAAGGTCCTCGGCATCACGCTCGACCTGCGCGCGCCCTCGATTCGCCGCGTGGCCCTCGAGAAGCGCTCCGAGATCGGCACCAAGGCGCTCGCGCACCTCGGCCTGCGCATCGACGACACGCGCTCGCCCGTCTCGGGCGGCCTGCTCGTCTCGGGAGTCGCCGCCGCGAGCCCGGCGGATCGCGCGGGAATTTCGACGGGCGATCTGCTCGTCAGCTTCAACGGCGTGTCCGTGCTCTCGGTGGGCGATCTCGTGCCGCAGCCCGGAGCGCGCGTCGCCCAGCTCGGCATCAAGCGTGGCGCCGCGACGCCCGAGCTTCGCCAGGTGTCGATGTCCGGGTTCGACGGCGGCTCGCTGCCGAACGACATCCTTGCCGCTGCGATGATCCTCGGCGTCGCCGCCGCGATCCTCCTGCTCTTCATGGCGCCGACCGCCGGCATCATCACCTGGGTCGAGCGTCGCGTCTCGGCGCGCATGCAGTCGCGCATCGGACCGAACCGCGCCGGCCCGCAGGGCTTCATCGTGTGGATGGCGGACGGCATCAAGTCGATCGTCAAGGAAGACATCGTCCCCACCGACAGCGACGAGCCCCTCTTCCGCCTGGCGCCCTACCTCGTCTTCATCGGCGTCTCAGCGACCTTCGTGGTGATGCCGTTCGGCCAGTACCTGATCGCCGCCGATCTCGACGTGGGCATCTTGTTCGTCGTCGCCGTCACCTCGCTCGTCGCGATTGGCCTCATGACCGGCGGCTGGGCGTCGAACAACAAGTGGTCGCTGCTCGGCGGCGTGCGCGCGGCGGCGCAGGTGATCAGCTACGAGATCCCCGCGGCCGTCTCGATCGTCTGCGTCGTGATGATGACGGGCTCGCTGCGGATGCAGGACATCATCCAGGCGCAAGGCGGGCTCGGCGACATGTTCCTCTCGAAGGGTGGCTGGCCCTGGTATTGGTTCGTCTTCAAGAATCCCGTCTCGTTCGGCCTGTTCTTCCTGTTCTTCACGACCGCGCTCGCCGAAGGCAACCGCGCGCCCTTCGACCTCCCCGAGGCCGAGAGCGAGCTCGTCGCCGGTTACTCCACGGAGTACTCCGGCATGCGTTACCTGTTTTTCTTCTTTGCGGAGTGGGCGAACGTCTTCGTCTTCTGTGGCATCGCGACCGCGCTGTTCCTCGGCGGTTGGCAGCTCCCCGGCGTGACGCCGGCCCAGCAGGAGGCGAGCCTCGCGCTCCAGGCGGGTGGCGTCTTTTTCTTCCTCCTCAAGGCGTGGGTCCTGATCTTCGTCGTGGTGTGGATCCGCTGGACGCTGCCGCGCGTCCGCATCGATCAGCTCATGAACCTGTGCTGGAAGTGGTTCGTGCCGATGTCATTCGCGGCGTTCCTGCTCACAGCGCTCTGGGTGCTCGGCACGTCGCCGTCGTCGAGGGTCGGTGAGGGAGGTCTCCCCGAGGCGTCCTCGCCTCTGATCCCCGTCGCGCTTCAGACTGGGATCGGCGTGGCGATGTTTGGCGTCGCGGCGGCCCTCGTCGGCCACTTCGCGAAGCGCGTCTCGTACAACCTGCGCGAGAGCAAGCAGCCAGTCCACGTGAACCCGTTCATCTGACCTGGCGCTCGCGGGCTCGGCCCGTCAGCGAAACGAACACGGCCCCGGCGGAGCTTCCACCGGGGCCGTCGTTGCTCGAGCGAGCGTCGTGCCGTTCGTGCAGCTCGCCCGACTCAGGGCTCGCGTCCGGCATACCGCGCGCGCCTGTCGCTCGGGCGCGTCGAGGTCGTGGCGCGGGGGCGAGGGACCCTCACTCCGGATGCTCTTCCTTGCCAGGGCGAGGCCTCACGGTGCGCGCGTCGGGGCGGCCTCCGAGACTTTCCATGCGCGGACGCAGCGTCGTGATCGGCGACCCCGGGCGCGTCTGCCCGCTCGCCCGCAGGTGCTGGCCGAGCGCACGGTGGTGTGCCTCGACGAGCCCCGCGACCTCGTTCAACACGAGGAACGTCGCGCCGATCGAGGCGCGCCGATCGGCGAGCGCGTCCTTGGCCTTGCCTGCCGCGACCACAAGCTTGCCGAGGCGTGCGCCAAGCTCCCGCGGATAAGGCGTCTTCGGGTCGTCCTTGCCGACCGCCTCGAGCGCCTCGCGTGCCTTCACGACCGCTTCGACGGCCTTCGCGAGAGCCTCGGCGTCGGGCTTGTCGGCGAGCAGCGCGGCGGCGAGCACCCGTGCGGTCTGAAGCGCCTCGAAGCCGGCCTCGGCGCCCTTGTCGAGCTTCTCCTCTGGCTTGCCGAGCGTGACCTCCCAAGCAAGAAACGCTTGGGTCAGCGCGGCGAACTTCTCATCGAGCGCCGCGAAGCTCTCGGTGAGCTCCTTGTGCAGCGAACGGCCGCGCTCGAACTTGTCTCCGTCGTACTGCTTCGCCGAGTAGTAGCGCTGCGCGCCCATCACCAGTCGGTTCACGTTGCTCGCCCACGCATCGAACTCGGTGATCGCCTTGTCGATCGGCTCCTCGCTCGAGTTCTTGCCTTCCTTGCGCGTCGCGAGCGTGCACGAGCTCACGTAGCGGGTGAACGGCAGCCGCTCGAGGCCTGGCACGTTGAGGGTCGGGCGCGTCGCGGTGACCGCGGCTCCAGATGACGCGGTCCCCGCAGCAGCCGCCGAGGCGGACGCGGTCGGAGCGGCCTTCGGGGCGAGCCGGGGCTCCGCCTTCGGCCCCGCGGGCGTGGCGCTCGAAGCCGCGCTCGGGCTCGCGGTGGGCGCTCCCGTCGGGTCGTCGAGGGTCGGGAAGTCGCCAAAGGTTGGAAGCTTGCCCTCGGCCGGCTCCTTGCCGCCGAGGCTCGCGAGGTACGCGTCGCGCGTCAGGCGCAGGCCGTATGCGCCGTAGAAGCACAGCTCGATGCGAAAGCGCTTGTTCGTCGCGTCCGAGAACGCGGGCAGATGGTGCACGAGCGCGTCGGGCTTCCCAGAGGCCGCGGCCGCCGCGGTCGAGCTCGCCTCGGGCGTCGGTGCGGGCGGTGGCGCATCGCTCTTGCAGCCTACGAACGCCGCGCCGCAGATCCAGGTTCCGAACAAGCCCGTCAGGAGTCGTGCCTTCATCGCCGCCGGGTTTCGCATGCGCGCGTTGAAGTGGCAAGTGTCCACCGGATGCGCGACTGTCCCGAGATGCCGCTCCTCCGTTCGCTGCCGCTCGCCGAGCTCACCCTCGACGACGAGTCGTCGTTTCGTCACGTCGGTCTCTACCGCGAGCTGAAAGACGCCATGTCGAAGACGGGCGCACGCTTCTTGGTGCCGCAGCCCGGCAGCGCCCTCGAGCGCTACGAGTCGGCGCTGCTCCTCAACCTCGCCTTCTGGAATCCAGGTGACGCGATCGAAGTTCTCGTCGACGAGCACCTCGCCGCCGATCAGCTCGCCCACGGCGCGTGGCACGCGCTCGCTCACCGCGCGCTCGGCGAGCACGCGCGCTCCTCGGACGGGCTGCTCCTCGCCGAGTCGATCGCGAGCGCCTTCGACGTCTACCTCGTCGGGCGGCTCGTCGGTCACGCGCCCGATTCCGGCTTCCTCGAGACGCAGGTCCCCGCGATGCGCGACGCGGCAGAGTCTGCCGGCCTCGACGACGAGGGCTTCGAGCGCATGATCGAGCGCATGGTCGCTGCTCCCGAGGCCTCGTTCGAGTCGCTCCGTCAGCTGCTCTTCGACACTGCTACCGCGCTCGTCGGGGCGGCGGACCTCGAGTCGGCTGCTGCCGTCCTGGCGAGCGCCGCGACCCATCCGATGGGGCCGCTCCTCCACCACTACGAGCTGCCGTCGTGGGTGCTCTACGCGCGCGCTTACGGTGCGCCCCTTGGTCCCTCTGCACCGGTGCGGGCGCTCGACCAAGAGCTCCGCGCCGCCCCCGATTCACTCGCCTGGCTCGAGCGCGCGTGGCTCGGCTGAGACCGCGGGATGTCAGCAGCACGCCGTCGACTTCTGTCCGTGACTCGCGTACCGACAGCGGAACTCGAGGAGAACCATGATGAAGCGTCCTCTCATCCTCACGGCTTTCGTCGCTGGCCTCGCGGCCGCCACCCTCGCGCCTGCTTGCGGCGGGTCCGACTCGCCCTCGACCACGGTGACGGTCTCGGCGACGGTAGGCTCGGGCGGCGCGGGCAGCGGGGGCGATGGTTCGGATGCCAAGTGCGTGGCGATCGCCGACGTCTCCGGCTTCGCGCTCGCGAGCAGCACCTCGCCGGTCTTCGCGGGCGTGGCGACGCCGAACCTCGGCGGCGCGGACGAGGACTACGTCGGCATCGTCCTGACGGAAAAGGCCGTAGGAACGACGACCCTCAAGCCCCCCAAGTCTACGGCCGGGTGCGGGACCGACGAGATCTGCGTGCTCCTTGAGGAGGACTCCACGCAGGATGGCGCCGCGGCCTACTACTTCGCGAAGGCGGGCACCGTCGACGTGACGAAGTACGACGGAAAGTTCCTCCTCACGGGCAAGATGACCAACGTAGTGTTCGAGGAGGTCACGATCGACGACGCCTCCGGAGACGTGACGCCGGTCCCGAACGGCAAGTGCGCCGCGCTCGCCTCCTTCACGTTCGACATCAAGCCGCCCGCCGACGGCTGGACCTGCAATCCGGCCTACTACGACGAGACCAAGGCCGGCGCGTCGGAGATCTTCTGCGACTGCAACTGCGGCACCGTCGACCCGGACTGCGCGAACCCCGCGAACAGCGTCGATGGCTGTTACAAGGGGCAGACGTGCGGCATGAAGGCGACCTGCGAGGGTACGCCGGAGGCTTGGACATGCGCTCCCGCCAAGTTCAACGGCGGCAAGGGCAACGGCTGCGACTGTGGTTGCGGCGTCCCGGATCCCGACTGTGAGCTGATGCCCGCCGAGACGGTGGCCGGCTGCATGGCGAACGAGTTCTGCGGCGAGGGCAAGTGCGTGCCGAGCGCGTGGAAGTGCGACCTCTTTTTCTACGACGAGAAGGAGGCGGGACCGTCGGCCGATGTCTGCGATTGCGGCTGCGGCGCGATGGACCCCGACTGCAGCGACAAACTCCTCGGCTCCTGTGACTACTGCAACGACAAGGGCTCGTGCAGCGACAAGGAGTGCAAGGGCAACACCCAGATCGATCCGATGAACAACGCCGTCTGCAAGTGACCCGACCGATGCGGAGCTGACGGGCCCGACCTGCTCAGCTCCGACGCGCGCGGTACGCGGGGGGGCTAGCCGCGCTCTGCCGGAGCTGCGACGTCGACCCCTTCGGCTCGCGCTCGGCCGGCTCAGCGTGGATACGCGAAGCCGCTCACGTCGCAGGCTTCCATCGCCACGCTGGTGATGGTCGGCGATCCGCGTCCGTCACGGAACTCGCATGGGAGGCCGCTCTCGGGGCAGCTCGACGCGAAGCCGACGTGCCACTCGCCGGACGACGCGCGGCGCAGCGACGCATACCCCGACACCTCGAGCTTCGCACCCCGTGGCAGGTTGAGGAGACCCGCCTCGGCGATCGCGCGGAGCGGCCCGGCAAAGTGACCGCCGCGGACCGCGTGGTACTCCTTCACCGAGTAACCGTCGACGCCGAGCGTCGCGTCCGCCCACAGGTCGTAGGACGGGACGTGGAGGACGACGAGCCCGCCGCCGGCGTCTTCGCCCGTGAGGCATGAGAGCCGCCACTCCACCAGCTCGCCCTCGGGGACGCCTGCGCGTCGCGCGAGCGCAAGCGTGCGCTCGTCGAACGGATGGTCACTGTCCGTTGCGAGGTTCGCATCTGCCAGAGAGCACGTGAACGCGCCGAACCCACCGCGCGAGATGACCTCGCGCCGGAACGCGAGGACACGCGCGCTCTCGTCGGGCGGCCACGTCATCCCGACGGCTTGGCCTGGCTGCGCTGGGAACACCGCGATCTGCGGACGCCCAGGACCGCCAGCAACGCGGAACCAAGGCGCGAGCGAGCCCTCCTCACTCTGCGCGGAACAGGCTGCCAAATCCCAGCGCCCCGTCCCGGTGCAGCGGGGGGCGGTCGGCCCTTGGGCTTCCGGCTTCCGCTCGTCGTCGTCGTCATCGTCGTCGTCGGGCTCTCGTGCCGGTCGAGGAGTTGGCGCGGGCGGGGGTGGTGGTTCACCGCGCTGCTCGAGCACGACGGATGGTGTTGAGCCCTTCTTCGGACGAACGAGCCAGAGGGCCTTCTCGCCCCACAGCGACACGACGACGGTTGGCTCGAGCCCGCTCGAGGTGAGCGCCTCGAGCGCGCCTGCTGCGTCACCCTCGCGCGGGGCGAAGCGGACAAGCCCCTCCAGCCCGTCGAGGCGCAGCTTTGGAGGCGAGAGCGGTGCCGCGGGCAGCCTGTCGGTGGCCGGGTCGAGGCGCTGCGCTCCGAGCGCTTCAGCGAGCCCGCTCCGTTCCGCAGCGGCCGCCAGCTCGGCGCCGAGCACGGCGCTGCGAGCGTCGTCGCGGATCTCGAGCAGGAATCTGTATGCATCGACCTCACAGGCGACGAGGTCGCGCGCCGGAGCGTCCGTCGCTCGTAGGACGTGCTTCACGGTGCAGGAGAAGGCTCCGAGCGCTTCGCTCGCGCGCAGGCGCTCGACGAACGGTGCGCATGGGGCCGACGGCGCGTCGATGGTGCAGCCCTCGGCCGTCGCGTCGATGAGCCGCCGACGCGCTTGCCAGAAGCTCCGTTGCACGGGAGCCCAGTGCGTCTGCGCGAGCCCGTCCGCGCGCGCGAAATACGCTGCGGCGGCCTTCTTGCGCGCGGACCATGCGACCTCGTGCTTCTTCGCGCTCGCGTCGCGAGCGAAGGTTGTCGCGCACTCCGGCCATGGGTCCGGCACGCTCACGGGCTTGGCGACCGGTCGGCGAGGGGACGCACCGACGAGCGCGGCGAGGCTGTCGCTCCAGCTGCCCGGTCCAGGCGCGACCTTTTCAGCGGCGGGCACCGATGGGAGCGATGGCGCGGGTCCGGGCTCGAAGTCCTGGGTGGTGAGGCCTGCTGCCGCGAGTGCCTCCGCCGGGATCCCGACCTCGGACTCTGCGCTCGCTGCGGCTCCGGAGGCAGTCGCGCTCGCGCTTACGCTCGCGTTCGGCGCTCCAGCCTTCGAGCACGCGCCGAGCGACAGCCCGCTGCAGACGCAGGCGAGCCAGAGGAGGTTCGCCTGTCTCGCGGTGCGCGCGCTCACGGCGCCCCCATTGCGCAGCGGAAGCCGACGCCTTCGATTCGGTGCTCCTTGAACCATATAAAGCGGGTCGTCACGTCGTGCGCCAGCGCGTCGCCGTCGTCGCGCCCCCAACCTCCGCCGCGCACGACTCCGTACGCCTGACCTGGCGCAAGTGTCGCGTCGGTCTGTGGATCCGCATATTCCCCCTCGACGTACATGCCACCGACCCACTCCCAGACGTTTCCGGCCATGTCGTGGACGCCGAAGGGAGAGTCCCCACCCGGGGAAGTGCCGACCTCGGCGGTCGAGCGTTTCGAGCAACCGCGGGTCGGGATCGAGTTGCCGGGATCCCACACGAGCCGCTTGCACGTCCGGTCCCAGACCCCCCAAGGGTAGCGCCGCGCGTCGCCGCCGCGCGCCGCCTTCTCCCACTCAAGCTCAGTGGGCAGGCGCGCTCCGACCCAGGCGCAGTAGGCGCGCGCGCCTGCGTAGTCGACGCAATTGATCGGGTGCTTGTCGCGACCCGCGACGCCCCAGTTGCAGCCGCGCAGCTTCGGCGTCGTCTCGGAGTCCTCGCTGACCGTGGCCGGGTCCGGCTCGCCGTCGACTGAGGGCGCCTTGCACCCCCCCTCGACATAGCAGCGTCGGTACCGCGCGACGGTGACCTCGTCGCGGTCGATCCGAAAGGCTGGGAGCTCGACCGTCTTCCGTTCCACGTCGCGCAGCGCGCGCGCCACTCGGGGGACCCCGCGCACGAATGGGCCTGCGGGGACGGTGATCATCTCGGCGCCATCGCGCTCGCGCGTCGTCGTCTCGGAGGCTCTCGTCGCTGTCGCGCCGACCTCGGCGAGGCAAGCGCGGTAGTCCTCACAGCGCAGGCGTGGGAAGCACGCGTCGATGCGGGTGACCTCGGCGGAGTCGATAGTCGCGCAGTAGCCTTTGCAGTCGAGCTGGCTGAGTCGCGCGGCCCCTCCGATCGCGACGAGCAGCCCGCCGGTCGAGAGCTCGCACTCCCCGAGCGCGCGTACCGCGGTCGCGCACGCCTCCTCGCAGGTCGGCGGTGTTGGAGGCGCGCTCGGCGACGCTGCGGCTGAAGCACTCGTCGTGGCGACAGGGTCGGCGCTCGAAGCGGTGCGCAGCGGTCCGACGACCACCGTTGTGGCGGTGGTTGCGGCGATGGCCAGCAAGATGCGAGAGCTTGGCATTCTCATATGGTTTTAGGGATGTGGACGGGTGAGCTCTTCGACACGAAGACCGAGACGGGCAAGCGTGAATACGCTCCGAACAGCTCGGTTGACGAGGCGGAGGGTTCGCGCGCCGCGAGCTCGCCGCGGAGGCGCGGCAAGAGGAGCTGCGTCGCGGACTCGGCGAGCCGAGGCAGCCCGTCTCGGTATCGCTCGGGCTCGGCGCGATGAAAGCCCCGTTCCGCGAGGGCATCGGCAAACGCGAGCCAGCGACCTTGATCGAGATCGGCGAAGAGGGGCCCGCTGGTTGGTCCGAGCGCTGCCCAGAACGCCTCCGCGCCCTCGCTTGGCGTCGAGAACATACGGAGGCGCACCGGGCGCCCCGCCTCACTCGCTGTCGGGTGCAGGCACGACGGCATCCCTTTCGCAGGCATCAGGTTGCCGATGTTGTAGCCGTAGAGTCGCTCGCCGCGGTGCCCCTCGAGGGCTGCGAGCGACCACGCACCGAGGAGCCGTCGCTCCTCCGGTTCTCGACCGAACCGCGCGACGTGCCCACGCGCGAGAACGACGGCGAGGTCGCGGCCCGACATCGCGGTACGCGCGCACGTGACCTCTTCTTCTTCGTGTCTTTTGTCGCGCGGCTCCTGTGGTCGACTCGCCGGAAGGCTTTGGCCTCCGGCGACCTCGACGCCCGCCCTCGTCGCGAGGTCCAACGCGGCGGCCCCCGTGGCGATGCGACCGCTCGATGCCTCACGTTCATCGATGGCCGCATCGCACGCGAACAGACTCCCTGTGAGGATGAGCAGAAGCGAGCCGGACGCGCGCATAGGCTGGCCGGCATTTCTAGTCCACGAGCGCCTCAGAGGCCGAATTTGACGCCATATCGCGAGCCTGCGCCGCGACAACGCCGTCGCCGGGCTCGGACTGTGAGTCCGGCGAGCGGTCAAGGGTTCTACACTGAAGCATCAAAGAAAGGCGGCCTGCGACTCGTCTGTGTCATGCTCGCCGCGTGCAGCTCACGCTCGCCGTCGCGATCGCACCCGCGCTTTTCCTCCTCTGGGTGTTTCAGCGCCTCGACTCGAAGCGGCCTGAGCCGCCGGGGAGCGTGCGCAACGTCGTGCTCCTCGGCATCGGATCGTGCATCCCCGCGGCGCTCATCGAGCTCGCGATGTCGGCGGCCCTTGGCGACGTGACCCACGCGGGCGGCCGCTTCCTCGACGCGTTCCTCATCGCGGGGTTCACAGAGGAGACGCTGAAGCTCGCCTGCGTGCTCGTCTACCTCTGGCGGAAGCCGCACTTCGACGAGGTCATGGACGGCATCCTCTACACCGCCGCCGCGAGCCTCGGCTTCGCGCTCCTCGAGAACATCCTCTACGCCGGCGGGAACCTCGCGATCGGGATCTTGCGGGCCCTCACCGCGGTGCCGATGCACGCGCTCGCCTCCGGGCTCATGGGATACTTCGTCGGGCGCGCGCGGTTCGCGCGCGGTGCCGCGGCGGGCTGGATCGTCGGCGGACTCACCGTGGCGGTGGGGATCCACGGCTTCTACGACTGGGCGCTCATGAGCCAGGGTGGCTACGGGGTCGCGCCGAGCGACGTCGGGCTCATGCTCCTCGGCGTCGCCGGCACCCTCGTCCTCTCGGCGGCGCTGCTGTTCGGCGCGTATCGACACGCGCTGCATCTCGACGACGCGCTGCTCGGGCCGCACGCGCGACCGCTCGAGTCACCGCAGACCGGAGCGCCGACACCCTCGAGTACGCCCCTGCCCTACGCGGGGATGCCCGTCCAGGTGCTCTGGAGCGACGGCGCGACCTACTCGGCGACGCTCCTCGGCGGTCAGGGAGGCCACTTTCTCTGCGAGCTCGGCCCCGGTCGTGCCGAGTGGGTGCCGCGCGAGCGCGTGTGGCCCGCTCAGGCGTGACGGTGCTTGATAAAAATCAACCCGTGACCGTGGCGCTCGTCATGTCGTTCGATGGACGAGGCGCTTGCGGAACTGCTGGACGAGTCGCTCCCACAGCTCTTGCTCGGTCGGATCGCGGTCGAAGCGATCCGTGAAGTAGTCCGCGACGAGGCGGCGCGACGCTTCGTCGGGGAGGCCGTACTCGCGCGCGGTATCGGCGGCTCGCGCCGGGTCGGCCGAACAGGCCGCGCACAGGGCCGCGTACCGCGAGGTCGTCCAGGCGCCGAGATCCACACCCCCGAGCGCCCGCACTTCGCGCGACGGGGCGTGCGCCGGCGGCGCGGTCACCGCAGGGCTTGCGCCGACCGCAACCGCGGGGCCGAGGGCGTAGGACTCTCCGTGGACCGGCGGCGCAGGTGGCCAGGCGGCCTCACGCGGCCAGACGGGAGTTGGCGGTAGGGTGGGGCCGGTCGGGCGCGCGGCGGCGTGGTGTGGCATCGGAGGGGGCGCGGGCGGCTGCGCTCGAGCCTCCGCGGCGAGCAGCTCGCGCAGCGGGGAGATGGGCGGCGTCGGCGGCGTCTGCGAGAGCGCGAGGGGCATCGCAGCTGCCACTGAGACTGGCGGAGCCTGAGGGACGAAGCGCTGGCGTTGCCGTTCGAGCGAGGCCGCATCCTCGGTCCCGGGCGCCGGGTCGCCGAGCGCCGGCTTCGCGGGCTGCGCGCCGATCCACGCGGGCGCAGGCGGATCGACGAGACCCGGGGCCGGAGGGGCGCCGTGCCGCCGCCGCGAGCCGAGCCAGGCGTCGCGCACGCGCTGCCAGGCCGGTCCGCCGTCTTCGCCAAGCGCCTGCACGATCGCCTCGACGAGGTCCTGCGCTTGCTCGAGCTCCTCGCGCGAGGGCTGCGTGTAAAGACCTGCCCGCCGCGGAAAGTGGACGAGCTCTTCGCGCGGCGTCTGCAACAGCTCGCGCAGGAGGAGGAGCTTCCGGTCGAGGCCCGTCATGTTCGTGGCGCCCTATATCACGGGGGCGTCAGTGCTTCGCCTCGACGTCCGCGAGGGTCATGCGTGCGTCGTTCGCGAACGAGCTCTGCGGGAACCGCCGCAGGAAGGTGCGCAGCGCGGTCTTGGCGTCGTTCCAAGCCTGGATGTCGACCAAGCACTCGGAGAGCAGGAACGCCGCGTCGTCCTGGACCTCGGGATCCGCCGAGGCCTCCGACAGCTTGACGAGGAGCGGGATCGCGTCTCGCTGGCGGTTCAGCTTGCGGTACGCCTGCGCGAGCGCGAGCCGCGCCGCGGGCGCGTGGGTCCCGGCGTCGTCGTTGCGAAGCGCATCCTCGAGCGAGGCGACGGCCTCTTGCCACTTGCCGGTCCGCACCTGGTCGATGCCCGTGTGGTAGGCGGCCACCGAGAGTTGACCGCGCGCGCGCTTGACCTCGTCCCCGAAGAACGCGCGTTCGGCGCGGGTGAGCCGCTCCTTGGCGACGGCCTCGTAGCCCTCGAGGAGCTCCTTTCGCTTCCCGGTCCGGATCAGCTCGTAGAAGGTCGCGGCGGCAGATTCCGCGCGTGCCCGCTCGTCCTCGAAGCGCTGCACGCCGTCGAGCTCTTCGCGCAGCCGCTTCCCTTCGGTCTGCGAGCGAGTGATCTCGCGCTCGACCGAGTCCGCGCGAAAGTCCCACGACACCTTCACCACGCCGAGGACCACGACCACGAAGAGGACGTTCGCCGCGGCGCTGTTCCAGAAGGCGCGGCGCTCGAACGTCTGCTGCCTTCGGCCGATGGTCTTCAGGTCCGCCGCGAGGGCGTTGGTCAGGTTGTTCGTCTTGATGACGAGGCCGCGCGACTCGATGATCTCACGCTTGATGTCGCGAAGCTCTTCGTCGAGGTCATCCACGACAAGAAGCTTGCCATATAAATCGCCGACGAGTCGTGCTACATGCCGCGCGCCCCATGGACACGAGTGACATCCGCAAGAACCTCAAGCTCATGGTCGACGGCCAGCCCTACATCGTCGTCGACTTCCAGTTCGTCAAGCCCGGCAAGGGGCAGGCCTTCACGCGCTGCCGGCTCCGCAACCTCGAGACCGGCAACACCGTCGAGAAGACCTGGAAGAGCGGTGAGAGCCTCGAGGTCGCCGACGTCGAGATGCGTCAGATGACGTACATCTACCAGGATGGTGACAGCTTCGTCTTCATGGACCCGCACTCGGGTGACCAGCAGTACGTACCGGCCGAGGTCGTCGGCGACCAGAAGCTCTTCCTCGCCGACGGCATGAGCGTCGAGGTGACGATCCTCGGCGAGCGCCCGATCGCCTGCGAGCTGCCCGCACACGTCGAGCTTCAGATCGTCGAGAGCGAGCCTGGCGTGAAGGGCGACACCTCTGGCGGCGCGTCCAAGCCGGCGACGCTGTCGACCGGCGCGGTCGTGCAGGTCCCGCTCTTCATCAACGAGGGCGAGTGGATCAAGGTCGACACGCGTGACGGCAAGTACCTCGAGCGCGTGAAGCGCTGACTCGAGCGCGCCGGAGAGCGTGCTCCGTTCCGCCGTGTCGCGAACCGGGATGCTCGGTGGCCCCGCCCGGGGTCGAACCGGGACAGCTCGTAAGAGCTCGCGGATTTTAAGTCCGCCGCGTCTGCCAATTCCGCCAAGGGGCCGAGCTTGGTAGCCTACCAGGATGGCACCGCGTTGGCGCGGTGCCTCTCGAGCGGAGGTCACGGGGGCCCATGTCAGACGAGCCGTTCACACACGACGCCACCGCGTTCCTGCCAACGTCAACGGCGTTCGGCGTGGAGCTCTCGGAAGCCGAGGCGCGGTACGCTGCGCTCTTCGCTGAGGTGATCTGGGACGGCCTCATCACGCCCGACAAGCGGCGCCAGCTCCGCACCGCCGCCGAGCTGCTCGGGCTCGACGACGCTGCGACGCGCCCTGTCGAGGAGACGCTCCTCGCCGCGCATGAGGCCCGGCATCGCGTCGCGGTGGTCGAGAAGGGGCATGACGAGGACGAGCTACGTGACGGGTCGCGCGCGTCGCGACGGTCGCGCAAGAGCCTCGCGCCGCTCGCTGACTCATGGGACGCCCGCGAGAGCTCGCTCGAGCTCGAGCGCGTGGTGCTCTCGTCGCGAGTCGATCGTCTCGAGGCCGACAACGCGCGCCTCGTCGGTGAGGGTGAGCGCCTCGAGCAGGAGAACGAGCGGCTCGCCGCTCGCGTCGCCGAGTTCGAGGAGCGCCTCGGCGAGCTCGAGTGCGCGGGCGACGAGGCGGACGCTCCGCCCGCTGACGTGTCCGAGGCCGCAGAGGCTTCGCGCGCCGAGCCTGCCGTGCCCGACGCCCTCGCGACCCCCCGTGCCGAGGCACGCGCCGTCGAACCTCGGGCGCCCGGTCGCCACCGCTCGCGTCGTCCGATCTCCGAGGCGCTGCGCGCGGCTGCCTCGGACGTCATCGTTGTCGACGTCGAGGAGGAGGTCGTCGAGGCCGTCTCAGCTGCGCCGATCCCGCCGCTGCCGCCCGTCCCGAAGCTCCACGAGGCTCCGCGCGTCGTGGTGCCGCGGAACGATCCGGCCGAGCTGCATCGGCTCCTCAAGACGAGTCCGCGCGATCCCGATCTGCTCCGCGCCCTGTATCGGTCGTTGCAGCGCGCCGACGATCTCGATCGTCGCTACTGCATCGCCCACGCGCTCGTCTTCATCGGCGAGGCGCACGACCAGGAGCGCGCCACGTACCTCGCCCATTTCGAGGAGGCCGTGGTCCGCCCGACGCGCGCGGTATTCGAGGACGAGTGGCGCGAGCTCCTCGTCCACCCGGAGCAGGATCGCACCATCGGGGACACGCTCGCCGAGATCGCACCAGCGGTGTTGCTCGGACACGTCACCGCGCTGCGGGCGAGCCTGACGCCCGATGAGCTCGATCCGACGACGCTCGTCGATCCGCAGCGCTCGACCGAGCCCGCGGTGCGCTGTCTCAGCTGGGCCGCGGCGATCCTCGGCGTCAAGCTGCCGCCCATTCACCTTGCGCGTGACCTCGACCGGGGTGCGGACATCGTACTCACGCCGCGTCCCGCGACGCGCCTCGGGCTCCGCGCGCTCGAGGGCCGCTCGCCTCGAGAGCTCGCCTTTCTCGCGGGAAGCCATCTCGCGTGGTACCGACGGGAGCATCTGCTCGCTCGGCCGTCGGGGTCGATCCGGCGGCTCGAGGACTGGGTCATCGCGGCCCTGCTCGTCGTCGACCCGCAGCTCGCGCTGACCGAGGAGACGAGAGCCCGCGTCGAGCCTCTCGGCGTGATCATCAAGCCGCTGCTCGGCGAGCCTGGGCGCGCGCGCCTGCGCCGCTCGCTCGCGCGCTTCGTCGAGAACGGGGGGCGGCTCAACATCGCGCGCTGGCTCGAGTCGGTCGAGCGCACCGTCGCGAGCACGGGCTTGCTGCTCTCGAACGACCTCGCGGCCGCCGAGACCGTGCTTCGCGCCGAGGGCTCGAGCGACGTCGATGGCATGCTCGACGAGCTCGTCCTCTTCTTCACCTCGAAGCGCTGCGCGACGCTCCGCCGACGCCTCGGGGTTGCGGTCGAGGGCTAGGCGACCTCGCCGCGCAGGACTCTCCCATGACGCGCTCGGGCCGAAGCTCTCTCTCGCTCCTCACCACGCTCGCGCTGGCGTGCTCGACCGAAGCGCCGCCGTCGGGCGAGACTTCCCGCGTGGCGTCCGCGGCGACGTCGGGCTCACCGTCGCCGCTCGCGACGGCCGCTGAAACGAGCTCGCCGGCGAGCCACGCCTCGAGCCCGCCGGCCGCGGCTCCACCCGCCGAGAGCCCCGCGGCCGCACGTGGCGGGCGGCCCTCCGGCACCGGCACCGCCGCGGAGGTCCTTTCGACCGGAGCGGCTTCGGCGGTCGCGGTCGAGCCAGCGTCCGCCCCGATGGTAGAGGGCCATCGACGAACGGGCGCCGAATACGCGGCCTACCTCTCGGGTCCGCAGCGCGCAAAGGTGGGAGCGGCCGTGCCCCTCGCCGCGGTCTTCACCGCGTCGGGCCGCTACCACTGCAACGAGAAGTACCCGTCGGTGTTCAAGCCCGATCCGGCGCCCGAGGGGATCTCGTTCGCGGCCGAGAAGTTCTCCGGCGCCGCGTTTGGCGAGAAGCGCAGCTCGATCCCCGTCACGCTCACGGCCTCTACCGGCGGCACGAAGACGATCTCCGGCACGCTCAAGTTCGGCGTCTGCGACGAGACCGAGTGCATTCCGGTCAAGGCGCAGGTCGCGTTCACGCTCGCGGTCGAGTGACCGAGGGAGGCGCGCCGTCGTCCCCGCGACGTCGCCTCATCGCGGGGCAGCGTTCGTCTTCGCGACGAGCCCGAGCCACGGAGCGCGGACGCGAATGCGCGACCGCAATGTGCGGCCGGGCGAGAGGTGCATGATCCCCTCGAGCGTCTGTTCACGAGGCTTCACCGCGTTCGATGCGACGAGCGAAATCGCACCGGTTACCGGGCAGGTCTCGGTGATGAGAAGGCTGTGGTAGTGCGGCCTGCCGCCTTCCTTGTAGCCGTGGATGATCAGCATGTCGCCGACGCGGAAGCGGTCAGCCGCGGTCTCGAGGTAGCGGTAGAACTCGGCCCGCTCCTCGAACTTCACACGCTCGCGCTTCGGGACCTCCCACACGTCGAAGAGCTCGTCGTTCTTGCGCGTGAAGCGCTCGAACTGAACGACGCTCCGCCGATTCTTGATCCGCGTCTGATCGAAGCGGATCCCGCCCTCGAGGAGCTTTGGCTGCGGCCCGAGCTGACCGCGCTTGCCCTCGAGATCCTCGACGACGGCGGGCTGATACCAGGTCCCGCTCGCGCGCTCCCACACGTCGGTCAGGAAGTCGATGCACACCTGCGGAGGGCGCGGCTGCCCATCGTCCGTGTAGACGGGGTAGTCCCGCCCGCTGCTCGAGAACTGGGTCTTGCCCTGAAGGTATGCGCGCCGCCAGTCGCGCCGGAGCACTCCGTTCGTTTGCTCGGGCGCCGCGTCGAACGGCAGCTCCTCCTTCGTCATCGCGCGTACGACCTCGCGGACGCGCACCATCGCGGCGTCGAGCGGCGCACGGTCCGCGACGAACGCGCGGCGCTTCGCTTCGGCGGCCGGAGTCGGCGCCTCGCAGGCGAGCGCGGCCTTTGCGCCGCTGACCTCGAGCAGCGCCGGCACCCAGGTGTCCGGCCCGTAGCGCAGCTCCGCGACGAGGTGTCGCTCGGTCAAGCGTAGCGGCCGAATGCGGTCGAACGAGACCGTCTCGGCGAGCGCGCGCAGGTCGACCACGAGCGGTGCGGCGGCGTCGAGCGCTTCGGCGCGGGTCGCGATGCGGTCGCCGAGCAGGAGCTCGGCAGGCATGCCGGCGTTCGGTCCGCCTTTGTAGAGATAACGCTCGGCGAGCCACCGAGTCTTCGGCGCGCGCACGAGCACGTGACGCTCCACGCCGCGCTCGAGCACGAGCATCGGCTCGTCGAACAGCTCGACGAGCTGCAGTTGCTCGACGAGCGCGAGCGCGAGCTCGACGTCGTCGGCGAACAAGTACCCCTCGCGTAGGAACGCGTCGCGCCGCGCGGCGGGTGTGGCGAGCTGACGCTCGAGTCGTCGCAACACATCGACGACCGAGTCGCGCTTGCCGCGCCGCGCGAGGGCCTCGGACAGCGCGGGCGACAGCGCTCCCGGGGCGCGCTTCCAGAGGAGGGAGCGACCGCGCACTCGCGCGAAGTCAAGGCGCTCGCGCTCGTAAGCCTCGGCGCCCGGCAAAGCGGGCTCGAGCAGCGCGGCTTCTCGCGCGTCGCCGCAGCGCTCCGCGGCCGTCCGGGTCGCGCCGGGGGATGCGCTCGGGCTCTCGGCTGGCCGCGGTAGCACCGCGTCGGTCGCGAGGGCCCTCGACGGGAGCGGTGCGGCGCTCGAGGTCGCTTTCGCGCTCGAGTCGGTGTCGTGGGCGCGCGCCCGCTGACAGCCGACCGCGAGCGTCGACGCAACGACGAGCGGCCACACGAGTCT